>JABXIA010000047.1 GCA_013373325.1 Paracoccaceae bacterium
GCCGCTGGCGACCACCGACAACCTGAACTTCGGCAACCCCGAAAAGCCGGAGATCATGGGCCAGTTCGTCGGCGCTATCAAGGGCATCGGCGAGGCTGTGGCTGCGCTCGACATGCCGATCGTCTCCGGCAACGTGTCGCTGTATAATGAAACCGACGGCAAGGGCATCCTGCCGACCCCGACCATCGGCGCCGTGGGCCTGATTGCCGCGGGTGAGGAGCCGATCATCGGCGAGGCGCGCGACGGACATGTTGCGCTGCTGGTGGGTGAAACCGTGGGCCATCTGGGCCAGTCGGCGCTTCTGGCTGAGGTATTCAACCGCGAGGACGGCGACGCCCCGGCGGTGGATCTTGAGGCTGAGAAGCGCAACGGCGAGTTCATCCGCACCAACCGCGAGCTGATCAAGGCCTGCACCGACCTCGGCGACGGCGGCCTGGCGCTGGCAACGTTCGAGATGGCCGAAGAGGCCGGCGTCGGCGTGCAGATCGACGCGGGCGACACCCAGACCGTGTTCGGCGAGGATCAGGCGCGTTACCTGATCGCCTGCAACTTTGACCAGGCCGAGGCACTGATGCTGGCCGCAGGCCAGGCAGGAGTTGCAATCACCACCGTCGGCAAGTTCGGCGGCGACATGGTGAAAATCGGCGCCTCCGAGGCGCCGCTGGCAGAGCTGAAGGACATCTTCCGCTCCAGCTTTGCAGCAGCCGTGGCCTGATTGCTGGCCCGAACGGGCGGCAGTTGATACATGAACATTGGCGGGATGGCACAGCCGTCCCGCCTTTTTCTTTGTCCCGGAGGCATGCCGATGACCTTTCCAGAGCTGAAAGAGGATTGCAGCCGCTGTGCAGGCCTTTGCTGCCTTACCTATCCGTTTGAGGCGCATGAGGATTTCGGCCTGCTGAAGGCGGCAGACACCCCCTGCCCCAACCTCGCCCCGGATTTCCGCTGCTCCATTCACGCCGATCTTGCCAAATGCGGCTTTGGAGGCTGTGTTGCCTACTCCTGCGCCGGTGCCGGCCAGCGGGTGACGCAGGAGCTGTTTGATGGCGAAACCTGGCGTGATGATCCGGACCTGCTGACCCATATGACCTATGCCCTGCGGGTCGTCCGCCCGGTCCATGAGGCGCTGCTGGTTCTGCAGGAGGCCGCTGCGCTGCCTTTGCCGCAGGTCTTTCAGGACCGCTGCGCAGAGCTGGCCCGGGCGCTCTGCCCGGTGGACCCCTCCTCTGTCTGGGATTTTGAGGAAGAGGCCGTGCAGGAGGCGCTGGCAGCGGTGCCGGAATTTGTCGAAAGCATTGCGCCTTTTGCGCCGGGCCACGCCTAAACCTGCTTGCACAGCACCTGCCGCACACCTACATTTTTGGCAAACAAGACAAAGGACTTCCCCGGATGCCCATGCAAGCCCACGAAATCGAAGAATTGCTGCGAGATGCCTTCCCGGATGCCGAAATCCAGGTCGGCGGTTCCGACGGTGTGCACATGTCGGCGATGGTCGTCGACGAAAGCTTCCGCGGCAAGAACCGCGTCCAGCAGCAGCGCGCCGTTTATGCCGCTCTCAAAGGCAAGATGGACGGTCCCGACGGTGAACTGCACGCGCTGGCGCTGACCACTAAGGCACCGGAATAACCCGGGATGTCGCTGTTCTCCTCCATCCTGGTGATTGGCATTGTGATCATGACCGCCGTAGTGGCGCTCGTATCCCAGCGCCGCCGCCCGCTGGAGGAGGACGACAACGACCCGGACTACCACACCCTGCGCTCCGATTATCAATCCGGCATGGGCGGCGGATCCGCCCGGACCTGGAAAGTCCCCAAGGACCCGCAGGAATATGCCCGTTTCTTTGTTCCAAAGAGCAAACTGAAATAGCGCTGCGCTCATCCCGGTGTTTCCATTCGGGCGGATTGGCAAAACACGCGGCATTCCCTATATGACCGCCAACGGAAACGGCGCAGCAGCCGAAAGGAAATGAACACATGACCGACGCAAAGACCCGCATCGACGAAACCGTCAAAGCCAATGACGTGGTGCTCTACATGAAAGGCACCAAGGAAATGCCGCAGTGTGGCTTCTCCTCGCGCGTGGCGGCTGTGCTGAACTACATCGGCGTGGACTACACCGATGTGAACGTGCTGGCGGACGAGGAAATCCGCTCGGGCATCAAGGAATACTCTGACTGGCCGACCATCCCTCAGCTTTACGTGAAGGGCGAGTTCGTCGGCGGCTGCGACATCATCACCGAGATGGCGCTTTCCTCGGAACTGGACACCCTGTTTGACGACAACGGCATTGCCTTCAACAAGGAAGCCGCCGACAAGATCCGCGAAGCCAACGCCTGACGTCAGGCAGAAGCACAAAAAAAGGCGCCTCTGAGGCGCCTTTTTCTTTTGCTGCAAGGGCTTAAGAAAAAAACCTCAGCCCGCAGCCTGTTCCTCGATCTCCTGCGCCAGCGCTTCGGTGCGGGCGGCCAGTTCGGCCAGGGTCTCGTTCACTTGCGGCGGCACAACTGCAACCTCGATCCGTTCCGGTTCGGGTGCAGGCGCGGCCTTCAGCGTTTCCAGCTCCTGCATGCGTTCGGCCAGCTCCGCCTCGACTTCCTTGATCCGGTCCTCGACCGCGGCGGTCTTGTCGGCCAGCATCAGCCCGGCCATCAAGAGCATCCGTGCCTCGGGCATGCGGCCGATCTGGTCAGACAGCACCTGCGCCTCGTCATCGAGCATCTTGGCGGCAGCGTGCAGATAGCTTTCCTCACCCTCCTGGCAGGAGACCTCAAAGCCGCGGCCGCCGATATGAATGGTCACTTCGGGCATCAGACTTCCTCTCCTTCAGGCAGGTTCCGGGCGTTGACCAGGAGCGGCTCTAGCTTGGCGAGAACCGCATTGACCTGAGCCTGATCACTGGCCTGCGCGGCGCGCAGCCCCTCGATTTCAGCTTCCATCGCCGTGTTGATCAGCCCGGCATCACCCAGGCTTTGCGCGTTGGCCTCCCGCAGGGCGGCGTTGGAGGCGCGCAGTTCCTCATTGGCCTGGCGCAGCTGCTGCAGTTCGCTGTCCAGCCGCACCAGTGCCTCGTTCTGGCGTTCCAGCTCGGCGTTCACGTCCGGTGCGTCAGCGGACTCTACAGGCGTGTTCTCCGCCGCAGGGGCAGCCTCCAGCTGCGCCTTCAACGCATCATTGGCGGCCTTGGCCTCTGTCAGCTCATCTTCCAGTGCTTCCTTGTCGCTGGCCGCGGTATTGGCTGCCGCTTCCAGCTGGCCCTTCAGGCGGGCAACCTCAGACCGCAGTGCCTCCTTCTCCGCCGGATCACCGGCTTCGTTTCTCAGGAGTTCAAGCTCCGCCTGCATCGCGGCCACGTCTTCATCACTGGCGGTTCCCGCAGATGTTCCGCCCTCCGCCTCCTTCAGCCGGGCGTGCAGCACCTTTACCCGCTCTTCCAGCTGGGCGTTGGCAGTCCTCTCCTCATCCAATGCCTGCTCAAGCTCGGCGTTGGCGGCCCCGGCAGCGGCGGCCTCAGCGGCCTGAACGGCTGCGGCTGTTGCCTCTTCGGCCTTGACCCTGTCCGCGGCGCGCGCTTCCTGCAGCGCGGCAGAGCCTGCGCTGATGCGCTGCAGCGCGGCCTGAATGCGGCCTTGCAATTCTTCAATCTGGTTCATGCCTGTCCCTCACCCGCACCCTGCCGTTCCATTATCGTTCCGCTGCCCGTCCGAATCGAGCGGGCGCGGCCGGCCCGGGCCAGCTCTTCCCTTTCAGGAATAAATCACCCCCCTTTGCGTTTCAACCACTTGCCGCGCCTAGTTCGCGCAGATTGCCCTCAATAGGCGCAACCATGCTTGATCTTTGGCTGATGGCTGTTATTGAGCGCAGCAAATGCCTGTTAACGCCAAAGGACAATCCAAGTGGACCTGACAGCCCTGCGCACCGCCAATCCCGACCATTGGAACAAGGCCGCCGCCATCCGCGCGCTGGCACTGGACGCCGTTGCCGCCGCCAATTCCGGCCATACCGGCATGCCGATCGGCATGGCCGACGTGGCCACCGTGCTGTTTGAAAAGCACCTGAAGTTCGACGCCTCCAACCCGCAGTGGCCGGACCGCGACCGGTTCATCCTGTCGGCGGGCCACGGTTCGATGCTGATCTACTCGCTGCTGTACCTTACCGGCGACAAGCAGGTCACCCTGGATCAGATCAAGAACTTCCGCCAATCCGGCGCGCTGACCGCGGGCCATCCGGAAAACTTCCTGCTGGACGCGGTTGAAGTCACCACCGGCCCGCTGGGCCAGGGCATCTCCAACGCCGTCGGCTTTGCCATGGCTGAGGAAATGCAGCGCGCCCATTACGGCAAGAAAGTTGTTGATCACCACACCTATGTGATCGCCGGCGACGGCTGCCTGATGGAGGGCATCAGCCAAGAGGCCATCGGTCTCGCAGGCCGCCACAGCCTCGGCAAACTGATTGTCTTCTGGGACAACAACAACATCACCATCGACGGCACCGTTGAGCTGTCCGACCGCACCAACCAGGTGCAGCGCTTCAAGGCGTCGGGCTGGCAGGTGATCGAAATCGACGGCCACGACCCGGTTGCCATCGACGAGGCCATCACTGCGGCGAAGAAATCGAAGAAACCTTCGATGATCGCCTGCAAGACCCACATCGCCCTGGGCCACGCCGCACAGGACACCTCCAAAGGCCACGGCGCGCTGACCGACCCTGACCAGCTGAAAGCCGCCAAGGACGCCTACGGCTGGACCGGCGGCCCGTTTGAGGTGCCGGCAGAGATCAAATCCCAGTGGGAAGAAATCGGCGCCCGCGGCAAGTCCGAGCGTGCGGCCTGGGAAGCCCGCTTTGCGGAGCTGTCGCAGCAGAAGCAGGACCGGTTCAACCGCGCCTATGCGCTGGACGCCCCCAAGAAGCTATCCGCA
>JABXIA010000065.1 GCA_013373325.1 Paracoccaceae bacterium
GCCGACCTGTGGGGCGGCTGGGGCGATGACCAGCTTTACGGCGGCGCCGATCATGACCGTCTGGGCGGCGGGTTCGGGGATGACAGCCTTGATGGCGGCGATGGCAACGACCGGCTGTTCGGCGAGGCCGGGGCGGACACGCTGTCCGGCGGCGCGGGTTGGGACCGTCTGTGGGGCGATGCGGGCAATGACGACCTGTGGGGCGGCTGGGGCGATGACCAGCTCTATGGCGGCGAAGACCATGACCGTCTGGGCGGCGGGTTCGGGGATGACCGCCTTGATGGCGGCGATGGCAACGACCAGCTGTTCGGCGAGGCCGGGGCGGACACGCTGTCCGGCGGTGCCGGCAGTGACCGTCTGTGGGGGGGCGGCGGGGATGACCGCCTGACCGGCGGCTGGGGCGCGGATGCCTTTGTGTTTGCGGCCGGCCACGGCCGCGACACGGTCACCGGTTTCGCGCCGGGGGAGGATTGGATCGACGTGCAGGCCCTGGAGCTGAGCGGCGGCTTTGCAGCGCTGCAGATCAGCGCGCAGGACAGCGGCACGCTGATCGGCACCGGCAGCGGCACGGTGTTCCTGGAGGGGTTGCAGCCCGGCCAGCTGGCGGCGGATGACTTCCTGTTCTGAGACGCGCAGGACCCGGCGGCCCGGCCTGCGGTGCCGCCGGATGGCGCCGCTGCTATTGCCCGGCCCCGCCGCCTTCAGCAGCCATCTGCGGAGCCAGGCGGAGGCTCATGCCGGCATGCGCCCGGCGCCGGGGCTGCCAAGGTCGCGGTTCCAGATGCGGAAGCGGCCAAGGTGGCCGTTGAACACCGGCGCCAGGCCGATCCCGGCTGCGGCCAGATCCGGCAGCCCTGAAGGCGCAGGCGTGCCCGGGGCGGCCTCTCCCTGGTCCACCAGTTCCAGAACGGCCGCCTGATGGCGGGCCGCGAAACTGACCGGCACATCAAGCCCGGGCGCATAGGCTGCCGCCGGCCCGCTTGCGGTGCTGGCAGATCCGGACTGTCCGCTGACAACCCGGATCTGCCCGGTTGCGCCGCCGCCGGTGTTCAGCTCCGCCCGCAGGAAGGCGCCGGCACCGGCCTGCCAGTCGAAGAACCGCGCCGCGGCCGCGGCCCCGGTGCCGGCAAAATGCAGGCGGCCGTCCAGTGCGAGCGAAACCGCGTCCGGCATGCTGGCAGGCAGCGCGGATGCGCGCAGGGCCAGCGTTTCCCCCGGACGGGCGGCCGTGCTGCCTGCAGTGGGGATGAAGGAGGTCGGCGTGTGCCCCGGTTCCAGCTGGGGGCGGCGGAAGTCGGCATAGACCCCGGGCGTTGAATCGTTCCAGGCCGGATACATGCTGAAGGATGTTACCGTTGCGGCGGTGAAGGTCATTGCCAGCCTGTAGACACCCGGGGAGACCAGCGCCGCCACCGGAGGATAAAGGGCCGGAGCGGCGGCCAGTTTGCTGAAGGTCCCTGTGCTGAAATCAAACCGGTAGGCAACGGAGTCGCCGCCTCCGCTGAACCCGGTGCCGGAGGCCCTGAAGACAAAGCCGCCGCTGTTGCCTGCCCGCACCTCGACCTGCGCCGTGTAGGTGCCTGCCCCGCCGCCGACATCCGCTCTTTCGGCTCTGGGGTAGTTCCCGGTTCCATTCGACGTGATGCGGACAAAGCCGCCGGGCACCTCTGCAAGGGTGCTGTTGGGAGACGCCCAGTTTGCCGCGGGGGCGAGAGTGTGCAGCAACAGGTTCTCCGCGGTGCCGCTTTCGATCTTAATCCCTGCCGGCGCACCGTTTTCATACGCATTGCGGCGGGCCTTGAAGACCGGCGAGGCGGCGGAGGGGACATAGGTCTCGAACCCGGCCCCCAGGAGGTTGTCGGGGTTGTCTGCCATGCCGCCGAGATCGGAGCGGTAGGCCCACATCCTGGTGACGGTCCCGGACACGGTCAGTGTCAGGGCGGCAGATCCTGCGGTCACAACCGCCGGGCTGCCCTCTGCCGCGGTGCCCGCGGCGGCGCCGGACAAGGCCACCGATCCGGGCCCTTGCATGGCCACGGTATAGCCGGCGGCGGTGTCGACGGTGATGGTCTGGGTGGCCGGGGTCTCGCTGTTCAGCACCAGGTTATGCGCGGCCCAGAGGCAGGCCCCTGCCGGGCCGGTGAAGGTGCGGGGGCCGGAACCGCTGTAGGCGAGAAGCTCGTCAAAGCGCCGCCCGGTGCCGGCCTGCACATAGCGGTCCTGCCGGAAATCCAGGTCGAGCAGGGCGGATGGCGGCGGCCAGCGCCCCTGCACGGCCGCACCGGTGATGGAAAGGCCGGTCGTCAGCATCAGCACCACCCCGCGACGGTTGCGGTGGTGCCGGTTGCCTCGATCCCGGCCGCCGAGAAGGCAATCGTCTCGCCCGAGGCGACCGGATAGACAATGACCGTCCCTGCCGCATCCCGGACGGCCAGGTCGCCGCCGGAGATGACCCGCAGAACGCGCGGGCGCACCGGCAGGTCGGTGCCATCCTGGGGCGTGATGGCAAAATGGGTTGCAGCCGGGCTTTCCAGCCCGCGGCGGTGGCTTGCGAACGGATCGGTTTGAGGCATGTGCGTACTCCAGAAATTTGCAGGCTTGCGGAAAGCTGCGCCCCGATTCCTCCGATGGCCTGAAGGATGGGGCATCCGGGTTAAGGCCGCAAAAACCGGGCGTGCGCCGGACCGCCCCCGGCCGCAACGCCCGGGGAGGGCCGCGCAGGGGCATCCATCCTCCGGGGCGGATGGTGCCTGTGGACGTTTGCCCGCCGTCTGGTACTGTGCCGGAAAAAGAGGTGGAGCAGACATGCCGGCCGCAAGGCGCAGTTCAATATCCGGGCCTGCCGGGACAGCCTCGCGGCGTTCTGCAAAGTGCCCCTGAGCAGAGACATGCGATGCAGGTGACGTTTTCAAAGCCGTTCATGTTCCGGCTTGCGGTTTTTGTGACCGTGATGCTGGCCGAAGTGCATGCCGTTCAATCAGTCTTGCAGAACCGGGAGGATTTCTCCTGCGTGGAGTCCAGCGCGCCCGGCCTGTGTTTCTGGATAGCCAGCTTGCCAAGGCGCGCCGTTTACGTGAGCCTTGCGCTGGTCTCTGCGGCCGCGCTGAAACCGCCGCTCTGGAATGTTGCCGGAACCGGCCCGGCGGCGGCCTCATTTGCGCGCCCGGGGCCGGCGCTGCTGCATTTCGCCGGTCTGGCCATGATCTTCATGCCGTTCTGGCTGATCCCGTTCCTGGATCTGGAGGTCCGGTTTGCACAGGCCGTTCCTGCCTTTCTGCTGGGCGCTTTCTGCGCGGCCCTGGGGGCGCTGCTGTGGCTCATGCCGCTCAGGGTCTGGCGGCAGTGGCTGTTCGGGAGCGGGCCGTTTTTGCCTGCCGCCATGGCAGCTGTCTTTGCCCTGCCGGACCTGATCGGTGCGGCAAGTTTTTTCGGGGGCGGCAACCGGGCTATGACCTGGCTCACCTTTGTTTCCGTTGAGCAGGTCCTGTCGGTATTCGGCGCAGAGGCCACAAGCCTGCCGGAAGAGCGCATCTTTGCCCTGAACGGTTTTGCCGTGCAGGTTGGAAACACGTGCTCCGGCATCGAAGGCATTGTTTTGATCGCCCTCTTCGTGGCGGGCTATGCCCTGCTCTCCGGCGGGACCCTGCGCTGGAAACCCTATTGGCTTGTGCTGTTTCCGGCGGCGGTTCTGCTGAGCTGGGTGTTCAACATACTCCGCATCTCCGTTCTGATCTGGCTGGGAGCGCATGTCTCGCCAAGGCTGGCGGTGGACGGGTTTCATTCCTACGCAGGCTGGCTTGCGTTCTCGCTGCTGGCCTTTGCGGTTCTGGCCATCGTTCACAACACGGCGTTTTTTCATAAAGCGCCGGACGCGCCGCGGCCCCGGAGCGGCCCGCCGCTGAGGTCGGACCCGCTGTTTGCCAGGTTCGTGCCCTTCATCCTGTTCATGATGAGCGGCACGCTCACCCCGCTGCTCTGGGAAGATCCTGCCGATGGCTACCCGCTGCGGGTGGCTTTCATGGTGCTGGGGCTGGGGCTGTTCTGGCCTGCGCTGAAGACGTTCCGCTGGCGGGCGGGCCCGGCTGACTGGGCCGCGGGCTGCGCGGTGGCGGCGCTGTGGCTCTGGACCGCCCCGGAGGCCGCTGCCTCTGCTGCCGGGGCGCCGGATCCGGTCTGGATCCTCTGCCGCCTGCTGGGCACGGTGCTCCTGGTGCCGGTGATCGAGGAGCTGTTCTTCCGCGCCTATGTGCTGGAGCGCATCGCGGGCCGCCCCGGCGCGGCGCCCTGGCGGGTCCTGGCGGGGCTGGCGGTGAGCAGCCTGCTGTTTGCCGCGCTGCATGACCGCTGGCTGGCCGGTGCCCTGGCGGGGCTGGCGTTCGGGCTGCTGTATCTGCGGACCCGCCATCCTGGCGGCGCGGTTCAGGCGCATATGCTGGCCAATGGTCTGATTGCGTCGGCGGCGGTTGCTTCTGGTGATTTCGGGCTGATCTGAGCGGGATCGGCTTGGGTTCGGCGGGGGCGTTAAGATCTCTTAAAATTTACCTAACATGCTGGTTAAAGTGTTGATAATGTACTAACTTTTGCCACATCCGCACCCCGGCCCGCCCGCAGGGGGTGTCTATCCAGTCTCCAACGCCCGTGTTTGCCTTGGAGATCTGACCATGCCGGCCCTTGCCCCCCTGTCCCGCGCCCGTTCCGCCTGCCGCCTGGCCGCCCGGGCGGCCGCCGCCTGCGGCCTGGCGCTGATGCTGCAGCCGTCTGCGGCGGCAGCCCAAGAGACCTATGTGGTGGGCAGCGACCGCGGCGGCTACCTGCATGACCGGCTGATCGAGCTGAGCAACCTGCAGAAGCACGGGGTGCGGGTCGAGATCCGCGGCAAGGTCTGCTATTCCACCTGCACCATGTTCCTGGGCCTGCCGGGGGCCTGTGTCGATCCGGCCACCACCTTCGGCTTCCACGGCCCCTCGCGCGGGGGGCGGCGCCTGAGCCGGGAGAAGTTCGACTATTTCAGCCGGGTGATGGCGCAGTATTACCCGGCGCCGCTGCAGTCCTGGTTCATGGCGGAGGGGCGCAACCGGATTTCCGGGGTGCACAAGATCAAGGGCAGCGAGATCATCCGCATGGGGGTGCCCGCCTGCAGCCGCGCCTGAGCGGGCCGCCTTGCCCCGCGGCGGCCGGGGGGCTATCACCCTGAGACAGTCTTTGCCCCGGCGCGCGGCCCTGCGCCGGGATTTTGCTGCATCCGGGGCCGCCGGGAGGCCTGGCATCCGTGCTGTCATCCTTGTTCAACAGTCTCTGGCCGGCGGCCCGGTTTGACGACCCGGCGCCGGGGGCGCCGCTGTGCGTGATCGGCGATGTGCATGGCTGCCTGGAGCTGCTGGAGGCGATGCTGGCCAAGGTGCCGCCGGGCCACCGGACCGTGCTGGCGGGCGATTATATCGACCGGGGCGAGCAGAGCGCCGGGGTGCTGCGCTATCTGAGCGGCCGGGCGGATCTGACCTGCCTGATGGGCAATCACGAGGCGATGCTGCTGGCGTTCCTGGAGGACCCGGCCCGCGCGGGCGGGCGCTGGATCCGCAATGGCGGGCTGCAGACGCTGGCGTCCTTCGGGGTCCGCGGGGTGCGGCCGCAGATGACGGCGGAGGAGCTGCGCGGCTGCCGCGATGATCTGCGCGAACGGATGGGGGAGGCGCTGATTGCCTGGCTGGCCGGGCTGCCGGCCTCGCTGCGGACGGGCACTGTGCTGGTGGTGCATGCCGGCGCGGATCCGGGCGCGGCCCCGGAGGCGCAGCCGCAGGACGTGCTGCTGTGGGGGCATCCGGCGTTTTTGCGGCGGCCGCGCCGGGACGGGATCTGGGTGGTGCACGGGCACACCATCGTTGCGGCGCCCGCGGCGGCGCAGGGCCGGATTGCCATCGACACCGGCGCCTATGCCGGCGGGGCGCTGTCCGCGGTCTGCCTGGACGGCAGCGCGCCGCGGTTCCTGCAGGTGCGCAGTTAGGGTCTGTTTCCAGGCGGCGGCAGGCGGGCGGCGGCGGTGCAGCCGGGACACAGATGCCCGCCAAGGCCGGGGCTGCCCGGTGGCGGAAATTGCGCAATTTTCGGAAAAGTGTTAACGGTCTTCAAAAGGGAACATATCCTGATCTGGTGAGGCCGGAGCAATGAAAACCTTTCTGATTTCTGCAGGTGCCGCCTGTGCGGTGCACGGCATGACCCTGACAGCTGCGTTTGCCATGGGCAACGGCCACGGGCACGGCATTGGCAACGGCGGCGGCAATGGCAACGCTGGCGGCAATGGCTGGGGCAACGGCGTCGGCAATCCGCATGGGGTGCCGGAGATTGATGCCGGCGCCGGCCTTCTGGCGCTGGCGGCGGTGGGCGCGGCGCTGGTGCTGGCCTGGGAAGTGAAGCGCCGGAGCCGGGCTTGACCGCTGCCGCGGCCGGAACGCAGCGGCACACCGCAGCCAGGTTTCAAAAGTATAGAAATTGCCACTTAAATTTGTTGCAATTTGGATGTATTGAGAGCCTGCCCGTACCGTTTTGCGTGTGGGTTTTGGTTGAATCATTTTACATTCAGGGTGTTTAACGATGCAGGATTTTGCACTGGCTGCGTATTCCGCAGAAGGCTCCGCGGATCACCATCTGCCGGTTCAGGCCCCGGCCGGCGTCTATGCCAAGGCGGGAAAGCGGGTCTTCGACATCGGTTTTGCGCTGCTGCTGCTGCCGGTTCTGGTGCCTGTGATCCTGGTGCTGTGGGGACTTGTGCGCCGCGATGGCGGTCCCGGCTTTTTCGGCCACACCCGGGTCGGGCGGGACGGCAAGCCGTTCAAGTGCTGGAAGGTGCGCAGCATGGTGGCGGATGCCGAAGCCCGGCTGCAGGCGCATCTGGACGCCGACCCCGCCGCCGCGGCCGAATGGGAGCGTGATCACAAGCTGGCCAATGACCCGCGTATCAGCCGCCTGGGCCATGTCCTGCGCAAGACCAGCCTGGATGAGCTGCCGCAGATCTGGAATGTGCTGAAGGGTGAGATGAGTTTTGTCGGCCCGCGCCCCATCGTCACCAAGGAACTGGCCAAATACGGCAGCAGCGCCAGCGCCTATCTGGCCCAGAAGCCCGGCATCACCGGATTGTGGCAGGTCTCGGGGCGCAACGGTATCAGCTATCAGGAACGGGTGGCGCTGGACGTCGCCTATCTCCGCCGCCGCAGCTTTCCGGCCGATCTCAAGATCATCGCCAGAACCGGCCTCGCCGTATTGGGCGCAACAGGCCGCTGAACCGCGCCGCTCC
>JABXIA010000361.1 GCA_013373325.1 Paracoccaceae bacterium
CCTGACGCTGGGCGATCATGCTTTTGACCAGAAGGACATGCTTCAGTTCATCGAGAAGGAGCAGCGCATCATCCGCCCCCTGAACTTTGCCAAGGGCGCACCGGGCCGCGGCTACAGGCTCTTCAACGCGCCGGGCGGACGCAAGGTGCTGGTGGTGCAGGTGCTGGGGCAGGTGTTCATGAAACGCGCATTTGATGATCCGTTTGGAGCAGTGGAGGCGGTGCTGAAATCGCATCCCCGTGGCGGGCTGGCACAGGCGGTCATTGTCGACATGCATTGCGAGGCGACTTCCGAGAAGATGGCGATGGGCCACTTCTGCAATGGCCGAGCCTCGCTGGTGGTAGGCACCCATACCCATGTGCCCACGGCAGATGCGCAAATCCTCTCTGAAGGCACCGGCTATTTGACCGACGCGGGCATGTGCGGCGACTACAATTCGGTTATCGGTATGGACAAGGCCGAACCGATGCGCCGCTTCCTGACCGGCATGCCCAAGGCCCGCTTCACCCCGGCAAACGGCGAGGCGACCCTGTCCGGCGTGTTCGTCGAAACCGATGACCGCACGGGAGCCGCCAAGCAGATTCGCATGGTGCGCAACGGCGGTCTGTTGCAGGAAGCTGCCCCATAGGCCGCGCGTTTTACCCCTGGAACCGCAGCCGGCCGGGAGGAATTGCTGCAGAGGCGGCGGGTTTGCCGTAAAATATCCCGAATGCGGGCGGTTAAGCGGCTGCAATTGCGGAAATTCTTGCTCAGGCTTCTGGTTTCGGGGAAACTGCGCGATGGCGGTGCGCTTGCGTGCGCAGTCTGCCTTGAACAAAATGGGCAAAGTCACGGTAAATGCAGTACTTCCAATTTGGCGACACCGGCAGCGCGTTTCTGGCGCTTGCGATTGTCCTGGCGATGTTCGTTGCGTTCCTGCGGGAAACCTATCCGACGGAAGTGGTGGCGCTTACCGGCGTGGCGGCAATGCTGGCCACCGGCGTTCTGCCCTATAGCGAGGCGCTGCCGGTCCTGTCCAACCCGGCGCCCTGGACCATTGCCGCGATGTTCATCATCATGGGTGCCCTGGTGCGCACCGGCGCGCTGGATGCCTTCACCCAGATCGCCAAGAAACAGGCAGAGGTAAACCCGAAACTGGCCGTCGCCCTGCTGATGGCGTTTGTCGTCACCGCCTCTGCCGTGGTGTCCAACACGCCGGTGGTAGTGGTGATGATCCCGGTCTTCATCCAGATTGCCCGCACCCTCAACGTCTCGGCTTCCAAGATGCTGATCCCGCTCAGCTATGCGGCGATCCTGGGCGGCACCCTGACGCTGATCGGGACCTCGACCAACCTGCTTGTGGATGGTGTGGCCCGGGCGCAGGGGCTGAAGCCCTTCACCATTTTCGAGGTCACCCCGCTGGGACTGATCCTCGTTGCCTACGGCATGATTTACCTGCGCTTCATTGCACCGCGTTTGCTGCCTGCCCGCGACAGCATGGCGGAGCTGCTGAGTGACAAGTCGAAGATGAAATTCTTCACCGAGGCCGTGATTCCGCCGGAAAGCAACCTCATTGGCCGCGAAGTCACCGGCGTGCAGCTGTTCAAGCGCCCCGGCGTGCGGCTCATCGACGTGATCCGTGGTGACGCCTCGCTGCGCCGCAACCTCAAGGGCGTGGAGCTGCAGGTCGGCGACCGCGTGGTGCTGCGGACCCGGATGACAGAGCTGCTGAGCCTGCAGTCCAACAAGGAGCTGAAGCGGGTCGACCAGGTCTCCGCCATTGAAACCCAAACCGTCGAAGTTCTGATCACCCCCGGCTGCCGCATGGTGGGCCGCAGCCTCGGCGCCCTGCGCCTGCGCCGCCGCTACGGTGTCTATACGCTGGCGGTGCACCGGCGGAATCAGAACATTGGTGTTCAGCTGGACGATCTGGTGGTGCGGATCGGCGATACCCTTCTGCTGGAGGGCGCGCCCGCCGACATCCAGCGTCTGGCTGCCGATATGGATCTGGCCGATGTCTCGCAGCCGACCCAGCGCGCCTACCGCCGCAGCCACGCGCCAATCGCCGTTGTTGCGCTCTTGGGCATCGTGCTGCTGGCCGCCTTTGGCGTCGCACCGATCCTGATGCTGTCGCTGCTGATGGTGTCGCTGGTCTTTATCACCCGCTGTATTGACGCGGATGAGGCGTTTTCCTTTGTCGACGGGCGTCTGCTGGCGCTGATCTTCTCGATGCTGGCCATCGGCGCCGCGCTTGAAAGCTCCGGCGCGGTGGCCCTGATTGTCAACGCCATCGCGCCAGGCTTGTCAATGCTGCCGCCGTTCCTGCTGGTCTGGGCGGTCTACCTCCTGACTTCGGTGCTGACGGAACTGGTGTCCAACAATGCGGTTGCCGTGGTGGTGACACCCATTGCCATCGGTCTCGCGCAGGCGATGGGGGTGGATCCGCGCCCTCTGGTGGTGGCAGTGATGGTGGCGGCCTCGGCGTCCTTTGCGACCCCGATCGGTTATCAGACCAACACGCTGGTCTACGGCCCCGGTGGCTACAAGTTCACCGATTTCCTGCGCGTCGGTATCCCGCTGAACCTGACCGTCGGGATGGTGGCCTCGCTGATTATACCGTTTTTCTGGCCGCTCTGAGCCCGCCGAAACCTGCAAAAGGCGGCGAATTTCCGCCTTCTGTGACCCCGGTTACATGAATCTGTTAAACTATTGCCCATATGGAGAGCAGCAGTGTCTTCATAAGGTCCAGGACCATGAGTTTCAGAAAAGTGTTTTTGTTTGTCGTTCTCGCAGGCTCCACCGCAATTGCGCTGGTGTCGCAAGTCCAGACCAGCGGCGCTGCCCGCGCGGTGCCTCTTCAGCAGGAACAATCGCAATAAGCGGTTGCCGTCACGCGGTCTTTACAAAGGCCAGAACACCAGAATCGCCGGAATTGACACCGCGATGACCAGCGCTTCCAGCGGCAGTCCCATCCGCCAGTAATCCCCGAAGTGGTAGCCGCCAGGCCCCAGCACCAGCGTGTTGTTCTTGTGCCCGATCGGCGTCAGGAATGCGGCTGAGGCAGCAACTGCCACTGCCATCAGGAAAGGGTCGGGCGAGACCCCCAGCGTCTCCGCCATCTGGATGCCGACAGGGGCCGCAACAATTGCCGTGGCGGTGTTGTTCAGCACATCCGACAGCGTCATGGTGACCACCATCAGAACCGTCAGCACTGCCCAGGCGGGCAATCCTGCGGTCAGGCCTGTCAGCGCGTTGGCGATCAGGGCTGTACCGCCGGATGTGTCCAGCGCCGCCCCCAGCGGGATCATCGAGCCCAGCAGCACCACCACCGGCCATTCAACGTGGTCATAGATTTCCGCCACCGGCAGGATCTTCAGCAGCACATAGCCGATGGCCACCAGCCCCAGCGCCACCGGCAGGTACAACAGCCCAACAGAGGCCGCCAGCACCGCGGCGGCAAACAGGCCGATGGCGGCCCAGGTCTTGTCGTTGGCCGTGACTGCCAAACCGCGCTCGGCCAGCGGCAGGCAGCCCAGCCAGTCCGCCACATCGGCGCTGCGCCCGCGCGGTGACAGCAGCAGCAGGATGTCACCGGCCTGAACCTCTGTCTGGCGGATGTGGCGGGTGATCCGGGTGCCTTGGCGGGAAATCCCCAGAAGCACCGCGCTCTGGCGCCAGGCGAGGCCGATGGATTGCGCGGTCCGGCCCCGGATGCGGGCGGTCTCGGGCACCACCAGCTCCGTCAGTTCCAGCCCTTCGCCCGCCGCCGTCAGCTTCTCGGCCCGGGCGGCATCGGCGAACTCCAGCTTCAGCGCGCTGCGGAACTCGTCCAGCGCTTCGGGCTCCGCCTCGATCACCAGCGTGTCGCCCTCGCGCAGCAGCGCGGCAACAGCCCTCCCGTAGCGCCGCTTGCCGTCCCGGATTAGGCCCAGGATGGCCACATCAGCTTTCTCCGCCTCTTCATCAAGGGTGCCTAGCCGTTTGCCGATCAGTTCGGAGCCTCCGCCCACTGTCAGTTCGGCAATGTAGGGGGCCAGCTGCGCCTCGGACGCGCCAGCCGCATTGTCCCGTGCCGGGATCAGCCGCCAGCCGATCAGTGCCACAAAGGCAAGCCCCGCCAGCGCGGCAACCCCGCCCACCGGGGCGAAATCGAACATCTTGAACGGCTCCCCCAGCGTCTCGCCGCGGATTGCAGCAATGATTATGTTGGGAGGCGTGCCGATCAGCGTGACCATGCCGCCCAGGATGGTGGCAAAGGACAGCGGCATCAGGCTGAGCCCCGGCGCACGGCCCGCCTTCCTGGCGGTCTGGATGTCGACTGGCATCAGCAGCGCCAGCGCAGCCACATTGTTCATGAAGGCAGACAGAACAGCGCCAACCCCGCCCATCAGCGCGATATGGCCGCCCAGGCCGCGGGCACTGTCCACAAGTGTCCGGGTGATCAGGAACACGGCGCCGGACCGCACGAGCCCGGCGGAGACGATCAGCACCAGCGCCACCACCAGCGTCGCGGGGTGGCCGAACCCCGCAAACGCCTCGCCCGCAGGCACAACCCCCAGCACCACGCCTGCCATCAGCGCGGCAAAGGCCACCAGATCGTAGCGGAAACGCCCCCAAAGGAGCAGGGCAAAGACGGCAGCAAATAACGCAAACAAAACAGCTTGATCATATGTCATGGCGCCAGCTTATCCCCGAAACCCCGAGGAACAAGGGCAAAGCGGGGCAGGGGTGCTTGAAAGCCGGCGCTTCCCAAGGCTATATGAGCGCCAATTCAAAGTTACAGCAGCAAGGATGCACCATGGCAGGCCATTCAAAATGGGCTAACATTCAGCACCGCAAGGGCCGTCAGGATGCGGCACGGTCGAAACTGTTTTCCAAGCTGGCCAAGGAGCTAACCGTGGCCGCCAAGATGGGCGACCCCG
>JABXIA010000172.1 GCA_013373325.1 Paracoccaceae bacterium
CCGCTCGGCGCTGTCATATGCGGTGGGGGAGTGGGCGCGGGTCTGGCCGCTCAGCCGGCTGATCCGGGCAATGGGCGCCTATTTCATCCGCCGCCGCTCGCGCAATGACCTCTACCGCAAGGTTCTGGCGGCCTATGTGCGTCTTGCCACCCGCGGCGGCTCCACCCAGGCTATGTTTCCGGAAGGCGGCCTTAGCCTTGATGGTGCCCTGGCCCAGCCCAGGCTGGGGCTGCTGAAATACATCGTTGAAGGCTACGATCCGGATCGGCGCGACGTGGTCTTTGTGCCGGTGGCGCTGAACTATGACCGGGTGCTGGAGGACAAGATCCTGACCTCTGCAGCCAAGGCGGGCGACCGGCGGTTCAAGGCCCGGATCGGGCTGGTCGCGTTGCGGCTCTTGCGGCAGTTGTGGCTGTGGATGACCGGCCGCTACCGCCGCGCAGGCTATGCGGCGGTGAACTTCGGCCGCCCTCTCAGCCTCGCCGGGTTCGGCGCCGGGCGCGAGGGCGACATTACCAAACCGCTGGCGCGGGAGCTGATGAGCCGGATCAGCGGCATTGTTCCTGTTCTGCCGGTGCCGATGATTTCTGCCATCCTGCTGCGGCACGGGCCGCTCAGCCGGGCGGCGATTGAGCACCGGCTGGAGGATCTGGTTGCCGCAATGCCGCTGGCGCATGTCCATATCCCGCGGGCCAATCTGTCCTATGCCGCTGAGGCGGGTCTGACCCAGCTGTTGCGGCGCGGGCTTGTTACCGAAGCGGGCGGACGGGTTGCACCTCTGGCTGACCGCCAGGATCTGCTGGAGTTTTACGCCAACTCGATCCGTCATCTGATGCCTGAGGACAGCGGTTTGCCCGGCGGAAACAGTGATTTTTCTGCACCCGCAAAAGGTAATGCTGCATCCGCTGGGTCATAAAATTACCCAAACGCCGCAAAAGTGGTTGCAATATTACCTTCCCAATCCTATCCATCAGGTAACCGCTGCGATTCTGCACCGCGGCAAAAGAACAGGATGCAAAGGAGGCCATCATGGCATTGGATACCCAGACTGACGTCATGTCTTACGAGGCGCCCGAGAAAGATCTCTATGAACTGGGGGAAATTCCTCCGATGGGCTACGTGCCCAAGAAGATGTACGCATGGGCCATCCGCAAGGAACGTCACGGTGAGCCAAATACCGCGATGGTGCAGGAAGTGGTCGACGTGCCGGAACTGGACAGCAATGAGGTGCTGGTTCTGGTGATGGCGGCCGGCGTCAACTACAACGGCGTCTGGGCCTCGCTGGGCAAGCCGATCTCGCCGTTTGACGGCCACAAGGCACCTTATCATATCGCGGGTTCCGATGCCTCGGGCATCGTCTGGGCGGTGGGCTCCAAGGTCACCCGCTGGAAGGTCGGCGACGAGGTCGTGATCCACTGCAACCAGGACGACGGCGACGACGAGGAGTGCAACGGCGGCGACCCGATGTATTCTCCCAGTCAGCGGATCTGGGGCTATGAGACGCCGGACGGATCCTTCGCTCAGTTCACCAATGTGCAGGCCCAGCAGCTGATGCCACGCCCCAAGCATCTGACCTGGGAAGAAAGCGCCTGCTATACGCTGACCCTGGCCACCGCCTACCGGATGCTGTTCGGCCATGAGCCGCACGACCTGAAACCGGGCCAAAACGTGCTGGTCTGGGGCGCCTCGGGCGGCCTCGGCTCCTATGCGATCCAGCTGATCAACACCGCCGGCGCCAACGCCATCGGTGTGATCTCTGACGAGAGCAAGCGCGACTTTGTGATGGGGCTGGGCGCCAAGGGCGTTCTGAACCGCAAGGACTTCAACTGCTGGGGCCAGCTGCCCACCGTGAACACCCCGGAATACGCCGAGTGGTTCAAAGAGGCCCGCAAGTTCGGCAAGGCGATCTGGGACATCACCGGCAAGGGTGTGAACGTCGACATGGTGTTCGAGCACCCGGGTGAGAGCACTTTCCCGGTCTCCACCTTTGTGGTTAAAAAGGGCGGCATGGTCGTGATCTGCGCGGGTACCACCGGTTACAACCTGACCTTCGATGTGCGCTACATGTGGATGCACCAGAAGCGCCTGCAGGGCTCGCACTTTGCCCACCTCAAGCAGGCCGCGGCTGCCAACAAGCTGATGGTCGAGCGCCGTCTGGACCCCTGCATGTCGGAAGTGTTCACCTGGAATGACCTGCCGGAAGCGCACATGAAGATGCTGCGCAACGAGCATCTGCCGGGCAACATGTCGGTGCTGGTGCAAGCGCCGAAAACCGGCCTGCGCACCCTGCAGGATGTGCTCGACGCCTGAGGGCAGACCAGTCCTCAAAGGTGAAGAAGAACAGTGTTTCCCGCGAATCGCAGATGCGTTTCGCGGGAATTTCTATTACAAATTTATCCTCTCAGATGCTTCGCCCCCTCTGCATCGCTTGAAATTCAGGTGGCTGGGCCAAAGGGACATGCAGAATAAACATTAAGTGGAGGAAGGCTGTTTCAGGACACTTTTGAACGGCGCGAAGCAGCCATGTTTTACCGGCAGGTCAGAAATACAATTGACTTCAGTGACTTGGGCGCTGCACAAAAGCCAAATCCATATGCCTTGCCTGAAGCGAAGGGGGTTGCGGCATTCAAATCTAACGTTGGCGGATTCGGGCGATAACAAATGGCAGGCAAAGCAGAACTGGACCGTATTCTAGAGGCGCTCGATGCCACGGATACCCTGGATGGTCTTCAGCAGATCATTGAGCAGGTCTGCACGGTGTTCGGTGTTGACCACGCCATGTATCACTGGGTCGACAGCGCCGGCGACCACTACTACTTCGGCACCTATCCGCAGACTTGGATCGAACGTTACCAGGAAAAGGCTTATGTCCGCGTCGATCCGGTTGTGGCGGGTTGCTATCAACGGTTTCACCCGGTTGACTGGAAGCGGCTGGACTGGTCTCCGAAACCGGCGCGAGAGTTTCTGAAAGACGCGCTGGAGCATGGTGTTGGCAACCAGGGGTACTCCATTCCGGTCCGCGGCCCCAACGGTCAGTTTGCGGTGTTCACGGTCAGCCACAACTGCGATGACGAAACCTGGGAAAAGCTGACCGACCGCTACAGCCGCGACATGATCCTGATGGCGCATTACTTCAACCGTAAGGCCCTGGAGTTCGAACCCGACCGCAGCCCGGATCAGGCGCAGCCGCTGTCGCCGCGGGAAGTGGATGCGCTGACCCTTCTGGCGATCGGCTATAGCCGCGCGCAGGTGGCAAAAACCTTGTCGATTTCCGAGCATACGCTGCGTGTCTATATCGAAAGCGCGCGTTTCAAGCTGGGGGCAATCAATACCACCCATGCAATTGCCCGTGCCATTTCGCTAAGTTTTATTGTAATTTAACGTTTGGTTGTGAAAGCCACCGTAAATACACTCTGAGATTGCCGGCTGTGACCGTACCCTGTTCCCACTGTTCAACCAGAAGGGGACTAAAACATGCTTCGCTTTATCTATGGCCGCGATCTTCACAATCACGCTTTTCTGGCGCATTCGATGTTCCGGGACCGGGCGGACCAGTTCAAGATCCGGCTGGGCTGGGACGTGCAGGTCGATTTGAACGGTGAGGAGCGGGATCAGTATGACGCGCTCGACCCGCTGTATGTGATCTGGGAGATGCCCGATGGAAGCCATGGCGGCTCTATGCGGTTTCTGCCGACCACCGGCCCGGTGATGGTCAATGATGTGTTTCTGGATCTGGCGGGCGGGGTGCCGATTTGCAGCCCGCTGATCTGGGAATGCACCCGGTTCTGCCTGTCGCGCGATGCAGGCAGCAACGTGGCAGGCGCACTGACACTGGGCGGGGTTGAGATTATGCGGAACTTCTCAGTGGCGCATTTCGCCGGCGTCTTCGACCGCCGTATGGTCCGGATTTACCGCAGCCTGGGTTTCAGCCCGGAGGTGATCGGCACCCAGGGCGAAGGGCGGGACCGCATTTGTCTGGGCCTGTGGGAATACGCGCCTGAGGTCTACCTGAACGTCGCCGCCAAAGCGGGCATCGCGCCGGAGCTTTCGCAGCTCTGGTTCGACCGTTCCTTTGGCGGGGCGCGGGTGGCTGAGCCTTTGGCGCTTACAGCCTGACAGATGTGAAAACCGGGGCCGGTGCCTCTGGCGGACCCGGCCCCGCGGCTGTAGGGTCGCGCCATGACAGCTCTGCCCGTACAGTTTTCTGATGACCAGGCCACCGCTTATGACAGCGTGACCGAGCTCCTGCGCCAGGCAGGAGTGGACCTTGATGACGGGCTCTTGCATCCGCCCCGCGGCGACGCCGGGGTAATGGCGGTGATCGGCAAGGCGGGCTCTGGCAAGACGCTGCTGCTGGCGGAGCTTTACAAGGCGCTGGAGCAATCAGGTGTCGAGCTTGTCTCCGGCGACTACGAGAGCCGCAAGAAGGGCGAAGACCGCCGCACCCTTGCAATCCTGGCGCCGACCAACAAGGCCGCCAGCGTGCTGCGCCTGCGCGGGGTGCCTGCGACCACAATTCACCGCATTCTCTATACACCTGTCTATGATCCGGAGTTTGAGAAGATCGCCGAATGGCTGGCGGGGCAGGGCGACCAGCCCGAAATCGAAGGGCTGACAGAGGAGGCACTGGCCCGCGCTGCGGCCTTTTATGAAAAGAACAAATCAATCCCCGGGGCACTGGCCGCAGCAGGCTTGCGCGGCTCTGACTTCATCACTGGCTGGAAACGGCGCGAGGAGCCCTTGGACATCGGTTTTGTCGATGAGGCCTCGATGCTGGATGACCGCCAGTTCGAAGACCTGAAGGAGATCTTCCCGAACCTTGTCCTGTTCGGCGATCCGGCGCAGCTGGCGCCGGTGAACCAGTCGGGGTCGATGGTGTTCGACGCGCTGCCGGAACCGCGCCGCCTGATCCTGAACCGGATTCACCGGCAGGAAGCAGGCAACCCGATCCTGGATCTGGCGCACGCGCTGGCCGACCCGCAGCTGGGGTTTGAAGATTTCGAGCGGATGATCGAAGACACGGCGCGCCGCGATGACCGGGTGGTCTGGGGCCAGCGGGTAGAGGTCGACCTGATGGCGCGCTCGCCAGTGCTGGTCTGGCGCAACAATACCCGCATCCGCCTGATCAACGCTTTCCGCAGCGTGCATGGTGCGCCGGAGGATGAGCTGATAGCAGGGGAGCCGCTGATCTGCGACGGTATTGAACTGCCGGCGAAGCACCGTAAGAAGCGCCTTGATCTGGAGGCCCGCGGTTTGATCAAAGGCGCGCAGGTGATCTACCTCGGCCCGGGCCGCAAGCCCGGGTTTTCGCGCCTGCATGTGATGGGGGCTGAGGATCCGCAGGTTTCCGCGGCCTCCATTGTGAAGATCGAGAAACCGGATGAAGAAGAGCCCTTCATTCCCTTTGCCGCCCGTATGGGGGCCACATTCCTGCATGGAGCGGCGGTGACCATCCACAAGGCGCAAGGCAGCCAGTGGGAGACAGCGCAGGTCTTTGCTCCCGATATCTATGCCGCCGCCCGCATGGGCCGGGTAGAGGCAGGCCAGCCGCTGTGGAAACGGCTGGCCTATGTGGCGATCACCCGCGCCCAGGAGCGGCTGATCTGGGTGGTCCGCAACCGGCTGGCCAAGCCCACCGGTCCGCTGCCGGTGGATGACCTGAAGGCGGTGCCGGCTGCGGCGCTGACGCTGGAAGCACAGGAGGAAACCCCGGCATGAGCAAGTCAATCCTGATCACCGGCGCCAGCTCCGGCATTGGCCGGGCTGTTGCAGATCTGTTCCTGGCGGAGGGCTGGCAGGTCGGCCTGGCCGCGCGCCGGGCTGGAAAGCTTGAAGAGGCGGCGGCGGGTCATGCCAATGCCCATGTCCTGCCCGCCGATGTAACTGATCCTGCGGCGGTGGACCATGCGGTGAACAGCTTTGCCATGGCGGCGGGACGGCTGGATGTGCTGTTCAACAATGCGGGCATCTTCACCCCGCCGGGCACCATTGACGAGATCCCGCTGGAGGACTGGTTCGCCTCGGTGAACGTCAACCTTACTGGCATGTACCTGACCGCCCGCGCCGCCTTCCGGCAGATGCGGCAGCAATCGCCGCAGGGCGGGCGGATCATCAACAACGGCTCCATCGCAGCATATGTGCCGCGGCCCCATTCGGCTCCTTATGCGGCCACCAAGGCGGCCATCACCGGCCTCACCAAAAGCCTGTCGCTGGACGGCCGCCCTTTTGACATTGCCTGCGGCCAGATCGACATCGGTAATACCCGGACCCCGATGGTGGAGGACCTGAGCCGGCGGCACGCCGAGGCGAATCCCGAAGCTGAGCCAATGCACAGCTTTGCGGTTGAGGATGCAGCAAAGTCGGTGCTCCACATGGCCAATCTGCCGCTGGAGGCGAATGTGCAGTTCATGACGGTGATGGCCACCAAGATGCCCTATATCGGCCGCGGCTGAGCACTCCCGCCCGTCGCCGGCGCATCCGGGATGCCCCGCTCCCGTTGGGCGTGGCGCTGCGCTGGCGCGCAGCGCGCCTGCTACCGGTTCCTGAGCAGGCTGAAGGCCGCAGAGGCTCCCCAGCCGGCGGCAATCGCAATGGCCAGCGACATCAGGCCATAGAGGAAGGGCTGCTCGCGCGAGAGGGAGAAAAGGAACCGTTCCAGCCCGACTTTGCGCACGTCGATGGTGGTCTCATAGCTTGACACCACTTCGCCGCCGCGGGTCAGGAAGATGCGGGTCTGGTAGTCCCCTTCGGTCAGATCGGCGGGCATCTCAATTGCCGTGCGGAACAGGGTCTGCTGATCCACCGCCACGGTGTTCTCCCGCAGCGAATACAGTCCGTTTTTCTCCCGGATCCGCACCACCGCATCGGCAAAAGCCTGGGCGCCGCGGATATGCATGGCTGCACCCACCGACCGGATCGCACGTTTGATCGATACCCGGTAGCGCAGGTCTTCGGTGTCGTTCAGCACCTGGGCAAAGGGCGCGCTGGTGGCGACGGCATAAAATGCGGGTGCCGAGTCGACCAGCACGCTGTCGACGTTGACCCAGATGCCAAGTTTCTTCTCCTTGCGGCGCACCATCACGGACGGGGCCGGTCCTGACACGGCGACGATGACTTCCAGCGGCTCGTCGGTGGGGATCGGGGCCTCGCGCTTGACCGCGCCGAAGATCAGGATTTCCGAACCGTCAAAGGTGGCGGTGATGGCCACCCGGTCCTGGCTGAGACCCAGAACAACCTCTTCCTTTGCGGCTTGGGCTGCGGATTGCGGCAGCAGCGCCAGGGCGGCGGCGGTTAGCGCAGAAAGCAGTAGTTTGCGCATGATCAGTGGCCTCCCGCTTCGCCAAGCGAGAACAGCTCAGCCGGTTGCAGCAGAAGGTCGAGGCCCAGCTTGACGCAAACCGCGATGACCATCAGCGCCAGCAGGATGCGCAGCTGTTCTGCCTTGAGGTATACACCGATGCGGGTGCCGATCTGGGCGCCGATAACACCGCCGACAAGCAGGAGAACCGCCAGCACGATGTCCACCGTATAGTTGGTTGTGGCATGCAGCATGGTGGTGAAGCCGGTGACCAGGATGATCTGGAACAGCGAGGTGCCGACGACCACCTTGGTCGGCATGCCGAGGATATAAATCATCGCAGGCACCATGATGAAGCCGCCGCCGACCCCCATGATCGCGGCCAGGATACCAACGCAGACGCCGACCAGGACGGGCGGGATCACCGAGATGTAGAGGCCCGAGGTGCGGAACCGCATCTTGAACGGCAGCGCATGCACCCAGCCGCGCTGGCGCCGGGCTGCGGGCGCGGCGCCGCCCGCCTTCTTGGACTTGCGGATCGCGTTCAGGCTTTCGATGAACATCAGCCCGCCGACCACGCCCAGGAAGACGACGTAGCAAAGCTTGACCAGCAAATCGACCTGGCCGAGCGCCTTGAGGTAGTTGAACACCACCACCCCGAGCGCCGCGCCCATCAGACCGCCGGCCTGAAGCACCAGACCCATCTTGATATCGACCGTCCGCCTTCGGAAATGCGCCAGCACGCCGGAGAAGGAAGAGGCGACGATCTGGTTCGCCTCGGTGGCCACAGCCACCGCGGGCGGGATGCCGATGAAGAACAAAAGCGGCGTCATCAGGAAGCCGCCGCCAACTCCGAACATGCCCGAGAGAACCCCGACCATTCCCCCAAGGCCCAGGAGAAGGAAGGCATTCACTGAGACCTCAGCTATGGGAAGGTATATCTGCATGTTCTTTGTTAGACCGCAGTCATATCAAAAATCAATGATCTATGCCGCTCTGCAGCGTGCAGGACTGATTTGCCGTTGCAAACTGGACTTATTGCAGCCCGAGGTCTGCCGCATTCGCCTGTATCAGGGCAGGTTCAGCACGGTCAGGGAAAACAGGTCAGCCGGTTCAAGCAGCAGTTCGAACCCGATCTTGATTGAGACTGACAGCACCAGCAGCGCCAGCAGCACCCGCAGCTGTTCCGCCTTCAGTTTGGCGCCGATCACGGTGCCAAGCTGGGCGCCCGCAACGCCGCCGATCAGCAGGAACAGCGCCAGCACCACGTCGACGGTGTAGTTGGTGGTTGCGTGCATCACCGTGGTGAAGCCGGCGACAAAGATGATCTGGAAAAGGGAGGTGCCGATCACCACTTTGGTCGGCATTCCAAGGATGTAGATCATCGCGGGCACCATGATGAAGCCGCCCCCGACGCCCATGATTGCCGACAGGATGCCGACGCCAAAGCCGACCAGCGCAGGCGGGATCACCGAGATATAGAGACCAGATGCCTTGAACCGCATCTTGTAGGGCAGGGCATGCACCCAGGACCGCTGGCGCCGCTTGTAAGCGGGGGCGCCGTCGGCACGGCGTGCTCTGCGGATGGCGTTGACGCTTTCGACGAACATCAGTGCGCCGATCACTCCGAGGAACAGCACATAGCACAGCTGCACCGCCAGATCGACCTGGCCCAGCTGCTTGAGCCAGTTGAAGACCGCCATCCCCAGAGCAGCCCCCATGAGGCCGCCGCCCAGCAGAACGTACCCCATCTTGAGGTCCACCGTGCGGCGCCGGAAATGCGCCATCAGGCCGGACACGGATGAGGCCACCACCTGATTGGCAGAGGTGGCAACCGCAACCCCCGGCGGGATGCCGATCAGGAACAGGAGCGGCGTGATCAGAAAGCCGCCGCCAACCCCGAACATGCCCGACAACACCCCGACGGCACCGCCGATGCCCAGAAGCAGCAGAAAATTGACCGAGACCTCGGCGATGGGAAGGAAGATGTGCATGAGGTCTTACAGCAACTGCGGTGCGCGTGGTCAACCGGCCGGGCGGCACTGCGGCAGACAGGACCGACAGCGGGGCTTGATCTGGACTTAAGCGCGGAGGGGCTCCCGCGCCTGCAGGTGAAGGGCCTTGCCCTTCGCCTTGGCAGTCTTGGGCCGGGCACCGCACTGCGTGCGGTGTGGAGGTTTCCCGCTGACAAGTCTCTGAGGGGCAGGGCCCCCCCTTAGCTGTTCTGCACGAATGTGGTTTCGGCTTTTCCGCGTTCAAGGTGGCCGGCGCTTGCGCACCGCCGTTTCGCGGCCCTTGACCCGGAAGAGACAAAGGGCGGGAAAGAAGAACACCCGGCACAGGGCCGGGTGTTCTACTGTTTTTGGTGCAGTGCTTACCGCTCTTTCACATAGGGTTCGCCGCCGGCGCGGGGCGGGATTGCCTTGCCGACGAACCCGGCCAGGATCACCACCGTCAGCACGTACGGCAGCGCGTCCATTGCCTGCACCGGGATGGTGATGCCGCCCAGCTCAATGTTCTGGAACCGCAGCGCAATTGCCTGCAGCAGGCCGAACAGCAAGCAGGCACCCATGGCGTGCCAGGGCCGCCACTTGGCAAAGATCAGCGCCGCCAGTGCGATGAAGCCGCGGCCCGCGGTCATGTCCTTGACGAAACCCGCCTGCAGCGCGGTGGCCAGATAGGCGCCGGCAATACCGCACAAAAGGCCGCAGATCAGCACAGCCGCGTAACGCAGGCCGACAACCGAGACGCCGGCAGTATCCACCGCGGCGGGGTTTTCGCCCACCGCGCGTAGGCGCAGTCCGAAGCGGGTGCGGAACAGCACCCACCAGGTCGCAGGCACCGCCAGGAAGGCGATGTAGACCAGGATCGAGTGGCCCGAGAGCAGCTCAGCATATACCGGACCCAGCACCGGCACGCCGGAAAGGCTGTCGGCAAAGGGCAGGTCAAACGGGGTGAACCGCCCGCCGCCGATCAGCGACGGCGTGCGGCCGCCCTGCTGGAACCAGTCCTGGGCGATCAGCACCGTCATGCCCGCGGCCAGAAAATTGATCGCCACGCCGGAGATCAGCTGGTTGCCGCGGAAGGTGATGGAGGCCACGCCGTGCAATGCTGCCAGCAGCAGAGACGAACCGATGCCTGCCAGCAGCCCCAGCCAGACATTGCCGGTGACGGCGGCGACGGCGGCGGAGAAGAAAGCGGCCATCAGCATCTTGCCCTCAAGGCCGATGTCGAAGATGCCGGCGCGCTCCGAGAACAGACCCGCAAGGCAGGCCAGCAGCAGCGGCGTGGCCAGGCGGACGGTGGAGTCCAAGAGCTGGATGATCGTGAGGAAATCCATCAGTTCTGCCCCTTCCGCATCATCAGGAAGATCCGCTCCAACGGCATCCGCACCATATTGTCGAGCGCGCCGGTGAACAGGATCACCAGGGCTTGGATCACTACGATCAGCTCCCGCGGGATCGAGGTCCAGAGCGCCAGTTCGGCGCCGCCCTGATAGAGGAAGCCGAACAGGATCGCCGCCAGGAACACGCCGAACGGGTGGTTGCGCCCCATCAGCGCCACCGCAATGCCGATGAAGCCGGCGCCTTCGGTGGCGTTCAGCACCAGCCGTTCTGCCTCGCCCATCACATTGTTCACAGCCATCATGCCGGCCAGCGCGCCGGAGATCAGCATCGCGATCATGATGGTGCGGACAGAGGAAATGCCGGCATAACGCGCACCGGGCTCAGATTTGCCCAAGCTGCGGATTTCATACCCCAGAGGTGTGCGCCAGATCAGCAGCCAGACAAACAGGCAGGCGCCGACGGCCACCAGCAGACTGACGTTTGCCGGCGCGGATTTCGAGAACTCGATCCCGATCGGCGCCAGCAGCTCATGCAGGGAGGGCAGATGCACCGCTTCTGGGAAGCGTTCGGTTGCCGGATCCATAGAGCCTTCGGGGCGCAGCAGGTTCACCAGCACATAGTTCAGCACCGCTGCTGCGATGAAGTTGAACATGATGGTGGTGATCACGATATGGCTGCCGCGCTTGGCTTGCAGATAGGCCGGGATCGCGGCCCATGCGGCACCGAACAGGCCGGCGCCAAGCGCCGCAAAGACCAGCGCCAGCGTCCAATGCGGCCACGGGATCAGCAGGCAGACCAGCGCCACGCCCAAGCCCCCCAGCATCGCCTGGCCTTCGCCGCCGATGTTGAACAGGCCCGCATGGGCGGCAATCGCCACCGCAAGGCCGGTGAACATGAAATTGGTGGCGTAATAGAGCGTGTAGCCCCAGCCATAGGTGGACCCCAGGGCGCCATCGACCATCAGCTTGACCGCGGCGACCGGGTCTTCGCCGATCCCCAGGATCACCAGGGCTGACAGGACCGCCGCCAGCACAAGGCTGATCAGCGGGATCAGG
>JABXIA010000087.1 GCA_013373325.1 Paracoccaceae bacterium
AATTTGTCGGCGCCACCCGCGAGGCGGTCTCCAAGACCCTCGCCGCCTGGAAACGCAGCGGCCTCGTCGGCATCAGCCGCGGCGGCGTGCAGATCCTCGACCGCAGCGAACTCGCGGTTCTGGCCGAGCCGGATTCAATCTGATCGCGCGGCAGGAAATTCCGCACCAAAATCCGCCCTCTGTAATCCCGGTCACAGAAGCCGGTCCGGCACTGCGCCATAAGTGATTCATAGACAGCCGTTATCCGTTCCATCCCAACGGCTGCCTGTCCAACAAGAGCCATGTGCCCGCCAGCACATGGCTCTTCCCCTTTTGCGCATCCGCTGTGCCGCCCGCCCCCGGAAATCCACGAGAATTCCGGCTCGGAAAACACGTGTTTTCCGAACCGTTTCCCGCGCCGGGAAACGGTTCCCTCTCTCCTCAGCCATCCTTCTTGTTGAGGGAAAATTCGCGCAGCTGTTGCCAGACCCGGCAGCGACGGCGCCGCACATGGTTTATGACCACGGCAAACTCTGCCGCGACACCCCGGATGCACCGGGTGCACCGGCACCCGCTTCCAACGTCTTTTTTGAGGAGCTGGGCGCACAAACCCTGCACATGCCCGCCGCGCCGCAGCAGCGAAGGCTGCTCAACCGCTGACTGCCGCATGTGCGTAGCGGCAGCTGGGGACAGAGCCCGGATGAAAAGCGCAATCTGGAAAGTTTCCGTCAAATGTTGCCGGAAGCCCTGGCAGTTGGCGCACCGGAAAAACAGCCGCGGCCTCCTTTTCATGCCGCTGGCCTGCCCCCGAGCCAACGAAAAGGGCCGGGCTTTTGCCCGGCCTTCCTGATGTTTCAGCGGTCACTGTTGCTTCAGCGGTCCCTGCCCCGGATCACTCCGACAGGTTCAGCGCCACAAAGCGCGGCTCGCCGCCGCGGCGCACCAGCAGCAGAAGCGACTTGCGGCCGGCCTCCTTGGCCTCGCTGACACGCGCTTCCAGATCGCTGATCGACGCAACCTTCTGCTGGCCCGCTTCGGTGATCACGTCACCCGCACGCAGCCCCTTCTCCCAGGCTTCCGAAGTCTCATCCACCGACAGAACCGCCAGGCCTTCGACATCCTCGGCCACGTTCAGCTCAGCGCGCATCTGCTCTGTCAGCACGCCAACCGACAGCCCCAGCAGTTCCTTCTCGGTGCTGCCCGGCGCCTCGCCGCTGCCGCCTTCGCTGGCAGGCGCACGCTCTGCATCCTCACGGCGGCCCAGGGTGATCCGCAGGGTTTCGGTCTTGCCCTCACGGTAAACAACCACGCGCACGGTCTTGCCGACCTCGGCATTGCCGACCTGGCGCACCAGGCCGCGGGTGTCCTTCACGTCAGCGCCGTCAAAGCTGACGATCACGTCGCCGGCCAGCACGCCGCCTTCCTTGGCCGGGCCTTCGGGCACGTCAGTCACCAGCGCGCCGCGAGCCTTTTCCAGACCCATCGCCTCTGCCAGATCGCTGTCCACATCCTGGATCTTCACGCCCAGCCAGCCGCGGCGGGTCTCGCCGAACTCCTTCAGCTGATCCACCACCTTGACCACCACGTTCGACGCCATCGAGAACCCGATGCCGATGGAGCCGCCGTTGGGCGACAGAATCGCAGTGTTCACGCCGACCACATCGCCATCCATGTTGAACAGCGGCCCGCCGGAATTGCCCCGGTTGATCGCCGCATCTGTCTGGATGTAATCGTCATAAGAGCCCGAGAGCTCCCGGTTACGGGCCGACACGATGCCTGCGGAAACCGAGAAACCCTGCCCCAGCGGGTTGCCCATCGCCACCACCCAGTCGCCGACACGGGCGGTGTCGCTGTCGCCGAACTTGACGTATTTCAGCGCCGCCGGCGCCTCGACCTTCAGCAGCGCGATATCAGTGTTGGGGTCGGTGCCGATCACCTTGGCCGGCAGCAGCTTCTTAGGCTGGCCCTCACCGGGAAAGAACTCGATCTCGATCTCGTCTGCGCCATCAATCACGTGGTTGTTGGTGACGATATAGCCATCCTCGGAGATCACGAAACCGGAGCCCAGCGCAGAAGACCGGCGCGGCCGGTTGCCGTTGCCGTTGCGGTCCTGGAATTCACGGAAGAAATCCTCAAACGGCGAGCCCTCCGGCACGATTCCCTGCGGGCCGGTGCGCCCCTCAACGACAGTGCTGGTGGTGATGTTGACGACCGCCGGGCTGACCTTGTCGGCCAGCGGCGCCAGGCTTTCGGGCCGGGCCATTGCGGATACCGCCTGCATCAGCAGGACTGCTGCGGTCAGCACCGCAAGCCAGGCCAGCCGGATCATCGCGCCGCTGCCGCCTGCCCGGCCGGAAATTGCAATTGCCTGTGGCTGCACGGATCTACTCCTTGTCATATTCAATTCTTGGCCTCCGTCCCGGACCGGCGCAAACGCCGTCATCGCCGGGCAGAGTCTTATGGTCCCAATGTAGGAACTTCCGCCCGGCACGCAACCAATGATGCACGCTTTCAAGCCAGCGTGAAGACCCGCGGCGCCGCCGCCAGGGCCGGATCAGCGCTGCGCGTGCCATTGAACCGGACTCCGCCCGGGTTTGCACCGTTTCTTAGGAATACGGCCCTACGGATGGACCTCCACTCTCTCATAATACCGGAGCCTTCAAATTGATGAAGACCTCTATCAAGACCGCCATCCTCTCCATCGTCGTGCTGGCCGCTGCAGTCATGTTCGCCCAGCTCGGCATTGCCCGTTACACAGATGCAGCCCGAAGCAGCACATTATCAGAAATGGACAGGATCGAATCCCTCGCCGCAACGCTGGACGATCTGGAGATTGAATTCCTGTCAGCCCGGCGGGCGGAGAAAGACTTTCTGCTGCGGCGCAATGAAAAAAGCGCCGAACGCCACGCCGAAGTGATGGCAGACCTGACCACAGCCCTGGAGTCTGCCCGCACCCAAAGCGCCGCAATCCAGGGCTTCGCCGGCCATGAAAAGGAGTTTGCTGCCCTCAAAACCTCGATCGACGCCTATGGCGCCGGCTTCCAGCAGCTTGCAGACAGCCACCGCCGTCTGGGATTGGATGAGAAATCCGGCCTGCAGGGCGGCCTCCGAAGCGCAGTCCACGAAGTCGAAACCAGGCTCAAGGACCTCAACCGCCCGGAGATGCAGGTCAAGATGCTGATGATGCGCCGCCACGAGAAGGACTTCATGCTGCGCGGCACAGACAAGTACCTCGGCCGTCTGGATGCCCGTGTTGCGGAATTCCTCGAATTTCCCGGCAGTTACTATGCCGATCCGGCGCAACGCACCGAAATCGAAACCCTCCTGAAAACGTACCAGGACGCCTTCCAGTCCTTCGCCGGTGAAACGATGGCCGAAAAGCAGCTGCGCAAGGAGCTTTCCGCCAGGTTCGCTGAGGCGGAGCCTGTCCTGATGTCCCTGCGCGATCAGTCCCGCATGCTGCTGGCAGAGGTCCACGCCCAGGCAAAGCTGGTGGAACAGTCGTCCCGGAAGACGGCGCTTGCGGCCGGCCTCGGCGGCCTCGCCCTGTTCATCCTGATCAGCCTGAAGCTCGCCCTCGGCATTTCCCGGCCTCTGACCCGGGCCAGCAGCGTTCTGCAAGGTCTGATGGCAGGGGATTATTCCAAGGACCTGCCTGCCTCCCGCATTACCGAAGTCGCTTCCATCGCCAGCGCTCTGGACGTCTTCCGCAACGACCTCAGGCAGAAGGACCAGTTGATGGGCGAGGTATCCGAGGTGATCTCGGCCTGCGGTGCAGGCGACTTCTCCAAACGGATCAGCACCGGCGGCAGCGACAGCGGCTTTGCCGTCCTGGCCCGCGGCGTGAACCAGATAGGCGAGGCTGCGGAACGCGGTGTCAGGGATGTGATGCAAGCGCTGAGCGCCCTGTCACAGGGCGATCTGACCCACCGGATGCCAAGCGGCCACCAGGGCGTGTTCAAGGAGATCTCTGATACAATCGACACACTCAATGCGAATCTCAGCGAAATGGTCGGCCAATTGACCAACAGCAGCCGCACTCTGCTCAGCACCTCCGATGAAATCGCCGGCGCCGCAGAAGACGCCTCCCGCCGCGGCGAACACTCCGCCGCGTCGCTGGAGGAAACCGCAGGCTCACTACAGTCCTTGAACGAAGCGGTGCAAAGCACGGCGGAAAACGCCAGGCAAGCCAACAGCTACGTGAGCGACGCACAGCAGCAGGCACTGTCGGCACATGACCTGGCCAGCGAGTCGATCCGCGCTATCCGCCGGGTGGCGGACTCGTCGCAGGCCATTGCCAGGATCACCGACCTGATCGACGACATTGCGTTCCAGACCAATCTTCTGGCCCTGAACGCCGGGGTCGAAGCCGCCCGCGCAGGCGAAGCCGGGCGCGGTTTTGCCGTGGTCGCCTCGGAGGTCCGCAACCTCGCCCAGCGGTCCGCAGGTGCGGCTGGGGAAATCAACGAACTGATCAGGAACAGCGGCCGCGAAGTCGACACCGGCGTCGGCCTGGTGGAGCAGACCGGCGACGCCCTGGCAGTCATCCAGAAGGTTGTCGATCAGATCGTCGGCAAGGTGCGGGAAATCTCCGATGCCGCGTCCGATCAGGCCGGCAGCCTGACTGAGGTGAACACGGCAATCACGGCCCTGGACCGGAACGCGCAGCAGAACGCTGCGATGCTGGAAGAAACCGCCGCCGCAAGCCAGCTGCTGCGCCGCGAGGCAGGCAGCCTGGTGCAGGCCGTCGGCGGCTTCACGGTTGAGCCCGCCGGCTGGCAGACGCAGGAGGGCAGCGAACCCGGGCTGGCTACGGCAGCCTGACCGCCCGCCGGCACACAAAAAAAACAGCGCGGACTGGTGCCAGCCCGCGCTGTTTTTTGTTTGCCCGAAGGCCGCCGGGACCGGGCCGTCAGACCCCCAGCCGGAACGCCAGCCAGACCAGGATGAGGCCCAGCGCCAGCGCCGCCAGCCCGGCATTTCGGCGCTGCTCCTCCGTCAGGGCGCGCAGCATCTCCAGCAGCCGCTCCACAAGCGAAGGGGCCAGTGCGTACACCAGCCCCTCTGCAATTAGCACCAGCCCGAGAGCCAGGAGGATGAACCCCATTACTGCACCGCCGGCTTGCCGTCAGACGATTTCAGGTAGTTGAAGAAATCGGAATCCGGCGACAGCACCATCGAGGAGTTGCTCCCCTGCAGGGCGCCGACATAGGCGTTGAGACTGCGGTAGAACTCAAAGAATTCCGGGTCCGCCCCATAAGCCGTGGCAAAAATCCCGTTCCGCTCGGCATCCGCTTCACCGCGGATCACCTCGGCCTCGCGTTCGGCTTCCGACACCAGCTCGACCTCGGTCCGGTCGGCCTGGGCGCGGACGCGCTGCGCCGCCTCTTCACCGCGGGCGATCTCATCCGCAGCTTCCCGCTCGCGCTCGGCGCGCATCCGGGCAAAGGTGGCTTCCAGGTTGGCCTGCGGCAGGTCGGTGCGCTTCAGCCGCACGTCGATCACCTCAAGGCCCAACTGGCGGGCCTGGGTGATGGCACCATTACGGATCCGCAGCATCAGCGCAGCCCGGTCAGAGGACAGGATGTCGTTGGAGCTGACGGAACCCAGCACCTCGCGGGTCTGCGCCCGCATGATCTTGTCCAGGCGCAGCTCGGCACCGCCGATGCCGCCGCCGCCAACCGCCTGGCGGAAAGTTTCCACGTTAGCGATCCGGTAGCGCGAGAAGGCGTCCACGATCAGGCGGCGGTCGTCCAGCGGAGTGACTTCCAACGGGCCGACTTCCAGACTCAGGATGCGGTCATCGTACCGCACCACATTGTCGATAACAGGTACTTTGAACGCCAGGCCCGGGGTTTCCTTGATGTCCACACCCCGGCCAAAGCGCAGCACCAGAGCCTTTTCGCGTTCGTCCACGATGAAAATCGCCGACAGAACGGCAATTGCCGCAACGACGAGAACCGGCAGAAGAAGAGTAGATTTCCGCATCAGTTGCCCTCCTGCTGCTTGCGCAGCTCATTTAGCGGCAGATAGGGCACAACGGCCTGGCCGCCTTCGCCGGTGGTGTCATCCAGGATGATCTTGTCCACACCGCTCAGAACTTGCTCCATGGTCTCCAGGTACAGGCGCTTGCGGGTCACTTCCGGCGCTTTCTGGTATTCCTCCAGAACCGCGCTGAACCGGCTCGCCTCACCCTGGGCTTCGTTCACCACCTGGGCGCGGTAGGCCTCGGCCTCTTCCAGTGTCTGTGCAGCCTGGCCGCGGGCGCCTGCCAGCTTGCGGTTGGCATAGGCATCAGCCTGCTTTTCCAGCCGGTCGCGTTCCTGACCTGCGGATTGCACCTCGCGGAAGGCGTCCTTCACCGGTTCTGGCGGATCTGCTCCGTCAAAGTTCACCCGGACGATGTTCACGCCGCTGTTGTAGCTGTCCAGCGTCGATTGGATCAGTTCTTCCAGCCGGGCGGTGATGGCGCCGCGGTCACGGTTCAGGATCGGTGCCAGTTCGGACTGGGCAATGATCTCACGCATGGCCGATTCCGACACCGCGTTGATGGTGGTGCGCGGGTTGGCCAGGTTGAACAGGTATTTCGCCGGGTCGGAGATGTTCCAGACCACCTGGAAATCCACGTCGATGATGTTCTCATCACCGGTCAGCATCAGACCTGCCTCGCCGCCGCGTGAACCGGCGCCGATGTTCTCGGTCTGCTCGACGCGCACCGGGATCACCTCATAGGTAACCAGCGGCCAGGGGGCAAAATTCAGCCCCGGCTGCCCGGTGTCGGAATACTCGCCCAGGAACAGTTCAACCGACTGCTCTTCCGGCTTGACGGTATAAACACTGGCAAAGCCCCACAGCACCGCGCCGGCAATCACCGCCAGCCCCAGGGTGCCCTTGGTGAACAGCGGCGCACCGCCGCCGGCACCGCCGCCGCGTCCGCCGCGCCCGCCAGAGCCGCCGCGCCCGCCCATCAGGACGCGCAGCTGTTCCTGGCCTTTCTTGACCAGCTCATCAATTTCGGGGATCTGGGGATCTTCCGGCTTACGGCCGCCGCCGTTGTTGCCGCCGTTGTTGCCCCGGTTGCCTCCGCCGCCGGAGGAGCCACCGCCCCCCCATGGGCCACCGCTATTGCCCGCCATTTGTCTCCTATCCGTTTGCTGCCGCCCTTCCCTTCTTCAGAAAGGGCCGCATGTGAGGTTTGTTCTTGCCGGTTTGCCCGTTCAGGCCGAGCGCACCGGAGTTTTCAAAGTTACCAACTCTTCCGACATTGTCGGGTGCACCGCAACCGTACGGTCGAAATCTTCCTTGGTTGCACCCATTTTTACGGCAATTCCGGCCAGCTGGATCATCTCACCCGCGCCAGGTGCGACGATATGGCAGCCCAGCACCTTGCGGGTGGCCTTCGAAACGATCAGTTTCATCAGAACCCGCTGCGCCCGGCCCGCAAAGGCCTGCTGCATCGGTTTGAACGACGTCGCATAAACCTCGACCGGCTCCTGCTCGCGCGCCTCTTCCTCACTAAGGCCAATGGTCCCCATCTCCGGCTGGGTGAAAATCGCGGTCGGGATCAGCTCGTGGTCGGGGCTGGTCGGGTTGCCCTTGAACACGGTCTCGACAAAGGCCATCGCCTCGCGGATCGCCACCGGCGTCAGCGCCACCCGGTCGGTCACATCGCCGATCGCATAGACCGACGGCACCGAGGTCTGGCTGTATTCGTCGACGATGATCTCGCCGTTCTTGCCGCGGCTGACGCCGGTCTCCTCCAGACCCAGGTTGTCCGCATTGGGCGCGCGGCCCGTGGCATACATCACTTTGTCGAACAGATGCTCCTCGCCATTGGTGTCGGTGACCCGGATCTTACCGCCGTCCTGGCGCATTTCCGTGACATTGATGTTCACCCGCAGATCAACTCCCGCCTCGCGCATGCCTTCAGCAATCACGTTACGGGCTTCCTCATCAAAGCCGCGCAGGATCTGCTCACCCCGGTAGAACTGCGTGATCTTGACGCCCAAGCCATTCATAATGCCCGCAAATTCGCTGGCAATATAGCCGCCGCCGACGATCAGCAGGCTCTCCGGCAGCGTGTCCAGATGGAACATCTCGTTCGAGGTGACCGCCAGTTCCGAGCCCGGGAACTCCGGCACGGTGGGCCAGCCGCCGGTGGCAATCAGGATGTGCTTGGCAGTCTTGCGGGTGCCGTCGGCCAGCTCCACCGTATGGGCATCGGCAAGCTTCGCCCGGCTGTCAAAGCTCTCGACGCCATTGTTCTTCAGGATATTACGGTAGATACCTTCCAGCCGGTCCAGCTCGCCATGCAGCTTGCCCTTGAAGGCATCCCAGTCAAATCCGCCTGCGGTGATGTCCCAGCCATAGGCCTGCGCGTCCTCGACCATGCCGGAATATTCAGACGCGAACACCATCAGCTTTTTCGGCACGCAGCCGCGGATCACGCAGGTGCCGCCATAGCGGTCCTCTTCGGCCAGCGCCACCTTGGCGCCCTCCTGTGCCGCCACGCGCGCCGCCCGCACCCCGCCGGAGCCGCCGCCGATGACAAACAGATCGTAATCAAAGCTCATGAAGTTCCGCCCTTTGCAATTCTTGATCAGGTGTATCCCATAACGGACCACCAAACGCCATATGCCCAAGTGGGCGTTCCCGCGCCGCATTCAACCTTTTGCATTGAATTTGCACCGGGTTGTGAGACGGAATTCCGGTTTTCCGGCCACTTATGGGCGCTGCATTCGAAGAAAACGGAATTCGGCGCGAATTCCGTCCCGAAATCCTGCGAGGATTTCAGGCCCGTTTCTGCGGCCCGCCTTCAGTGCCGCCGCCCCCGGTTTCCGCGCCGGAAACCGGGCCGGATTCCTCGCAGGAATCCGGCGTGCAAACGTGGAACGCAGCCGCGCTCAGTCGATCAGGTCGGTGAACAGGTTGTCCGCCTCGGCAAACTCCAGCTTGTCCTTTTCAACCGTGCCCTCATTGATGTCGCGCACCTCGACGCGCCCGTCGCCATAGCCGATCACCACCGTGTCGCAGATGTCGATGAACAGCCCGTTCTCGATCACGCCGGGGATCTGGTTCAAGACCAGCGCCAGCTGCCGCGCATTGCCGATCCGCTTCAGGTGCAGGTCCAGGATGTAATTCCCCTCGTCGCTCATGTACGGCGCCCCGCCGTTCATCCGCAGGGTGGAGCGCCGCCCCATCACATCCATTGACACCAGCGTCTCTTCGATCAGCGCCTGGCTGCTCTGCCAGCCGAACGGCAGCACCTCCACCGGAAGCGGGAAGGCCCCCAGCGTGTCCACCATCTTGCTGGCGTCGGCGATCACCACCATCCGGTCCGATGCGGTGGAGACAATCTTCTCCTGCAGATGCGCACCGCCGCCGCCCTTGATCAGGTTCAAATCCGGGTCGACCTCATCGGCGCCGTCGATGGTCACATCCAGCCATTTGGCCTCATCCAGCGAGACCACCTTGATGCCCACGTCCCGCGCCAGCACCGCGGTGCGGCTGGAGGTCGGCACCGCAGTGATCCGCAGGCCCTCGTTCTGCACCAGGTCGCCCAGGCAGCGCACCAGCCACGCCGCGGTCGATCCGGTGCCCAGCCCCACCCGCATGCCGTCCTCGACCATCTCCGCCGCCCGTTTGGCGGCCACGAATTTCGCCTTGTCGATGGGGGACAGCTCACCGGTCATCTCAGGTCTCCATGCATGTGTCTTGCAGACCGTTATAGGCAGGCAGCCGCCCGCGCGCGAGGGGGCTTTTGCCCTGCGCGCCCGCCTCCCGGCTGGAAATCCGCTCAAATCGCCCTAGTCCTCTAACCCGGATGGAGGGACAGCAATGCTGCAATTCGACGAGGACACCACCCGCGTGCTGGAGGACGGCTACCAGGGCGGCGATATCACACGGCGGCGGCGCGCCAGTTTCGACGCACTGGCACCCTTGCCGGGCGACCGTATCCTGGATCTCGGCTGCGGCAACGGCCTGCTGACGCTGGAACTCGCCCGCGCCGTCGGCCCCCAGGGTCATGTCACCGGGCTGGACGCCAGCCCCGACATGCTCGCCGCCGCCCGCCAGCGGCTGCAGGGGCGCGCCAACACCACCCTCACCGAAAGCGACGCCGCAACCCTGCCGTTTGAGGCGGAAAGCTTCGACAAGGCGGTCTCGGTGCAGGTGTTTGAATACATCACCAGCCGCCGCCCGGTGCTGCGCGCCGTGCACCGTGTGCTGCAGCCAAACGGCCGCCTGGTGGTCGGCGACATCCATTTCGACACCTTTGCCTGGCACAGCGACAACCGCGCCCGGATGCAGCGCTTCCTGGATATCTGGGACAACCACCTGGCCGACCGCACCGTGCCCGCCCGGCTGCCTGAGGAACTGCGCGACAGCGGCTTTGAAATGGTCTCAATGCGCCCTGTCACCATCTGCGACACCGATCTGCGCCCGGACGGGCTGGCCGCCGTGATGATCCGCCTGATCCGCGCCTTTGCAGTACAGACCGGCGCCACGGATGAAGACGACGCCGCTGCCTGGGCCCAGGAACAGGAGGAACTGGCGGCAGAGGGCCGCTTCTTCTTCTCCCTCACCCATTTCGTCTGCACCGCCCGGCGGGTCTGAACGGGCAGCTGTCCTCCGCGCAAGGCGCAGGAACTTCTGTCTCGAACCGGCTGTTTTGTGCGGCAATTCAAAACGCACGCTGAGCGGACAATCCGGGCTTATGCTCACGCCGCTACTGCTGATGCAGAAGCCTTCGCCCCTGCGGCCGGGTTTCTGCGGCGACGCAGCAGATTTCCCAGCTGCGGTCATTCATCGGTGTGAATTTCGGCCACATCCAAACCGCCCTTTCACCGCGACCGGGCTCGACCATCAAAAAGCGGGAAGAAGTGTGAAATCGCTGCTCGTGCGCCTATGGCCGGTTTAGGCGCTTCGCGATTGCCGCGAACAGTATGTCTGGCGGCCATGCTTTCTCCAACAACCGCTTCCATGAGCGTCCTCATTCAGACCAACCCCAAAAGACCGGGCAGAATATCGCGACACGACCATGCGACAGTTGCGGACAGCGCTCCGATGAGCATCGCAGGCACACTCATTTTCTAGTTGCCCCAAATCAGGTGGCAGCCAAATGGTCCAACCGGCGCTCCTAAGTAAGCTCCAACCCTGCTTTGACTGCAAACCATTTGCACAGGGCTGGCTGTTCGATCTGCGGCCTTTATCAGCCGTTAAAGGCGGAGGACATGAACCGAACAATGAGCGTGGCGGACGACCAGCGCGGCGGTCGAGCCCAAAAAGAACTCCTTCATCCCCGGTTTGTGCGAGGCAAGGACGATACAGTCGATTTTGTGTTTGTTGGCATATTCCGTTATCGCGCGGCCCGCTGACTGGCTTTCCAGAATGACGGAGTTCACATCCGCTTCACCCTGCAACCGGTCAGCCAGGCTTGCCTGGGCTTTCTGGTAGGATTTTTCGACAACATTTTGCTCCATGTAATACATGATCTGCTTGTTCGGCGGCTCGTGAATATGGGCTGCGGTGATCTTTCCACCCTCGGACAGGAGGGCACGTGCTGTGGACAGTGCCTGTTCGCTGATGCCATGTTCCAGGGACAGCGCTACGAGTATGTTGCTATACATGGTGTTCCTCTTGTGTTCAGTTTCTGGGGCTGAAGGTTCGCGGCTGCCTGTCCGGCATCCGCCGCCGGCAGGGGAACGCCCCCCGGTCCGGGGGGCGCAGGAATAGGTGGCCCTCTTATTTGCTGAGCAGGAGGTCGGGCAGGAAGAGCGCCAGTTCCGGGACAAAGGTCGTCAGCATCAGCGTCGGCAGCCAGGCGAAGATGATAAAGATCAGCGTCGGCCACAGCATGCGCGAGACCGGTTCGTCACAGACCTGGGCACCAAGATAGAGAAGCGGCGCCGTGGGTGGTGTGATGTTCGCCATGCCCAGGTTCACGCCGATCACGGCAGCAAAATGGATCGGGTCCATTCCGGTGCTCTGCGCGATGGGCAACAGGATCGGGGTCGCCAGAAGCAGGCCCGAGATATCATCCATCAGCATTCCGATCAGGATCATCACGATGTTGATCATCAGCAGGATCACAATCGGGTTGTCAGATACGGAATAAACAAGATCTTTGGCCAGTTGCGGTGCGCCCTGCGAGATCAGGTTGTCCGACACGATCAGAACCATGAAGATCATGACCATCACCACGCCGATTGTGACGCCGGAATTCTGGATGGTCTGGGCCAGCGTTTTCCAGGTCAGGCCGCGGTAGAAGTAGATCGCAATCGGGATCGAATAGACCACAGCGATGCCAGCGGCTTCGGTCGGGGTCATGATACCGCCGTAGATCCCTCCCAGAATGATCAGCGGCATCATCAGGGCAGGTCCCGCCAGGCGCGCCTGGCGGCCAAAGGTGGGCAGAAAAGGCTTGGGGCGTTCTGTCAGGTTTATGCTATCGTATTTCCGCAGCATGAACTGGTTCACGACGATCAGCAGGGTGATCAGGATGAACGCGGGGATCACGGTGGACAGAAAGCATTTCAGCACGTGCTGCTGTGCCACCCAGCCATACAGGATATGCGACGAGCTTGGCGGGATCAGGAGGCCCAGAGGGCTTGCTGCCACGATCAGAGCGGCCGACTGCCCGCCGGGATAGTTGGCCTTTTTCAAGTGCGGCATCATGATGCCGCCGATGCAGGTCAGGGTGGCGTTGGCGCTGCCGGAAATCGAGCCAAAGACCCCGCAGGCCAGGACGCCCGCAGCGCTCAGCCCGCCCTTGATATGGCCAATGAACATTTCGGCGAGTGAAACCAGAGGCGCCGCGATCCGGCCTTTTTCCATGATGCCGCCCGCAATCATGAACAGCGGGATGGCCAGCAGAACCAGCGACCGGATTCCCGTGGACCCCGTCGGCAAATACCCTGTGATCGACTGATCACCGACCATGGCAATGAAAATCAGGACGGCCCCGAAGGCCACAAAAACGCTGACCCCAAGAAGCAGCATGGCGCAGACGATAAGAAGACTACCGGTGATGATCATTTTGCAGCCTCCTTGGCAGCAGCTGATTTGAGCGGGAGACCGAAACCCTGACGGATATGCACGTACAGATACGCGGTGGTGAACATCGCCATGAAGCCAAAGGCGATCATGATTCCGATCCGCCAGGTGACAAAGGGGATGCGCAGCACAGGGGTTGCGCGCAGCCGTGGGAACGAGAAGTCGTCAAGCAGCGAGACATAGCACGCGTACAGAAGAAACAGGATCACCAGCAGCTCGACCGTCAGCACGATGAACCCGCGCCACCAGATCATCCGCGGGTTTTGGATGACGATGCCCAGAATATCCGCGTTGATATGCAGATTGCGCGCAGAGGCCAGAACAGCGCCTGCAAAGAAGCCCACGATGCTAATGCCCAACAGCCATTCTTCGTAGGCGAAAAGATCGCCGCCAAAGCCGTATCTGATGACAACAACCGCGCCAAAGGTGAATGCCATCAGGAACCCTGACACCATTACAATCTGTCTCATGACAAATGCGATCGCCTTCATCGGGTAGCCAATGATGACCGGCAATTCGTCGGTTATTTTGTTCCGAATGCCGTGAACTTCGTTCCCGGCGGCTGGTGGTTGTTCGCTTACCGAAACGGACATCTTTCTCCCTCCCATTGTTTCGCTCAAGAACAAAAAAGGGCCAGCTGGTCTGCCGGCCCTTTTCCTGATCAGTTATTCTTGGCTGCCAGCAGGCGGTCGATGATGTCCTGACCAACACTTTTTGCCATCTGCGGCCAGACCGTTTCCTGAACATGCGCGGCCATCGCAGCCTGTTCTTCATCGCTCAGGCGAAGGATGGTGTAGCCTTTATCAAGCAGCTTCTGACCGAAAACCTCGTCGTTTTCGCGGTTGTAGCTGAAGAAATCATTCGACGCTTTGGTCAGAGCTGCCTGCAACGCGTCACGCTGTGCGTCATTCAGCTTGTCCAGCGTCCGCTGCGATGCATAGAACGTTGTCAGTTCGGAGATCGAGTTGTACTCGACGAAGTGGGTGCCGACATCCGACTTGGCGAAGATGGAGTAGGTCGCGGTTTTGGTGCAGCAGATCGCACCATCGACGATACCGGCTTGAAGCGCGGGGAAGATGTCCCCCCATGCCATGGTTGTTGCCTGGTAGCCCAGTTCTTCAACCATCGACTTCACAACGCTGGACGACCAGACACGAATGTTCATGCCTTTGTCTTCAAAGCTGCTCCAGTTCTGGGGTTCTTGCGAAGCAACGATGCCGATGAACCCTTCAGGGTTTTGAGCCATCACCCGGACGCCGTATTCGTCGGTGATCTCCTGCAGGATGGTGTTGAACTCGGAATCCATGTTGAGCAGCGTATTTTCCATGTCATCCCATCCTCCAAGCAGGAACGGCATGGACAGGAACTCAAGGCGCGGATCGGTGTCGGCGTAGATAAAAGCGGAAGCAAGATCGATGTTGCCGCGGGCGACATCTTCGAACAAGGCTTCACCGGAACCGAGCTGGTTTGCAGGGAACACGTCGATCTTCAGGCCAACATTGGCTGCTGCAACATCTGCGGCAACCTGTTCCATCATTTTTGTGCCCTGGTGGTCGATCGGGAATACGCCTGCAAAACGCAGGGTCATGTCTTCGGCGAAAGCCGCGGTCGACATCAGAGTGCTCAGCGCGCCAGCGGCCAGACCTTTGGTAATCTTGTTGAAACTCATCGGGTAGTTCTCCTCCTGTTTGACGAATAACGCCCGCACAGCGGTATGCTGTTGCGGGCGCGGATTTGCTTAAGTCAGCAAATTTCTGGGATCCTCGAAGCCGTATCCGAGGTCATCGGCCACAGCCTTGCAGGTCACCTCGCCGTAGGCCACGTTCAAGCCATTCAGCAGGTGATGGTTGTCGGCCAGCGCTTGCTGCCAGCCCTTGTTCGCAATGGCGATGGCATGCGGCAGGGTCACGTTGTTCAGCGCATAGGTCGAAGTCCGGGCCACCGCGCCGGGCATATTGGCGACGCAGTAATGCACAACATCATCAACGACATAGGTCGGGTCTGCGTGTGTCGTTGCCTTGGAGGTCGCAAAGCAGCCGCCCTGGTCAATGGCAACATCCACGACCACTGCACCGGGTTTCATTTTCGCAATCAGATCACGCGAAACAAGCTTGGGTGCGGCGGCGCCGGGGATCAGAACCGCCCCGATCACGAGGTCGGCATCGGAAACCTCTTCCTCCAGCGCGGCCTGGGTTGAGTAAACCACCTTGGCGGATGCCTCAAAATGGTTTTCGAGCTTTTCCAGAACGGCCGGGTTACGGTCCAGAATGGTGACGTCAGCGTGCAGGCCAACGGCCATCTGCGCAGCGTTGAAACCGACAACACCGCCGCCGATGACAACAACCTTGCCGGGCTTCACCCCAGGCACACCGCCCAGGAGAACCCCGCGCCCGCCCTGGGCCTTTTCCAGTGCACCGGCTCCGGCCTGGATCGACATCCGGCCTGCAACCTGGCTCATCGGCTTCAGGAGCGGCAGACCGCCATTGTCGTCCGTTACTGTTTCATAGGCGATGCAGACCGCGCCAGAGTTCACCAGATCTTTGGTCTGCTCCGGATCTGGAGCCAGGTGAAGATAGGTATAGAGGATCTGCCCCTCGCGCAGCATCGCACGCTCCGCTGCTTGCGGCTCCTTCACCTTTACGATCATTTCGGCGTGGGCAAACACCTCGGCTGCGTTTGTTGCGATCTCCGCACCAGCAGCACGATACGCATCGTCATCCGCGCCAATGCCCAGGCCCGCACCGGTTTCGACCAGCACCGCATGACCGTTCGTGATCAGCTCAGCCACGCTCTCGGGCGTCAGCCCGACGCGGTATTCGTGGTTTTTGATTTCCTTGGGTACACCGATGTACATTGTCTTCACTCCAGGAAAGAGAGGCTCACTTGGCCGTTGGCATGACGAATTCAGCACCTTCCGAGATGCTTTCAGGCCAGCGCTGCATGATGGATTTCTGCTTGGTGTAGAAACGGACGCCCTCTTCGCCATAGGCGTGCATGTCGCCGAACAGGCTCTTTTTCCAGCCGCCGAAGCCATGCCACGCCATCGGCACCGGGATCGGAACGTTGACGCCGACCATGCCGACCTGAACCTGTTTGCCAAACTCACGCGCGACGTTGCCGTCCCGGGTAAACAGCGACACGCCGTTGCCGAACTCGTGGTCGTTGATCAGCTGCAGGCTTTCGGCAAAGTTCGGCACGCGGACACAGGCCAGAACCGGGCCAAAGATCTCTTCGCGGTAGATCTTCATTTCCGGGGTAACGTTGTCGAACAGGGTGCCGCCCAGGAAGTAGCCGCCTTCGTGCCCTTCGACGGTGTAGCCGCGGCCATCGACCAGCAGGTCAGCTCCTTCTTCGACGCCGCTATCGATATAGCCCTTGATCCGGTCGCGCGCGGCGGCGGTGACGATCGGGCCCATTTCTGCGTCCAGTTCGAGACCGTTCTTGATCTTCAGGGTCTCGGCGCGTTCTTTCAGCACCGGCATCAGCTTGTCCGCGGCATCGCCAACCAGCAGAGCAACCGAGATGGCCATGCAGCGCTCTCCGGCCGAGCCATAGGCTGCACCAATCAACGCGTCGGCGGCCTTGTTCATGTCGGCATCAGGCATCACCAGCATGTGGTTCTTGGCCCCGCCCAGGGCCTGAACGCGCTTGCCGTGGCGGGCGCCGACTTCGTAGATGTAGTTGGCAATCGGGGTCGAGCCGACAAAGGACACAGCCTTGACATCGTCATTTTCAAGCAGCGCATCCACGGCCACCTTGTCGCCCTGAACGACGTTGAACACGCCATCGGGGAAGCCTGCCTGTTTCATCAGGTCGGCATAGAGCAGCGAAGCCGAAGGATCGGTCGGCGACGGTTTCAGAATGAAGGTATTGCCTGCGGCGATGGCGATCGGGAACATCCACATCGGCACCATGACCGGGAAATTGAAGGGCGTGATCCCGGCCACGACGCCCAGGGCCTGGCGTGTGGTCCAGTTGTCCATGCCGGTGGACACCTGCTCCGTGTAATCACCCTTAAGGAGCTGCGGGATGCCGCAGGCAAACTCGATGATATCAATGCCGCGCTCGACCTCGCCCTGGGCATCGGTGAAGACCTTGCCGTGCTCGACAGTGATGGCGCGGGCCAGGTCGTCCTTGTGCTGACGCACCAGCGCCAGGAAATTGTTCATCAGCCGGGCCCGGCGGATCGGCGGCGTGTTCGACCACGCAGGAAAGGCCGCCTTGGCCGCGGCGACCGCAGCGTTCACGGTTTCGACGGTTGCCAGGGACACATCGCCGGTGTGTTCGCCGGTTGCAGGGTTGTAGACAGCCTGGGTGTTTTCGCCGTCGGGAGCTGTGTTTTGGCCACAGATATAGTGGCCGATCGAAGCGATCGGGGCAGCATCTTTCATGATTGCAGTCCTTTGGATTTAGAGGGGAAAGGTCACGGAAGCTCAGCCAGAACTTTGCCAAGTGTCTGAACAAGCGTGTTGATTTCAGGTTCCGAGATGATCAGCGGCGGAGAAAGTGCGATGATGTCGCCGGTTACCCGGATCATGATCCCAGCGTCCCAGGCGCGTTTCATCGCCTCATAGGCCCGCTCGCCCGGCGCGCCTTCGCGCGGCGCCAGTTCGATGGCGCCGACCAGCCCCAGGTTCCGGATGTCGATGACATTGGGCAGATCCCTCAGGCTGTGGAGCTGATCCTCCCACGGTTGCGACAGCAGAGCGGCGCGGCGGAACAGGTCGTTCTGTTCGTAGCTTTCCAGCGCCGCCAGTGCGGCTGCGCAGGACACCGGGTTGGCCGAGTAGGTGTAGCCGTGGAACAATTCGATCGGCGCGTCTGCATTTTCCATGGCGGAATTGTAGATCGCGTCGGACACGATGACCGCGCCCATCGGGATGACGCCGTTTGTTAGCCCTTTGGCGGTGGTGATGATGTCCGGAGTAACGCCGAAGTATTCCGACGCGGTCGATGCACCCAGCCGGCCGAAGGCGGTGATGACCTCGTCAAAGATAAGCAGGATGCCATGCCGGTCACAGATCTCGCGCAGCCGTTGCAGATACCCCTTGGGCGGCAGCAGCACTCCGGTGGACCCTGCCATCGGCTCGACGATGACGGCCGCGATGGTCGAGGCATCATGCAGCGCAACGATGCGCTCCAGATCATCGGCCAGTTCGGCGCCATGCGCGGGGCAGCCGCGGGTGAATGCGTTCTTTTCCGGATCATGAGTATGACGAAGGTGATCGGTACCGGTCAGGAGAGTGCCGAAATGCATGCGGTTTTTCACGATGCCCCCGACCGAGATGCCGCCGAAGCCGGTGCCATGGTAACCGCGTTCGCGCCCGATAAGACGTGTGCGGGCGCTGTCGCCGCGCATCCGGTGGTAATGCAGCGCAATCTTGAGCGCGGTGTCGACCGTCTCGGACCCCGAGTTGGTAAAGAACGCATGGCTCATCCCCTCGGGCATCATCGCCGTCAGCTTACCCGCCAGCTCGAACGCCTGTGGGTGGGCAAACTGGAAATTCGGAGCGTAGTCCAGCTCGTGAACCTGCTTCTGCACTGCCTCTACAATCAGCGGATCACGATGGCCTGCATTAACGCACCACAACCCCGCGGTGCCGTCCATAATCCGGCGGCCGTCCGAGCTGGTGTAATACATCCCTTCGGCAGACTGGACCATGCGAGGCTCGCGAAGGAAATCACGGTTGGCCGAAAACGGCATCCAGAAAGACGACATGGTATTTGACTGAACGGGCATGTCCATTCCTCGCAAGGCAGATTATTATTTGATGAGAGATACTTGCAAAGTTTCAGCTTTTCGCACACCCGGCTTTGTAGGAATGTGCAAGTCATTGAAAAACTGATCGGGCCAGCCTATGGTGCTTTCGATCAGAAGCAGGAAATCACAATGGGCGACTCTTCGGCACCCGATCTGGAAACCGCAAGACGCCTGCGATTGATTCGAACCTCAAAAGGTCTCAGCCAACGCGAGATGGCCAAGCGCGCGGGGGTGGGAAGCGGTACGATTTCCCAGATCGAGAGCGGATCAACCCAGCCTTCAGTGGCTCTGCTCAAGAAAATTCTCGCAGGTGTTGATGTTAACCTGGGCTTTTTCTTCAGCTTCGAACTGAAGAACGAGGACAACTTTTTCTTTCCTCACAGCGGCATGCGGGACCTGGGGTCGCCGGGCGTATCCTACCTGCTGGTCGCAGGTGAGCGGCGGAATCGAAAGCTGCAGATGCTGATTGAAGAGTACGGTGTCGGTGCAGACTCAGGCCGTGGAGCCCTTTCGCATGAGGGCGAAGAATGTGCGGTCGTAATTGAGGGGCGTCTGGAAGTAACGGTAGATGGACAATCCCGAATTCTAGGCCCAGGAGACGCTTATTACTTTTCCAGCATCCTGCCACACCGGTTCCGCAACGCCGGGGACAAGGTGTGCAAAGTCATCAGCGCGTGTACGCCATCATCGTTCTAGGCCGGGGCGAGTGTCCGGGGCAACGATGTTCCAAGATGATTTTCTCAGGTGGTTCCGGCCCCTGTGTCCAAACCTTTGGTTTCAAACGGTTCATAGAATTGTGCCGAATGTTAACTATGTCACGTAGCCTGGGCTCTGGTTCTCTGAAGATGCTGCGTGGCACAGGAACAGCTGTCTGACCAAGCTGCACCGCGGCGGCTATAGGCGGGGCGAACAGCGGCTTTGCTCCGGACTTGCTTCGGCCAATGGCGGCTTTGCGCGCATTGTGCAGTTTCACGGTTTCAACTTCGCTGCACCCGGCGTGAATGGCCGAGATCTCCGCTGCACCGCAGGCCGGTTTACCATGCCAGCGCGGAAAAATTCTTCCACTTTGCACGTGCAGCACAATTCTGACAGGTCCGTTCTGAGCTCAAAACTGACCTGCGCTGCACGCGTCCTGAACGGCGTCCTTCCACCGCTTCGGGGCCTCTTGGCCAAACATGCATCACAAAGGCGGGTTTCCTATTGGAAACGCCGGAAACGGACACATATTCCGCCGGTCCCGGTTATACTGTTGCGTCATGAAACCCGAGTACCGTCTGCACTACGCCCCCGACAACGCCTCGCTGGTCATCCGGCTGGTGCTGGAGGAGCTTGGCCAGCCGTATGAGACGGTTCTGGTCGACCGCAAGGCTCAGGCGCAAAACAGCGCGGAATACCGGGCGCTGAACCCCGGCGGGCTGATCCCGGTGCTGGAAACGCCCGACGGTGCGGTGTTCGAGACCGCCGCCATCCTCTTGTGGCTGTCCGAACGCCACACCGCGATGGCGCCGCAGCCCGGCAATGCAGACCGCGCGGCCTTCCTGAAATGGCTGTTCTTTGCCTCCAACACCCTGCACGCCGACCTGCGGATGCTGTTTTACCCGGACAAATACATCGGCGGTGCCAAGGCAGACCAGGACCAGCTGCAAACCGTGCTGCGCCAGCGCCTGCACGTGCATCTGGCCAGCCTCGACCAGGCCGCCGCCGCCCGTCCCGATTGGCTCGGCGCGCCGAAGCCCTCTGTGCTGGACTATTACCTCGCTTGCCAGATACGATGGATGGCGCTCTACCCTGCGCAGGCCGACAAAACCTGGTTCACCCTGGCCCATTACCCCAGCCTGCAGCGGATCTGCGCCGGGCTGGAACACCGCCCCGCCGTTACAGCGGCGCGCGAGGCCGAGGGCCTCGGCGCCACCCCGTTCACATCCCCGGCCTACGCCAATCCCCCAGAAGGATCAGCCACCTAAATGTTCCTCTCCGTATTCGACATGTTCAAAGTGGGCATCGGCCCGTCGTCCTCCCACACCATGGGTCCGATGGTCGCCGCCGCGCGCTTCCTCGACATGATGCGCGCGTCGCCCTTTGAATTCCACGGGCTGCGCGCCTCGCTGCACGGCTCGCTCGCCTTCACCGGTGTCGGCCACGCCACCGACCGCGCCACCATCCTCGGCCTCGGCGGCTTTGTCGCCCATGACTATGATGACGAAAAGGCGGAGGCCTTTCTGGCGGAGCTGAACAAGACTCACACCATGCACCCCGAGGGGCTGGGCGCGCTGCATTTCGACCCCAAGGCCGACATGATCTTCGACTATGATCACGCGCTGCCGGGCCACGCCAACGGCATGATCC
>JABXIA010000210.1 GCA_013373325.1 Paracoccaceae bacterium
ACCGCGAGGTGACCGAGCGGATCCGCGAGGCGGAGGTGGACGTGGTCCTGAACCTGACCGCAGGCATGGGCGGCGACATCGTCTTCGGTTCCGCCGAGGCGCCCTTCCCGCTCAACGACAAGGCGACCGACATGATCGGCGCTTCCGAGCGCATGGTCCACATCGCGGAATGCCTGCCTGAAATCTGCACCCTCGACTGCGGCACCATGAATTTCGCCGAAGCCGATTACGTGATGACCAACACGCCGGGCATGCTGCGGGCGATGGGGCAGATGATGACCGATCTGGGTGTGAAGCCGGAGATTGAGGCGTTTGACACCGGCCACCTGTGGTTTGCCAAGCAGTTGGTGAAAGAGGGAGTTCTGGAGCCGAATGCGCTGGTTCAGCTGTGCATGGGGGTGCCGTGGGGCGCGCCGGATGATCTGAATACCTTCATGGCGATGGTCAACAACGTGCCTGACGACTGGACCTTCTCGGCCTTCTCGCTGGGGCGCAACCAGATGTCCTATGCGGCGCAGTCGGTGCTGGCAGGAGGCAACGTGCGGGTGGGTCTGGAAGACAACCTGTGGCTCGACAAAGGCGTACTGGCAGAAAACTGGCAGCTGGTCGAGCGGGCCAACACCATCGTTTCGAACATGGGCGCGCGGGTGATCGGCCCCGCCGAAGTGCGCGAGAAGCTGGGGCTGACCAAGCGCGCGCCGGTGGCGAAGTAAGCCTTCGAAACGGGGGGTGCCCTGCGTGCACCCCCTGTACACTCCCTGTGCACCGGATAGGCAAATTCAGGGTTGAAGCCCAAGAGGGAAGAGGATTACTCAAGTGAATGATATTCTTTTCATTCTTCGCCGCTTTGATGCTGTCTCTTACCGCTTTCCTTCAATCCGAGGCCGCTTGGTGGAAAGGGCCTCTTGCGGCGCTGGTATTTTTCCTGGCCGGGTTTGCGATTGCGTTGGGCCTATCCGACGCCATGCTGGAAAACACCATTGTCCCGCCAGTGATCGGATTGGCAATTGCAGCCTGGCTTGGGGCCGGAGTCATCGGTCTGGGGGCAGTGCTTGCTCTCGTTCTGCGGAATTTTCTGTCTCCTGGCCGGATTGCTGGCACTGCTTTCCTTTGCGGTTTTCCGGTGTTCAGTGTTCTGCCGTTCCTGATCTGAAGCGGCGCGCCGAGCACGCGCGGGCAGCGCGTATTCACTCAACGAAAATCAAAGTTGTCCGCTTGCTCGCAGGCGGGGACGACGTGTGCGCCTAGCCGGCGCTATGTGGTCGTGAAGTTCACGAGCCAATGTCTTTTGGAGAAAGAAACGATGAAAACAGCAGCAATCATCGGCGGCGGGGTTATCGGCGGCGGCTGGGCCGCGCGGTTCCTTCTGAACGGCTGGAACGTGCGGGTGTTCGACCCGGACCCGGAAGCAGAGCGCAAGATCGGCGAAGTGCTGGGGAATGCCCGGCGGAGCTTGCCTGGTCTGGGCAATGTGGCGCTGCCCGCAGAGGGCACTCTGACCTTCCATGAGACCATCGCGGACGCGGTGAAAGACGCGGAGTGGATACAGGAGAGCGTGCCGGAGCGTCTGGACCTGAAACAGAAGGTCTATGCTGAGTTGCAGGCGCTTTGCGCGCCGGATGCGGTTATCGGCTCGTCCACTTCCGGCTTCAAGCCGTCGCAATTGCAGGACGGGCGTGAGAACCCGGGCCAGATCGTGGTCGCGCATCCGTTCAACCCGGTCTACCTGCTGCCGCTGGCCGAGCTGGTCACGACAGAGGCGAACCCGGCCGGTGTCATCGACCGGGCCAAGGAGATCATCACTGCCATCGGCATGTATCCCCTGCACCTGAAGAAAGAGATCGACGCCCATGTGGCCGACCGGTTCCTGGAAGCGGTCTGGCGCGAGGCGCTATGGCTGGTGAAGGACGGCATTGCCACCACCGAAGAGATCGACAACGCGATCCGCTACGGCTTTGGCATCCGCTGGGCGCAGATGGGCCTGTTCGAGACCTACCGGGTGGCCGGCGGTGAAGCGGGGATGAAGCATTTCATGGCACAGTTTGGCCCCTGCCTCAGCTGGCCCTGGACCAAGCTGATGGATGTGCCGGAATTCACTGATGAGCTGGTGGACCTGATCGCAGGCCAGTCGGACGAACAGTCCGGCCAGTATTCTATCCGCGAGCTGGAGCGGCACCGGGACGACAACCTGGTCGGCATGATGCGGGCGCTGGGCGCAAACAACTGGGGCGCGGGCGCGCTGCAGAACGCTCATGACCTGAACCGCGAGGGCGAGGCGGGCTTGGTGCGCCAGATCGTAGATCTGGAAGACCTGAGCCAGCCTGTGCTGACCCAGAGCCGCGTGGTGCCGCTGGATTGGACCGACTACAACGGCCATATGACCGAGAGCCGCTATCTGGACGCGTTCGCGCAATCCACTGACCGGCTGATGATGATCATCGGCTGCGATGCGGAGTATATCGCCAACGGCGGCAGCTACTTCACCGCCGAGACTCATATCCGCCATATCGACGAGGTGCATGCGGGCGATCCGATCCAGGTGCGCACCCGGGTGATCATGGGGGCAGGCAAGAAGATGCACCTGTGGCACGAGATGTTCTGTGGCGAGCGGTTGCTGGCGACCGGTGAGCATATGCTGCTGCATGTGGACCTGAAGACCCGCCGCTCCGCCCCGCCTGCGCCGCATATCGAGGCCAATCTGGTCAAGCTGGCCGAGGCCCATGCGGCGCTGCCGGTGCCTGATGGGCTGGGCCGCGCCATTGGTGCGCCGCGGTGAGCGCTGAAGGAGTGAGCCGGGTTCTGGTCACCGCCGGCGGGTCTGGCATCGGCCGGGCAATGGCCGAGGGTTTTGCCGCCGCCGGGCATCAGGTCTGGGTCACGGATGTGAGCGCAGTGGCGCTGGCTGACGTGCCGGAGGGCTGGCGCACGACGGCAGTGGATGCCACCGATGAGGCGGGCGTTAAAGCGCTGTTTGCGGAGATCGCCGAGGTTTGGGGCGGGCTTGATGTGCTCTGCGCCAATGCAGGCATCGCCGGACCAACGGCGCTGATTGAGAACATCGCGCTGGAGGACTGGCGCAAATGTGTAAGCGTCAACCTGGAGGGCTGCTTTCTGGCTGCCAAATATGCGGCACCTTTGATGAAGGCGGTTAAGGCCGGGTCTATCGTCGTGACGTCCTCTACTGCCGGGCAGTACGGCTACCCGAACCGGGCGCCTTATGCTTCGGCGAAATGGGCGGTCATCGGGCTGATGAAGACCTTGGCGATGGAGCTGGGACCGTTTGGCATCCGCGCCAATGCGATCTGTCCCGGCGCGGTGGAAGGGCCGCGGATGGAGGGCGTGCTGGAACGCGAGGCCGCGGCCAAGGGCATGACCCGGGATGAGGTCTATGCGGGCTATGCCGCGGGCACCTCGATGGGGCGGTTTGTCGAGGCCAGCGACATTGCCAAAATGGCGGTGTTCCTCGGCTCGGACGCGGCGCGGCTGGTTTCGGGGCAGGTGATCGCGGTGGATGGCCATACGGAGAACCCGGATCCGAAGGTGTAAGCCGGGCTGAACGGGTGGGTCACGTTTCCCGGTGCGGGAAACGTCCCGGAAAACACGTGTTTTCCGAGCCGGAATTCGCGCCGAATTCCGGCGCCCCTGCTGCTATGTTCAGGAAATCGCCGCCCTGAGCGCGCGCAGCCGTCCGGGCAATTGCCGGGCGGTGATATCGGCCTCGCGCACCAGGTTGTCGAAATGGCTGGTGAAGGTGGCGATCCTCTCCTTGTCGCGGAAGGCGAGATAATGGGTGCCTGCATAAAAGACGCACAGAAGCGGCCCGAAGATCGTGATCGGTGAAGAGTAAAGCCGCTTGGCGTCGAACAGGTAGATGCGCAGGCGGGGGTAGAGCTGTTCGCAGAGGCGTTCGAACTGATCCAGCTGCTCCAGCCGGATCTCCAGCGGCAGGCCCTCGTAGTAGCCCACGCCATGGGCAAAGCTGTCGAGTTCATAAAGCGGCAGGGCGATTTCATAATCTGACGGCGACTGGCGCATCCAGGTGAGACGGTCCTCTGAGGCGCCGATGGCCTGATCTGCGGTGCGGCCCAGGTGCGGGGCGTATTCCCACTCCAGCAGCGCCCGGGTTTTCAGCATGTCAGGCAGGGCAGCGGGGACGTGGCGGATCTTGTAGCCCTCGGCCTCCTGGTGCCAGTCGAAGATCTTTTCATCGACCAGCGCGCGCGGAGCCTCGGAGAGGGTGAGGCTGGAGGCAAGCAGCTCGGCGGCGCTTTCAGGGCGGTCCGAGAGGCTGAGCAGCCAGTCGGCGGAAACCCCGAGCGCGCCGGCGCAGGCGCCGACCACATGGGCGTTCGGCAGCCGCGCGCCCTCATCCGTCAGGAGCTGCGAGATGGTGGAGCGGTCCACCCCGATGGCGCGGGCCAGCGCGCTTTGGCTGAGGCCGCTGCCGCGCAGGGCCTTGTTCAATCTTTGCCGGAACTGCTCTGCCCGCACCCGTTTGTCGATATTTTCCATCATGTGTTTTGAAATATCATGAATGATGGGTTTTGTTAACTGCATTCGGAATTCTGCACAGTCTGCGGCTGCGATAGTTTGGAAACAAGCACTTACCAAAGACTTGCAGGAGGCAGGATGGAAACGCGCAGGCGCTCCATAGTTAAGGCGGTGATTTGGAACATCCTCGGACTGATGACGATGACGCTGGTGGGGCTGGTTGCCACCGGGTCGGTCAAGGCGGGCGGCATGATGGCGCTGGTCAACACGGGCATCGGGTTCACGGTCTATCTTTTCTATGAGCGCGCCTGGGCAAAGATCAGCTGGGGGCGCGGCCATGTCTGAGCGCTGCAGCGAATACATGCCGCGGGGTGTGGAATGGGGCACCTTGGGGCTGGTCCTGGGCTGCTACGGCGGCTGGCTGGCGGCGCTGTGGCTGCTGCCGCAGGTCAGCCTGGTACTGACGGTGCTGGCGCTGGGCGTGATGGCGGCGCTGCATTCCTCGCTGACCCATGAGGCGCTGCACGGGCATCCGTTCCGCAGCCGCAGGCTGAACGAGGCGCTGATGTTCTTTCCGCTGAGCCTGGCGATACCCTTTGGCCGGTTCCGCGACACCCATCTGGCGCATCACGAGGATGAGGCGCTGACCGATCCCTATGATGACCCTGAGAGCAATTTTCAGGATCCGGCGGTCTGGGCGCGGCTGCCCGTCTGGCGCAGGACGCTCTTGCGGGTGAACAACACGCTGCTGGGCCGGGTGCTGCTGGGGCCGCTGATCGGGCAGATCTGTTTCATGGCGGGCGATTGGCGGCTGGCGCGCCGGGGCGAGCCGGGCATTGTCCGCGACTGGGGCTTGCACGCCGTTGGTCTGGCGGCGGTGGTCTGGGTGGTTCTGCAATCGCCGGCGCCGCTGTTGGCGGCACTTGCCGGGGCCTATCTTGGCCTTGGCCTGCTGAAAATCCGCACCTTCCTGGAGCACCGCGCGCATGAGACAGCGCGCGGCCGCACCGTGGTGATCGAGGACAAGGGGCCGCTGGCCCTGCTGTTCCTGAACAACAACCTGCACATCGTGCACCACATGCATCCGGGCGTGCCTTGGCATGCGCTGCCGCGGCTCTACCAGTCGCGCCGGGAAGAGTTCCTGGCGGCCAATGACGGCTATATCTACCGCAACTACCTGCAGATTTTCCGCAACTACCTGTTGCGCGCCAAGGACCCGGTGCCGCATCCGCTCTGGCAGCAGGGGGAATAAGGGCGCATAAGCGGGGGCATGTTTGCCTGGATCCCCGTTTCCATAGCTGCTGCCAGCTTTCAGACCGTGCGCTTCATGCTGCAGAAGGTCCTGAGCAGCGTGACGCTGTCGCCGGGCGGAGCCACCTTCGCCCGGTTTGTCTATTCCGCACCGTTCATCCTGGCCGGGCTGGCCGTCTACCTGATGGTGTCGGGGCGTAGCCTGCCGGAACTGGGCGCGAAATTCTGGATGTTCGCAGCCATCGGCGGCACCGCACAGATCCTGGCCACCGTCTGCGTGGTGGCCCTGTTCAAGCAGCGCAATTTTGCGGTCGGCATCACCTTCAAGAAGACCGAAGTTATTCAGACTGCCATCGTCGGGCTGGCGGTGCTGGGAGATCCTGTCAGCCTTGGCGGCTGGGTTGCGATCCTGATCGGGCTGACGGCGGTGCTGGTTCTGTCCAAGACGCCGGATGCGGCAGGCCCCTGGTGGCGGCATCTGACCAACCGGGCATCCCAGCTGGGGCTGGGGTCCGGGGTTCTGTTTGCCTTTTCCGCAGTCAGTTACCGCGGGGCGTCGCTGCAGCTGGGCGATCTGGAGCCCATGTTTCGCGCGGGCGTGACGCTGGCGGCGGTGGTGAGCCTGCAGACGCTTTTCATGCTGGTCTGGCTGGGCCTGCGCGAGAAGGGCGAGATTGCCCGGGTATGGGCCGCAAGAAAGGTGGCGGTCTGGGTCGGGCTGACCAGCATGGGCGGATCGTTCTGCTGGTTCTGGGCCTTCACGCTGCAAAACGCCGCCTACGTGAAGGCAGTGGGGCAGGTGGAGCTGCTGCTGTCGCTGCTGGCCTCCGTGCTGTTTTTCAAGGAAAAGGTCACGGGCCGCGAACTGGCAGGGATGGGGCTTCTGGTGGTGTCGATCCTGGTGCTGGTTCTGGCCCTCTGAAGCGCCGCGCCTGCGGCAGGGCGGCCGGAATTATGCGACAATTCCGGCTCGGAAAACATGTGTTTTCCGGGACTTTTCCCGCGCCGGGAAACGTTACCCGTCGGCGGGCATCGGATAGCCCTTGAGGCGCAGGAACAGGCTGGCCTCGTCGTTGTTGTGGAAATAGGGCACGCTTTGCGGTGGCTCTGCGTCTCGGACGCGGGCGGTGACTTCAGCCAGCACAACTTCGGTGATGAAAGGCAGATCGAAGCTGCGCACCTGGCTGAGCGGGATCCATTGCAGATGCGACAGCTCATCCGCGGCGCGGGAGAAATCATCTAGATCGCCGGTGATCTGATCGGCATCAACCAGGAAAAAACGCGCGTCGAAGCGGCGCGGGCGGCCTGGCGGGGTCAGGGCGCGGAACACAAACTGCATATCCTTGGCGGAGGGGATATGGCCGGTAGCCGCAAATTCCTGCCAGTCTTCGGGGATGTCGCCCTGCCAGTCGCCTTTCTCACCGAGGATCAGGCCGGTTTCCTCCCACAGCTCACGCACTGCGGCGACGGCGAGGGCGTGGTGGGCGTCTGCGGGCGATTTGTCTGCGAGGCGGTCCTGGCAGACTTGGGAAATCGGCGAGGCCAGCGGAATCTTCGCATCCGCCACGTCCACGGCACCGCCGGGGAAGACGAATTTGTTGGGCATGAAGGCGGCCTTGGCGCCGCGCTGGCCCATCAGCACTTGCGGGTCATCGGACATCCTTCCGCGCATGGCAATGACGGTTGCCGCGTTGCGGATTGCCGTCTTGTCGGTTGTGGTCTCACCGCTCAGAAACGTTTCGCTCATCGTGTTACTGCCCTTGTCCTGCCGGTCCTGCCGGGGTGTCCTTGCCGAAGCCGTGCATCCGCCGCGCCCATTGGTAGGCGATGACGATCCCCTTCATCCGCGGCAGAAGATAGAGGGAAGACGCCAGGCAGCCAATCGCGAAAACCGTGAACATCACCAGCGGCTCAGGCCGCCAGGAGAAGTAGACCACATGCATCAGCGGCGCCATGATGTGGCCGACGATCAAGATCGTGAGGTAGGCCGGGCCGTCATCGGCGCGGGCATGGGTCAAGTCGAGGCCGCAGGTGCTGCAGGTCTCGTTTACCTTGAGATAGGAATGCAGGAGTTTTCCCTTGCCGCATTCGGGGCAGCGGCAGCGCCAGCCCTTGGCCAGGGCGGGCATGGTTGGGCGGTCGTCTTCCTGGGCCGGGACGGCGGGGGACTGGGTCATGTCTTTATCCTGTGTGCTGCGGGTATCTTTGCGCGCCTGCGGAGACGGCGAAAGGGGAAAGCCCGGTTTATGCGCCGGTTTGCCGCAACGGGACGGCGGAGAAAAAAGTTTGAGTTCCTGCGACGGAACCCCGGAGCTTGTGCGTTTTTTCTGTGCATCGGGCAGCAAGAGGCTGCCGCTGGACAAAGGAAAGACGACATGAAACACGTCAAGTTCATCGCCCTGATCGTGGCGGCTGCAGGCATGACCGCTGGCAGCGCGGCTTTGGCCAAGGGGTTTGGCCATCACGGGCCGAAGATGTCCTTTGAGGAGATCGACGCCGACGGCAACGGCGAGGTGACCAAGGCGGAGATCCAGGCGATGAAGGACGTGCGTTTCGCCAAAGCAGATACCGATGGCGATGGCAAGCTGTCGCTGGAGGAAATGCAGGCGCGGGCAAATGACCTTGCTGCGCATATGCTGGAACGCTTTGACAAGGACGGCGATGGCGCGTTGAGTATGGACGAGATGCCGCAGCCGCGCCGGGCGGGCAGGATGTTCGACCGGATGGATGCCGATGGCAGCGGCGGCATCTCCAAGGAAGAGTTTGAAGAGGCCCGGGCGCGCCACAGCGGCAAGCGGTGGCATGGCCATGGGGATGAAACGGAGCAGAACTGATCGCTGAGGCGTGCTGCAGAACGCGGAAATATCACGGCGCCGGTCCCTTGATACGGGGCCGACAGCCATGAACGCAGCGGCGGGGGAGGCCTCCGACGATGCGCTTCTGGTGCTTTATGCCAATGGCGACAGCCGGGCCGCGGCGGAGCTGACGGCGCGGCTGGGCCCGCGGGTTTTTGGCGTGGCGATGCGGGTGATGGGGATCCGTGCCGAGGCCGAGGATGTGACTCAGGAGGCGATGCTGCGTCTTTGGAAGATGGCGCCGGAGTGGCGGCCGGGGGAGGCGCAGGTGTCGACCTGGCTGTACCGGGTGGCGATGAACCTGTGCATCGACCGCAAGCGGCGCGCCCGCGGCGGCCACGTGGATCTTGACGCGGTGCCGGAGCCGCCGGACCCGGGCCGCTCGGCTGCGGAGCATCTGCAGGACGGCGCGCGCCAGGATGCGCTGCAGGCAGCATTGATGCAATTGCCGGAACGGCAGCGGCAGGCGGTGGTGCTGCGGCACCTGGAAGAGCTTTCGAACCCGGAGATTGCCGGGATCATGGACATCAGCACCGAGGCGGTTGAAAGTCTGACCGCCCGGGGCAAACGGGCGCTGGCTGCGGCACTGGCCGGGCGGCGCGAAGAGTTGGGGTATAGCGATGGCTGAGACGGACAAATCATTGCAGGAGCTGGACGGCCTGTTTGCTGTGGCGCGCAATGAGCCGCCCGCGCTGCCGGATCATCTGAGCGCCGCCATCCTGGCGGATGCGGCGCGTGTGCAGCCGGGCGGCCAGCCCGCGGCTCCTGCCCGGGCGGCGCGGCAGCCGCTGTGGCGGCAATTGGCGGAGGCGCTGGGCGGCTGGCCGGCGCTGGGCGGTCTGGCTGCGGCCAGCGCGGCGGGCCTGTGGATCGGGGTTGCACCGCCCGCGTTTATGCCGGACCCTGCGGCGCTGGCCGGATTTGAGGACAGCAGCACCGCCTTTGCGGACGGCAGTTATGACATGGCGCTGATGCTGAGCGAGGACCTGCAATGACTGCGGAGGCAAAACCCAGGATGAAGCTGTGGCTGAAACTGCTGCTGGCGGGATCGCTGGCGCTGAATCTCGCGGTGATCGGTATCGCGGCCGGAGCGGCCTGGCGGTTCAGCGGCAAGGACAGGCACTGGCAGCGGCCGCCGTCGGTGGGGGCGATGATCTTCCGCGAGCTGGACCGGGATACCCGCAAGGCGCTGCGGCAGCGGGCGGGCGGCGATCACGGCAGCTATTTTAAGCGCCGCCATGCAGAAGGCGAGGCGGTCGTTGCGGCCCTGCGCCGTGAGGATTTCGATGCAGAGGCATTGCTGGCTATGCTGAAGGAGCAGGCAGATGCGCGTCATGCCTTCCATAGCAGCGTGCAGGAGGCCTGGGTGCGCAAGCTGGAAAGGATGGCGCCGGAAGAACGGGCGGCCTTTGCAGATCGTATGGAGGCGCGGATGCAGCAGGCGGGCAAATACTGGCACCGCAAGCGGGAAGGACGGGACTGATCCGTCTGCAGCGGACCCCGACCCAAGCCAAGGGGCCGCTGGAACGGCTGCTTTTTCTGCTGGAGCGCGAACGGTTTCGGCGGTTCAGGCGGCCTCTGTGCACTCCGGCGTCAGGGTTACCTGATTGCGGCCCGCGTTCTTGGCATCATAAAGCGCTTGATCGGCCTTTTCGACCAGTGCCGCAGTGCTGCCGCCATGGCCTGCGCCACCCATCACCGCGCCGACGCTGATCGTGACCCTGACCGGTCCGGCGGCACCCGGCAGCTGGAACGGGGTGCTGTTGATCGCATTGCACAGGGCAATGGCAGCCAAGCCGGCCTTTGCCTCGGTGGCGCCGGGCAATACCGCCATGAATTCCTCGCCGCCGACGCGGGCCAGCAGGTCCGCCGGTCCCAGCACCGCCTGCATGCGGCGGGCGGCCTCGATCAGAACGGCATCGCCGGCCGGGTGGCCATAGACATCGTTGATCCGCTTGAAGTGGTCCAGATCGGCCAGCATGACGGTAAATTTCTCGCCGGTCTCGGCAGCTGAATGCGCCACACGATCCAGAAAAGGCTTGGCATAGCGGCGGTTATAGAGGCCGGTCATCGGGTCCAGATTTGCAGCGCGCAGGCCATTGCGGACACTGTCGCGGAGCCGGTCTTTCCGGGCTTTGTGCAGCAGCTGCGTGTTCAGGCGCAGGGCAAGCTCCTCAACATCGAACCCGGTCTGCAGCACGTCGTGGGCGCTGCGGTCAAGGGCCTCTGCCGCGATATGCGGATCGGCAGGGTTGGGCACGGCAATCACCACCGATTTGCGGGTGGCCGCGCGGGCGCGCAGGTCGGCCAGCAGGCGCAGGCCGGGGCCGGCCGATGCCTCGTTCAGTTCAATGACGATGGCATCCGCCACAGGCGCTTGCATCAGGCCCTGAATGTCGCTGATGGCATGAGTGCGGAGCGCGTAGGGCAGGGCGGGCGAGAGACGGTCTCGCCACGCCATGGCGGTGCGAGGACCCTCGGCCACCAGAGCCACGGTGGCATTGCGCAGGCCCTCGGCGCCGGCACGGTCGCACAGCGGCAGGATGAAGCCCTGCGAGGCGTCGCGCTGCAGGTTCAGTTCTTCGCTGGCGCTGCGGGCACGCAGCAGGCTGCGGATGCGGGCTTGCAGGATCACGTCGTCAACCGGCTGCTGCAGCACATCGTCAATGCCGGCGGCCAGTGCCTGCAGCCGCGCCTGGTGGCCTTCCCAGTCGGAAACCGCGATCACCGGCAGATCGGCCAGCGCTTCATCCGCGGCCAGCGTGCGTTTGACATCCGCGGCGGTGCCATCGGGCAGCGACATCGCTGTGAGCACAAGGTCGGGGCGGCAGTTGCGGGCGGTCTGCAGCACCTCTGCCACGCAACCGGCCTGCACGGCATCGTAGTAGGCCGCCGCCAGCTGCACCTTCAGCATGATGCGGTTGGTGGAGACGCCATCGATGACCAGGATAGTGCCTTGCACGCGGTATCCTTTCGCCCCTTGCAAATCCTATGATTTCCAATTTTGCTTAGACTGGTTAAAAAAACCTTTCAGATTTTTACTAAATTGGCTGCAATACGGCAGGAGTGTGGAGAACATGCGGATTTCCGCTGATGGAGCAGAGACACTGGCGCTGAAGGCTTTGGCCTGGCTGGCTGGAAATGACGAGCTGTTACCGGTTTTTCTGGGCGCCACCGGCGCCAGCGAAGCGGATCTGCGGGCGCAGGCGGCGGAACCGGCATTCCTGGGATCGGTGCTCGATTTTCTGACGATGGACGACGCTTGGGTGATGCAGTTCTGCGATTCCGAAGGGCTGGCCTATGAGATGCCGATGCAGGCACGGATGTCGCTTCCAGGCGGTGAACAGGTGAACTGGACTTGAGAATGGCGCGGAGCGGTCCTACGTTCGGCTCAAATTTCAGCGGATGAGGACCCGCCATGCCGGTAGACGCTTTCCTGTTCGACAAGGACGGAACCCTGTTCGACTTCGCCGCCACCTGGGACGGCTGGGCGGCGAAGGTGCTGGAGACCCTTTCCAAGGACGATCCCGGTGTCAAGCAGGCAATGGCAGAGGTCATAAGCTATGACCTGGAGCGCGAATCCTTCAACCCCGACAGCCTCGTGATTGCCGGCTCAAACGATGAGGTAGCCGAGGTGCTGGCCCCCTTTGTGCCGGATATGGAGGCAGCGGAGCTTGCGGTGTTCCTGGCGCAAAGCGCTGCAAATGCAGAGCTGGCGCCGGCGGTGCCGCTGGCAGCCTTTCTGGATGGCCTGCTGGCACGCGGCAAGGTTCTGGGAGTGATGACCAATGACGCCGAGGTCTCCGCCAGGAGCCAGCTGCAGCGGGCCGGCGTGCTGGACCGCTTTGCCTTTGTAGCGGGCTGCGACAGCGGTCACGGTGCCAAGCCGGACCCGGATCCGCTGCTGGCATTCTGCAAGGCCGCGGGCGTGTCTCCGGACCGGACCGCCATGGTTGGTGACAGCCGCCATGACATGGAAGCGGGCGCTGCGGCCGGGATGCAGCGGATTGCTGTGCTGACCGGCATGGCCCTGCGCGAGGAGCTGCTGCCGCACGCGGATATCGTGCTGCCCGACATCGGCCATATCCCCGGCTGGCTGGACCGCTGAGCCCCTGAATCCCATCTGCTGATTCCCGCATGACCACAGGCAAAGGGGCATTCCGCCGGCGCGCTGCCCTTGCGTGCCGGCTTTTTTTGCATGTCAGACTGGGCATATGTGTACAGAAATACTCCGGCCCGGCGCTTGATGCGGAGAAAACGACAGGCGGGGTCGTGAACGGACAGGTTCAGGCGCGCGGGAATGGCGCAGTGTTTGCTTGTCAGCAGGTGGCAATTCGGACCCAGGGGAGGGCGGCATGGCAGAGACAGGCACACGCAAACGGCGCGGCGGGGGCAGGGCGGGCGCGGCAGCCCGGCGCGGCAGTGCTGTTCTGGAGCAGATGCCCTGGAACCCGCCGCGCAACATCGACCGCCCCATAGAGCCGCTGAGCGAGGAAGGGGTGCAGGCCATCCATGATGGCGCCATGCGCATCCTCGAAGAGATCGGCATCCAGTTTTTCAACGAGGAAGCGCTGGGGATCTTCAAGCAGGCGGGCGTGAAGGTTGAGGGCGACCTGGTCCGGATGGACCGGGACTTTGTCATGGAAATGGTGGCGAAGGCGCCGCGGCAGTGGACCCTCACGCCGCGCAACCCGGAGCGCCGGATCACCGTCGGCGGCGATGTGATGCTGTTCGGAAACGTGTCCTCGCCGCCCAATTACTGGGACCTGGAGCAGAACAAGAAGACAGCGGGCACCCGCGAGCAATGCCGCAACCTGCTGAAGCTGACACAGTATTTCAACTGCATCCACTTTGCCGGCGGCTATCCGGTGGAGCCGGTGGACATCCATGCTTCGGTGCGCCATCTGGATGTGCTCTATGACAAGCTGACGCTAACCGACAAGGCGATGCATGCCTACAGTCTGGGCAAGGAGCGGGTCGAGGACGTGATGGAGATGGTCCGCATCGCAGGCGGCCACAGCCATGCGGAGTTCGACGCCAGCCCGAAGATGTACACCAACATCAATTCCACCTCGCCGCTGAAGCATGATGAGCCGATGATCGACGGCTCACTGCGGCTGTGCCGCCGCGGCCAGGGGGTGGTGGTGACGCCCTTCACGCTGGCAGGCGCTATGGCGCCGGTGACCATGGCGGGGGCGGTGGCGCAATCCATCGCGGAATCGCTGTGCGCGATCGCGCTGTTCCAGTACGTGGCACCGGGCTGCCCGGTAGCGATTGGCACCTTCACCTCCAATGTGGACATGAAATCCGGCGCGCCTGCCTTTGGCACCCCGGAATACATGCGCTCAACCCAGATGACCGGCCAGATGGCGCGCTTTTACGGCCTGCCGATGCGGGCCTCCGGCGTCTGTGCGGCCAATATTCCGGACGGGCAGGCGATGTGGGAGACCTCCAATTCGCTGTGGTCCGCAGTGCAGTCAGGCAGCAACATGATCTATCACGCGGCCGGCTGGCTGGAGGGCGGGCTGATCGCCAGCCCTGAAAAGTTCATCATGGATTGCGAAGTGCTGCAGATGATCCAGCGCTACATGGACCCGGCGGTCAACGCCACCGGCCCGGACGAAATCGCCCTGGATGCGATCCGGGAGGTTGGCAACGACGGTCATTTCTTCGGCATTCAGCACACTCAGGACCGCTACACCACGGCGTTCTACCAGCCGTTCCTGAGCGACTGGCGCAACTTTGAGGCCTGGGAGGCCGCAGGGGCCACCTGGACCGCGGAGCGCGCCCACAAGATGTTCAAGGAGATCATCGGTTCCTTTGAGGAGCCGCCAATGGATGCGGCGATCCGGGATGAACTGGCGGATTTCGTGGCCCGGCGCAAGGCTGAGGGCGGGGCGCCCACAGATTTCTGAATCTTACTGCCGTGGTTGCAAAAGCGGAGGCTGGGCCTCCGCTTTTTTGCCTTCTCCGGCCGGGTGGTGAAAATCCGCCGGGGCAGGGCGGCGGAGGGTGCCGCGGGCTTGCTACTGCCGGCGGGCAGGTACAGTAGTGCAGCGAAGCTGTCAGCGCGCAAGAGGTTGGCCGGCGCTCTGGTTGGGCTATAATGGCCGGGCCTTGCGCAGAATTGGTTAGTGAAATTGAGAGTGCAGGTTTCGTGCTAAGAGAAGAAAAAGCAGAGTTTTCAGGCGCTGGACGCTCAACAGATCTGCTTTGTTGTGCCTTTCTTAACCAGCGCACGTCAAGACTGTGGCATAGGCAAAGAGAGGCCATTGCATGCACGGTCTGATCAACAGGGCGATTCAGGCTTTTGTGACGAGCACCTACGGGGCGGATCGCTGGGAAGAGGTCATGGAGCAGGCCGGACTCGGTTTTACCGAGTTCGAGGCAATGCTGTATTACACTGAGGAGCAGTCCGGCAGCATGCTGACTGCGATGGAGACAGTGCTTGCCCGGCCCCTGCCGGAAATGCTGGAAGATATGGGCACTTTCCTGGTGTCGAACCCGCAGGTGGAGGCACTGCGGCGGTTGTTGCGCTTTGGTGGTGTGACATATGTGGAGTTCCTGCATTCCCTGGATGACCTGCCGGACCGCGCCAGGCTGGCAGTGTCCGACCTGCATTTGCCGGGGCTGGAACTGCTGGAACAAGCGCCGGATCAGTTCGAGTTGATCTGCCAGCCGGGCTTGCCAGGATATGCGCATGTCCTGATGGGGGTTCTGAGGGCGATGGCGGATGATTACGGCGACCTGGTCTTTCTGGACCACAGCGGCACCCACGGCGGAGCCGAGGTGATTTCTATCACCTTGGTGGAAACAAAATTCGCTGCCGGGCGGGAATTTGACTTGGGGGCGCATTCGTTATGATGACACTCCAGCAGCTGACCGGCATGGCAGATGTCATTTGCCCGATGTTTGTGATCGTTGATCACAAGGGGCGGATCGTTTCTGCCGGCCCGACCCTGAAGAAGCTGCGCCCGCAGCTGACCTGGGAAGGGCGGCGGTTTTTCCGGGTGTTTGACCTGTCCCGGCCCCGGTCGGTCCGATCAGTGGAAGATCTGCTTGCCTCCGCGGGCAGCAAGCTGCATCTGCAGTTCCGGGATTCGCCGCAGACCGGGCTCAAAGGGGTGTGCACACCGCTGCTGGACGGCCAGGGCGCTTTCCTGAACCTGTCTTTCGGCATTTCGGTGCTGGAGGCCGTGCGCGACTACGATCTGACAAGCGCCGATTTCTCGCCTACGGACCTGACCATCGAGATGTTGTATCTGGTTGAGGCGAAATCCGCCGCGATGGAAGCGTCGCGCCAGCTGAACCTTCGGCTGCAAGGGGCCAAGATCGCCGCTGAGGAGCAGGCCTTCACCGACACTCTGACCGGGCTCAAGAACCGCCGGGCAATGGATCACATCCTGGCACGGCTGATCAGCAGCGGCCGCGAGTTTGCGCTGATGCACCTGGATCTGGATTTCTTCAAGCAGGTCAATGACACGCTGGGTCATGCCGCCGGGGATGCGGTGCTGCAGCAGGCCGCCCGGATCATGGTGGAATGCACCCGCCAGTCCGACACGGTGGCCCGTGTCGGAGGTGATGAATTTGTGATGATTCTTGAGGGGGTTCTGGATACCAGCAGGCTTGCCGCGATTGCCAAGCGGCTGATTCAGCGGCTCGAGGAGCCGGTGCCGTTCGGTGCCCAGAATTGCCGCATTTCCGCCAGCGCAGGCACGACACTGTCCACTTGGCAACGGGTGCCGGATGCCCAGGAGTTGCTGAATCAGGCTGACCTGGCGCTTTATGCTGCCAAGCGCGCCGGGCGGGCGCAGCATTGCTTCTACCGCGAGGGCTTGGAGAAGACTGGCGGGACCGGCGCGGGGGCTGAGGCGCCTGTCGGCCCCGTTGCTGCCCGCGGCCCTGCCAAGTGACGCAGGCTGCGCATGTTCAAGGGAGGGTGGCGCGGCTGGTCTGCCCGCCTTGGTGAGCGGGCCAAGTGTGCAGCGGCGCAGCGCATCTGGCACCTGCTTACCTGTATACCTTCGACGCTGTCTGCCTAAGCAGCCGGGCCTAAGCATAGACGCTTAATCAGGCAAATTCCCCACCCGCCTTCCTGCCGGAAGGATGTTATACTGGAAAATCGGGAGAAGGTGGCAGCCCGTAGGGGAATCGAACCCCTCTTTCCAGGTTGAAAACCTGGCGTCCTAA
>JABXIA010000097.1 GCA_013373325.1 Paracoccaceae bacterium
GGTCCTTGCCGTACATCTCGAAATCGACTTCCAGCGCGGCCCAGCGGGCGCCGAAGTCCGGCTTCCACTGCAGCTTCACGTTGCCGCCAGTGACCGGCAGGGTCCATTCCTTGCCGTCCTCGTCGTCGAAGGTGACGGTATAGGTCTCAGCACAGACCTTCTTCATCGGCACATACAGAACGCGGCCGGTTTCCGGGTGGATCGGCAGGAAGATCGAATAAGTCTGGCGGCGCTCCTCGCGCAGGGACTTCAGCATGATCGCCATGATGTCGTCGTACTTCTCGACGGCGCGCTTCAGGATCTCGTCGAACTGGCCGGAGCCGTAGAATTCGGTGGCCGAATAGAACTCATAGGAAAACCCGAAGGTGTCCAGGAACCGGCGCAGCATGGCGTTGTTGTGGTGGCCAAAGCTCTCATGGGTGCCGAACGGGTCCGGCACTGAGGTCAGCGGCTTTTGCAGATGCTCCGCCAGCGCCTCCTGGTTGGGGACGTTGCCCGGCACCTTGCGCATGCCGTCCAGATCGTCGGAGAAGCAGATCAGCTTGGCCGGGATGTCCGAGATGGTCTCGAACGCCTTCTTGATCATGGTGGTGCGGGCGACCTCGCCGAAGGTGCCGATATGCGGCAGGCCGGAGGGACCATAGCCGGTTTCGAACAGCACATAGCCCTTCTCCGGCGCGCCCTTGGCATAACGTTTGAGAACCCGGCGGGCTTCTTCAAACGGCCAGGCTTTGCTCTTGAGAGCTTCTTCGCGCACATCAGACATTTGTGTTCTCCATCGGCGGCAGTTCTGTCAGCTATCGGGGTGCCGCGTGATCATCCCGGATGCCCCATGCACCCGGCCCTTCCCTCTATTGTGCCTGTGCAGCATGAGTCAATGATGGCAGCCCTTCCGGCGCAGGGATTTGCGGGCCGCAGCCGCGCAAAAATTGCCGCAGCGCGCGGTCTGCCGTTGAACCCGGCTGCGGGCATACCTATCCTGATTGCATCGCAATATTTCCAGACAAGGAATTCGTCCATGAGTGAGCAAACCCCGCACCCGATGTCCCCGCAGGACTGCCTGGTGGCGCTGATGGTGGCGGTGTCTGCCTCGGACGAGAACATCCGCACCGCCGAGCTGGTCAAGATCCAGTCTGCGGTCAACATGCTGCCGGTGTTTGCCGACTATGACATCGACCGGGTGGCCCGCATTTCCCGCACCGTGTTCGACTTGTTTGAGCAGGAGGACGGGCTGGAGGCGCTGTTCGGCCTTATCCGCGGCGACCTGCCGGAGCGGCTGTTCGAGACAGCCTATGCGCTGTCCTGCGATGTGGCGGCGGCCGACGGGGTGCTGGGCGAGACCGAGCTGGAGTTCCTGGCAGAGGTCCGGTACGAGCTGAACATCGACCGGCTGCACGCCGCCGCGATCGAGCGCGGCGCGCGGGCGCGGCACATGGTCTGACACCGCCCGGTTGACGCAGCTTCCCTTGCCTGCCGTGCATGGCGGGGTTGCACAACGCAGGCTTGCAGAAAATTTGACCTGCTCCCATTTCGCGCTAGTTCGACGCGCAGCGGGAATCGGTTCATGGTCAGGTGGCAAAGAGACATCGGTGAAATACGCAGGCTTCTGCTCGAAATCGAGGGCGGGAGAGAGGCGTTCTGCGCCCTGCCGCGCTCTTCTGCCGAAGCGATGATGCTGCCCGCGGAGGAATGCCTGCCCGACGCCGAAGCGCGCAAGCTGTCCTATCATCTGAGCCTGCTGGAAAGCGCCGGGCTGGCCCGGTTCAGCAGGCTGTCGAACGGCAACTGGCATGTGCGCGGCCTGACCTGGAGCGGCCATGAGCTGCTGGACAACATCCGCCGCGAGGACATATGGGAAGCAGTGCAGGAGCGCCACCGCCAGCTGGGCGGCTTCAGCATGGAAATCCTTAGCGGCCTGGCAGGGGAATTGATGCGCCGGGAGGCCGGGACGCTGGAAGCGTCCGGCACCTGAGCAGTCTTTTTCCCTGGGCCCGGCCGGCACTCCCCCCGGCGCCGGCCGGGTCTCATCAGGACACAGCCAGAATACGGGCCGGGCCGCCGGAGCCGCCGCGGTGCGTCGGCGCCCCGACGAACAAACGGGCGCCGCTGGCAGGCACCTGATCCAGGTTGGCCAGGTTTTCGATCCCGTAACGGTTCTGCGGCAGCCAGGCGTAATGGGTGGCGAAATCCGTGGACGGCCCATGGTCCAGCGACAGCGTGTCCACCGCCAGCGCCACGGCGCCGGTTTCCAACAGCATCTGTGCCGCCTCGACGTGGAAGCCGGGGAAATGCATCACGCCCTCCTCGTCGGCATTGCGGAAGCCGTCGCTGCCGGTTTTGCCGCCCCAGCCGGAGTGCATCGCCACGCAGGCGCCGTCCGGGATATCGCCGTGCTCGGCAGTCCAGGCCTTGATGTCATCCGGTGTCACCTGGGCATGCGGGCTTTCCGCGGCCCGGGCGGCGATGTCGATCACACAAAGCGGGCAGATCAGGTTCTGAACCGGGATTTCATTCACCGCCTGACCATCGGCCGAGAAATGCAGCGGCGCGTCGATATGGGTGCCGGTATGCTCGTTCAGGGTCAGATTGAACAGGTTGAAACCGTTGTCCTTGAAATTGAAGGCCTGGGTGATCTCCACCCCGGGCTGGCCGAAATAGGTCGGGAAATCGGCGTCATAGGCATGGGTCATGTCCACCACCCCGCCGTGCGCCATGGCGGCAGCGGGGGCAGAGGCGCCCGCCCCAAGGGCGGCGCCGGCGGCTGCGGCGGCACTCGCCTTGAACAGCGACCGGCGCGACAGCATCCGGTCCTTGACGGCATTCATTACGCAATGGTCACACATGGGCTTCTCCCTGGCTGGCGCCGCCTTGCTGGCGGCTTCATTGGCAGGAAACTAGCCTGAGTTGTGCAATGTCAAACCTCTGCGCGCTCCCCCGGCTTCACGTCTGCGCCAGACCGGTCACCGGTAGAGCGCGGAATTGAGGTAGCGCAGGCCGGTGTCGATCACCACGGTGACGACCCGCCTGCCCGGCCCCAGTTCGCGCGCGCGCTGCAGCGCCGCCCAGATATTGGCGCCGGAGGTGATACCGCCCAAGAGCCCCTCCTGCTGCGCCAGCATACGGGCACCAGCAAAGGCGTCCTCGTCCCGGACCGGCACCACATCGTCAATCAGGTCGCGGCGCAGGATCTTGGGCAGGAAGGACAGGCCGATCCCCTCCAGCTGGTGGGTGCCGCTGGTGTCGCCGCCCGAGAGGTTGCGCACATGGTAGGGTTCGATGGCAATGATGCGGGTTGCGGGGTTGGCTTCCTTCAGCACCTCGGCATTGCCGGAAATGCAGCCGCCGCCGCCGGTGGCCATGACAAATTCATCTACTTCCCCGTCCAGCTGCGACAGGATCTCCCGCGCCATACCGTGGTAGCCGCACTTGTTGTCCATGTTGTTGACCTGATCGGTCCAGAAGACGCCGGGTTCCGCAGCCAGCTCCCTGGCCCGCGCGATGGTGCGGTCGATCACGCTGGCGGTCAGGATGCCGCCCTCGGCGCGGATGACCTCCACCTTCGCGCCATAGGCGCGCATGGTCTGCAGCTTCTCCTCCGAGAACGCGTTGGAGGAGACGAAATGCGCCCGGTAGCCGCGGGTGGCGCAGACCATCGCCAGCGAGCTGCCGGTGCTGCCGCCGGTGTATTCCACAACTTTGCCGCCGGGTTTCAGATCGCCGCGCCGCTCCGCCCCTTCGATCATCGACAGCGCCATCCGGTCCTTCATGCTGCCGGTCGGGTTGGCGCCCTCCCATTTCACCCAGACCTCGGCCATGTCCGGGGTGGTCAGATGCTTCAATTGAACAAGCGGCGTGTTTCCGATGGCGTTCATGTGGCGGGTCTCCCTTGCTGCACAACTCACTTTCAAAATTAAAGTGACTATGCGGCAGTGGCTTTCATTTTGAAAGTCTCCTATTGTGCGGGATGAAAACACCTTTGGAGGCACGCCATGAGCCAGCCGCAGACCCAATTCCGCTCGCGCTGTTCGATTGCCCGCACGCTGGATGTTCTGGGGGACAAATGGACGCTCTTGGTGGTGCGCGACCTGATGTGGCACGGCAAGCATACGTTCCAGGAGCTGCAGGCGAGCGAGGAGCATATCGCCGCCAACCTGCTGTCAGAGCGGCTGAAGCGGCTGATGGCATTGGGGCTGGTGGCGCGGGAGGCCTACCAGGACCGGCCCGTGCGCTACCGCTATGCGCTGACGGAGGCGGGCCGCAGCCTGGAGGGGCTGCTGCTGCAGATCATGGGCTGGGGCCACGCGCATCTGGGCGGCGGATTGTATGATCCGCGAACCGGGCGGACAGTGGCGGACGCTAGCCCCGATGGGCCGCAATGAGCTTGCTCAGGCTCTGTTTCTGCAGGCCTTCAGCATCGAAATTGCCGGGATCGAGCCATTCGGCATAAGCCGCCTCCAGCCGCGGCCATTCGCTGTCCAGCACCGCATACCAGGCGGTGTCGCGGTTACGGCCCTTATAGACGACGGCCTGGCGGAACAGGCCCTCGTAAGTGAAACCCAGCCGCTCAGCCGCCCGGCAGGAAGGCGCGTTCAGGGCGTCGCATTTCCACTCATAGCGGCGGTAGCCCAGGTCGTTGAACACCCGCGCCATCATCAGGAACATTGCCTCTGTCGCGGCGGGCGTGCGCTGCAGGGAAGGTGCATAGGTGATGCCTCCGACCTCGATCACGCCATGTTCGGGCTTGATCCGCATATAGCTGGCCACTCCTTCGGCCCGGCCGCTGGCGCCGTTGACGATGGCGAAATAGGGCTGCGGATCAACACCGCTGGCACCCTGAATCCAGGCGCGCAGGTCGGTTCTGGTGCCAAACGGCCCCCAGGGGATATAGGTCCAGATCGCACCGCCGGAGTCCTGGCTGAAGGCGGTAAACAAATCCGTCGTATGGCGGGCGGCATCCAGCGGCTCCACCCGGCAGTAGCGGCCTGCCAGCCCGTCGTGGCCGGGCAGGCGTGCGCCCTGCCAATCCGGCAGCGGGGTACCGATGGGCTGTCCGTGGTCGTTGATACGCTCAGTCATGGTCTGGTCCTTTGCATTCCCGGCAGGCCGCGCCACCGGTCTGCCTGCGAACTGGCCCGCAAGAAACGTCCAGTATCAGGAAAAACTGCCAGACCAGTCAGAGCCTAACTGCCGTAAACCGCGCCCCAGCGTTCGATCAGCTGCTGCTGCAGCTGTTTGGCGCGGCGGTTCCAGCTCTTGGCGCCCTGGGGACGTTCACGCTGCGCCCGGGTCAGGCGGCCCCTGGTCTTCTGATCCGCACTGAAAATGGCAAAGGCCAGCACGGTGCCGTCCGCCGCGGTCATGAAACCGCCCAACCCGGAAACAAAGTTCAGCGTGCCGGTCTTGGCCGCGACCTTGATCGGGTGCCCTTTGATGATGCGGCCCTTGGCGTCTCGCATCTGGAACGATTTCAACAGAGGTTTCAGCTGGCCCGCCTTATAGGCTGCCACAAGGGCGCCGGTCAGATCCGCAGGCGTCATCCGGGAATCTTCGCCCAGGCCGGAATGATCCACCAGCCGGCTGCCGGACATGCCGTATTTGGCCGCAGCCCAGCGGCTCATCTCCGCGGCGGACGCTTTCAGCGACGCCGGACGGCCCGCGCGGGCAGCGGTGGCGGACATGCCGATCATCTCTGCCATCAGGTTGTTTGAATACTTCAGCATCGCCTTCAGCAGCACATCCAGCGGCGGGCTGTGGTGCTGGGCCAGCAGGGTGGCTGAGGGCAGCGCGCGGGTTGCCTTGGGTTTTGGCAGCTTGATGCCATTGGCGCGCGCCATGGTGCGGAACACGTCCCCTGCATAGGCCGCAGGGTTGCGCACCGGCAGCCAGCGGGACCCGCCCTTGCCCAGCGCCTTGGAGGCGACGGTCCAGTGGTCCACGCCGCCCTTCTCAGCATAAGTATAGACCGGCACCGCGCGCGACTGGATCGCCATCCGGGCGGTCGCAACCTCGGGGCGGTATTTCTCGGTGCGGGCGTCCATGGTGATCGCCCAGCCGCCGCTGGCGGCGCGCTTCCATTCAAAATGCACCCGGTTGAAGTTCAGCGAGATGCCGGAAACCGCAGGGGAATAGCCGACATGATCGGGCTGGTCCGGGTCGATGGTTTTAACGCTGGGCAGCGCGCCGTCCCAGATCAGGAACTTGCCGCGCACCTCGCGCACACCCGCGGTTTTCAGCGACTTCGCCAGCAGCGCCAGATGATCGGTGTTCAACAGCGGGTCGCCGCCGCCCGCCAGGATCAGGTCGCCGTTCACCACGCCGCCGGCAACACCGCCGGTGGCCAGGATGCGGGTCTCAAACCGGTGGTCCGCCCCCAGCACGTCCAGCGCATAAAGCGCGGTCAGCGCCTTGGCGACGCTGGCAGGCGGCAGGGCCTGGGTGCCGCCGGAGGATTCCAGCACTTGGCCGGTCTTCACATCCGCCACCGCGCAAACAGCCTCGCCCCTGAGGCCCGCGCGTTCGATCAGCGCCTTCAGGCCATCGGCCCCCGCCGCCAGCGAGCTGACTTTGCGGGCAACAGGCCGCAATGAGACCGCCGGCGCATTGGCCAGCGCAGAGGAGCCCGCCAAAGCGGCAAGCCCGGAAAGAAGGAATATCCGGCGTGAAGTCATCTTATTCATTTTTAGGGTCAGGAGCGGCTCTACTTCAATCCCCGATCCGCAGCTTTGCGCCGCAAGGTCCGGGCTTTTTCACACGGGCAAGTCCTGCTACCGCTGGCAGCCATGTTTCAGGCAGTACTCCTCATGTTCGCGGCCATGTCAATGATCCCCGCAGGCGACCTGTGCGGGAAGCTGCTGACCGGCGCCGGGCTTGCCACGCCCGCCTTTGTCGCCTGGTCCCGCTTTGCCATCGGCACCGCGCTGATCCTGCCCTTTGTGCCGCGCCGGGCGTTCTCCCTGTTGGGTGACTGGCGGCTGTGGCTGCGCGCCGGGCTGCTGACCGGCGGCATCTTCTCGATCCAGCTGGCGCTGCAGAGCGAACCGCTGGCCAATGTCTTTGCCGCCTTCTTCATCGGGCCGGTGGTCAGCTACGTGCTGTCGGTGCTGTTGTTGCGCGAGCAGGCAACGGCGCTGCGCAGCCTGCTGATGGCGCTGGGGTTCCTGGGTGTGTTGATGGTGGTGCGGCCGGGGTTCGGCGGCTCTGTGAACCTGTTGTGGGCGGTGCTGGCAGGCTGTTTCTATGGCGGCTTCCTGACCAGCTCACGCTGGCTGGCGCATGTCGGCACACCGCTGGAGCTGAGCCTGACGCAGCTGCTGCTGTCGGCCCTGCTGATGCTGCCCTTGGGCCTCGCCAGCCTGCCCGAGTTCACCCCCGCCACCGCGGCGCTGACGGTGGGGAGTGCGGCATTCTCGATGCTGGGCAATCTCTTGCTGCTGTTTGCCTATGGCCGGGTGCAGGCGGTGAAGCTGGCGCCGATGGTCTATTTCCAGCTGGTCGCCGCGGTCGGCCTGGGCTGGGCAGTGTTCAGCCAGCTGCCGGATGCCTGGACCTGGGGTGGGCTGGCGGTGGTTCTGTCGGCCGGGCTGGCCTCAGCAGCCCTCCGCCGCTGACCAGCTGCCGCGGGCGCGCAGCGCGGTGGAGCTGACGTCCACCATCGGCAGATTGACAAAACACCAGGCCGGGCTTTCGGCCTGTGCCAGCAGCTGGCTTTCGCTGCCTTTCAGCATCGCATGCCGGTAGATCCGCGCCGCCGGGGAAAACCGGGCCGAGATCCGGTCGCCGGGACGCGCCAGCACCCCCACCGGCACCGTGTCCAGGATCTGCTGCCAGTCCTTCCAGCGGTGGAAGTGGGTCAGGTTGTCGGCCCCCATCAGCCAGACGAAGCGCACGCCGGGATGGCGGCGGCGCAGGTGGCGCAGGGTCTGGGCGGTGTAGCGGGTGCCAAGGTCCGCCTCGATGCCGCTGATATGGATGCGGGGATGCTGCACCAGCGCCTCTGCCGCAGCGATCCTGCGCGCGAGCGGCGCGGGCTGGCGGGTCTTCAGCGGGTTGCCGGGCGACACCAGCCAGAACAGGTGATCGAGCCCGAAGCGCTTCAGCGCCGCATGGGAAATCGCCGCATGGCCGCGGTGCGGCGGATCGAAGGACCCTCCCAAGAGCCCGACAGCCATGCCCGGGCGGATATGCGGCAGCTTGCAAACCATGAAGGCCTTGATGCGCATAGTTTCCGGCTGAGATCAATCGCCACACGCACCGGTGCCGCACAACCTTGCGCGGATTGCCTGAAACGCTGCTTTGGGTGTAGAATTTTATTGCGCGGGCAGAGTTTCCGGCCCGCTGGTTCCAATTTGCGAGTTTACCATGGCTGCCAAGCTTTCCGCCTCCGTCGGGCGCAAGGGCAAGAACCTGCCCGAAGACGTCAAAACCGTTCAACAGCTGCTGAATGCCTTTGCCGGCCAGTCCGGGATCAAGAAGGTCAAACCCGACGGCACCCCGACGCCGGTGCTAGAGAAGATGATCGGCCAGTTCCAGCAGGAGATCTGCGGCTTCAAGCCTGACTGCCGCATCGACCCCGGCAAGACCACCATCAAGAAACTGAACGCAGGCCCCGGCAAGGCCAAGGCTGAGAAGAAGGCCAAGGAAAAGCAGGACGAAAAGGCCAAGGAGGACGCCAAGGCCAAGGCGGTGAAGGCCGCCAAGGACGCGCTGGTGAAGGAGGCCAAGGCCAAATCCCTGGACCAGAGCGGCTGGGCCGCGCTGCTGGAGGAGATCGAGGACTATGCCACCTCGCTCTACGACAGCTATTTCGCCAAGGGCGAGAAGAAGGGCGAGGATCCGCAGAAAGCTGCCAAGCAAGCGGCAGAGAAAGCCGCCAAGGAAGCCCAGAAGAAGGCCGCGGAAAACGTCATCAAGACCGTGGACACCGGCGGCCTGTGCAAGCCGGGCCGCCTGACGGGAAAGACGCAAGGGGTGAAGAAGAAGATCCTCGATGTGCTCTACGAGGTGTCCTCGCATTACGGCGAGACCATCCATGTGGTCTCCGGCCTGCGCGACAAGAAAGGACAGGCCAGCGCCATGTACGGCGGCTGGAACAGCCACCTGAAGCGTGGCAAAATCTATTCCTACCTCAAGAGCAACGAGGAGCTGCGCCTGGAGCTGGACGGCTTTGTGCAGGCGGGGGACAAAAAGGGCTTCATCGCGTGCATGTTCAAGAAGGCCAACTGGAAATACATCTCGCGCCACCTGTCGGGCCAGGCGGTGGATGTGACCACCCGCACCGACCCCAAGATCATCAGCGCGCTGTCCACCTGCCTGCGCTACCTGGCGGAACGCAACAGCGAAGGCATCAAGTGCCACCACTTCGACAACCGCAAACTGATCTACCCGGTGCCGGACAACATCAAGAAAAAGTGGAAGATGTGAAGGGGAAAACGGGCACGACACAAGGTCCGGGACTGACCTTGTGTCGTGCCTAACCGGGGGAAGGTCAGGCGCGGGCCGCGCCGCTGCGCGCCTCGTCCCAGGAAACTTGTTGCAGCAGATCTGAACCCACGCAAACGGCACCACCCGGTGCACAGGGGGTGTACAGGGGGTGCACGCCTGGCACCCCCTCGCGCAGGCCTGCTTCCCGCATTGCCCCGCCGCCGCCCATCCGCTATCACTCCCGCCAGCGAATTTCCCCCTTAACGGAGCGAGCACATGGCCTCCTACCAGTACGTCTACCACATGCAGGGTGTCTCCAAGACCTACCCGGGTGGCAAGAAATGCTTTGAAAACA
>JABXIA010000217.1 GCA_013373325.1 Paracoccaceae bacterium
CCGATCTGGGTGCCGCAGCAGCACCAGTAATTCCTGACGCCCGGCGCCGGGCCGATCAGCGGGTTGCCGTCCGGCGGGTGCGAGATCGCGCCGTGCACTTCGCGCTGGATGCCGAGGTCGGCAAAGATCGGCATCCGGTTCAGGCTTTCCTCCAGCCACGGCATCACCCGGTCATAGTCGGCATCAAACAACCAGTTCTCATATTCCCAGGGGCAATGGTCGTGCCAGACCGAGTTACTGCCATCCTTTTCGTAGATGCCAATCAGGCCGCGCTTCTGCTCCATGCGGATATAGCCCGAGACCTTCTTGTCGTCGCGGATGACGGGGAGTTCCTTGTCCAGCGCCTCGAACTCCGGCACCGGCTCGGTCACGAAATAGTGGTGGGTCATAGAGGTCATCGGCAGCTGCAGGCCGGACCATTCGCCCATCTGGCGGGCATAGGTGCCGCCGGCGTTCACCAAGTGCTCGCAGCGGATGGTGCCCTTTTCCGACTCCACGATCCATTCGCCGTTGCCGGCTTGGGTGATGTTGGTGGCGCGGCACTGGCGGATGATACGCGCGCCCAGCTGGCGGGCGCCGGCGGCCATGGCCATGGTCACATTGGTCGGGTCTACATGGCCATCGTCGGGCGTATGAAGCGCCCCCAGAACCCCTTCGAGGTTATAGAAAGGGTGCAGTTCGGCAACTTTCTCGGGCCCGACCAGTTCGATGTTGAAACCCAGCGAACGGCCGACAGAGAGTGTGTGGCGCAGCCAGTCCATCTCATCCCAGGTATAGGCCAGGCGGAACGAGCCGCAGCCGTGCCAGGTCACCGCCTGACCGGTCTCTTGTTCAAGTTTGCCGGAATAAAGGCCGATGTTGTAGTCGACGCATTTGCCAAGGCCGAAGGAACTGGTGGAGTGGGTGATCTGCCCGGCCGCGTGCCAGGTGGATCCGGAGGTCAGTTCGGCCTTCTCCAGCAAAACCACCTCAGGCCCCCAGCCCTCATGTGCCAGGTGATAGGCTAGGCCCACGCCCATCACGCCTCCGCCCACAATGACCACACGGGCCTGCGCCGGGAATTCTTTCTCAGCCATTTCGCCGTTCCTGATTGCAATGCGCTTTTCTGCTCGACAGGCTAATTCTGCATTTGTACCATCGTCAATCATGAATGACACAAATGTATCAACAACTGTTTTGGAGCGCCTCACCGAAGAGTGGAATGCGCTGACTCCTGAAGCCCAGAAGGCGGCTCGCTATGTGCTGGAAAACCCTGCGGATGTTGGGGTTTCCACGGTGCGCGAGATCGCCGAGGCTGCCAATGTGAAGCCAAACACCTTTGTCCGCATGGCGCGGCAGGTGGGGTTTGAGGGTTACGAGGATTTCCGCGCTCCGTTTCGAGAGGCGATTCGAAGAGGCGGGGTATCCTTCCCCGACCGGGCACGCTGGCTGCAGGATATCGGCAAGTCCGGCGAATTGGGTGGGCTCTATGCCGACATGGCGGGCGCCGCGATCCGCAATATCGAGGAAACCTTTGCTGGCATGAATGCGCAACGGCTGGAGGCGGCGGCGCAGGCGATCTGGCAATCGCGGCAGGTCTTTACCCTTGGCGTCGGCGTCAACAATGCCAACGCGCGCAACTTCACCTATCTTGCCTCCACCGGCATGAAGCAGTTCCACGCCATCCCGAGGCCCGGCTCCACACCAGTGGATGATCTCGCCTGGGCTGACAGCCAGGATGTGCTGATCGCTATGACCTGCAAGCCGTACAGGGCTGAGGTGATAGAGGCGATCAGAATTGCCCGCGAGCAGGGCGTCGCCATCGTTGGCATCTCCGACAGCCCCGCCAGCCCCGTAATCCTGAATGCGGATCATGGTTTTGTCGTTGCGGCTGACACGCCGCAATTCTTCCCGTCCTCCGTCTCGACCATCGCGCTGCTGGAAACGCTGCTGTCCTTCGTGATTGCGGTCTCCAGCGAGGAGATCGTCGAGCGGGTGGAGAAATTCCACAAGCGCAGGCACGAGTTGGGCCTTTATGCGGAGGAGCCCGAATGAACGCCGCCCTGATCCATTCCCTTGAGGCGCGGTACTATACTGACCCGGCTATCTTCGAGGCGGAGCGTAGGGGCTTGCTGGCCCGCACCTGGCAGTTTGCCGGTCACGCTAGCCAGCTGGAGAACCCCGGCGACTACTTTGCCTTTGAGATGGCAGGCGAAAGCCTGTTCAGCATCAAGGGGCGCGATGGCGGGATCCGTACTTTCTATAATGTCTGCCAGCACCGGGCCCATCAGCTGGTTTCGGGAGAGGGGACAACACGGGTTGTGGTCTGCCCGTACCATGCCTGGACCTATGAGCTGACCGGCCAACTGCGCGCCGGGCCGAATCTCAAATCGGTGCAGGGCTTTGACAAAACCAAGATCTGCCTGACCGAGGTGCGCACCGAGGTGTTCCTGGGCTTCATCTTTGTGAACCTCGACCCCGAGGCCAAGCCGATGGATGAGTGGTTCCCCAAGGTCCGCAGTGAGCTGGAAAGTTTTGTCCCCAACTGGGGTGACCTGAAGCCGCTGGAATGGGTGGAGATCCCGGAAGACTGCAACTGGAAGGTCTCGGTCGAGAACTACTCTGAATGCTACCATTGCAGCCTCAATCACCCAACCTTCTCCACCGGGGTGATCAAGCCGGAAACCTACGACATCCAGCCCCAGGGCTTTTGCCTGCGCCACACCACCGAGTGCAATGCGCTGGAGCAGATGACTTATGACATCAATTCGGGGTTTGAGAACAACGAGAAATACTCCAGCTGGTTTCTCTGGCCGATGTTCTCGTTCCAGGTTTACCCGGGCAATCTGCTGAACACCTATCACTGGCGCGCAGTGGATGCTGACCATGTTGTGGTCTGGCGCGGCTGGTATTCGATCGGCGGCGAGGACAATGAAACCGTGCGCAAGATGGCAGTGCAAGACCGGGCCACAACGGTTGAGGAAGACATTCATCTGGTGGAATCCGTCCAGCGCGGCCTCAAGAGCCGTGGATATGTTCCCGGGCCTCTGGTGGTGGATCCCTCTTGCGGAGTGAACTCGGAACATTCAATCCTGCATCTCCAGAAGTGGATGCGTGAAGCGGCAGACCACGACCTCGCAGCAGGGAACTAACGGTTTATGACACAGCTTGATGCCGAATGGCTGAACTACATCGATGGCGCCTGGGTGCCCGGCGGGGCAGGGTGGATTGATGTCACCAATCCGGCCAATGGCGAGCTGCTGGCGCGCCACGCGCTAGCCGATGCCGCGGACGTGGACCGCGCGGTGCAGGCGGCCCGCCGCCTGCATCTGTCCGGTGAGCTGTCGGCGCTGCGCCCGATTGCCCGCGGCCGCATGGTGCAGGCCATGGGCCGCTACCTGTTGGACAACATCGACGAGATCGCCCGCGTGCTGACCCTGGAGCAGGGCAAGCCGCTGTGGGAATCCCGGATCGAGATCGAGGGTGCCGCTCTCTATTTCGAATACTACGGCAACCAGGCCAGCACCGTCGAAGGCCGCTCGATCCCGCTGGGCGGCGGCTATTTCGACTGGACCGAGAATGAGCCGATGGGCGTCTCCGCCCAGATCATTCCTTGGAATTACCCGGTGGAGATGACTGCACGCTCCTTGTCTGCAGCGCTGGCCACCGGCAACGCTTGTGTGATCAAGACGCCCGAGCTGACCCCGCTCACCAATGCCTGGCTCGCACGCGCGGCTGAGGCTGCGGGGTTCCCATCCGGTGCGGTCAACGTGCTCTGCGGCTATGGCCACGAGGCTGGCGCGGCGCTGGCTGGCCATCCGCAAGTGAACCAGATCGTCTTTACGGGCTCCGTTCCCACCGGCATCCGCATCGCCACCGCGGCGGCGCAGAACGTGGTGCCTTGCGTGCTGGAGCTTGGCGGTAAATCCGCCGCCATCGTGCATGAGGACGCCGACCTTGACGCCTTCGAGAATGACATCCGCTGGGGTATTTACTTCAACGCCGGCCAGGTCTGCAGCGCCATGAGCCGTGTCATTGTGCATGAAAGTCGACACGATGAGCTGGTTGAGCGTGCGGTGACTGTGGCGGAAAGCCTGAGCGTAGGTGCAGGCATTGACCGGCCTGAGTTCGGCGCCAGCATGGGGGCCATGGTCTCTATGCCTCAGCGCGACCGGGCGTTGGGCATCGTCCAGCAGGCTCAGGCCGACGGTGCCACCATCGCAACCGGCGGCGCTCCGGTCGGCAATGCGGGTGCTTTCCTGGCTCCGACCATCGTTTCCGGCATCACCCCGTCCGACAGCATCGCCAGCGAGGAAATCTTCGGCCCCGTGCTTTCAGTCCTCAAGTTCCGCTCCGACGCCGAGGCGATTGAGATCGCCAACAGCACCGAATACGGGCTGGTCGGCGGCGTATTCACCCGGGACCTCGATCGCGCCACCCGGTCGGCCCGCCAGATCCGGGCCGGCCAGGTGTTTGTGAATGAATGGTATGCAGGCGGCGTCGAAACCCCCTTCGGCGGCTACGGCAAATCCGGCTATGGCCGCGAGAAGGGCCGCGAGGCGCTATGGAACTACGTCCAGACCAAGAACATCGCACTGAAATTGAGAAGCTGAACTGAGAGGCCGAGATGAGCGTATTTGACGAAGACCTTTTCCTGAAAGGCATGGAGCAGCGCAAAGCGACCTTGGGCGCGGAGTATGTTGAGAAGAACTTGGCCGCGGCCGATGAGTTCACCCGCCCCTTTCAGGAGGCGATGACCGCTTGGTGCTGGGGCTTCGGATGGGGTGATGATGTGATCGACGCCAAGACGCGCTCGATGATGAACCTGTCGATGATCGGGGCGCTGGGCAAGATGCACGAGTGGGAACTGCACTGCCGCGGCGCCATCAGCAACGGCGTCACCAAGGAAGAAATCCGTGCGATCATCCATGTGATCGGCATCTACTGCGGCGTGCCTCAGGCGCTGGAATGCTTCCGGGTTGCCCGCAAAGTTCTGGAAGAGCTGGGCTGAAGCTTCTTCGCATTGGTTGTTTTGAGACGCCGCTTTTTGGCGGCGTATTTCTTTAGGGGCTCTGCCTCCTTTGGCCCTTGGCCAAATTCCCCGGGGTGTTTTTGCCCAGAAAGAAGCGTGTGGTTTTGTTTTTGGGGTGGTTCCGCTGTTTTCAGGCCGTGTCTCTGGTGAATCGGCTGCTCGGTTCCGAGATTCCTTTGCTTGGCTTCCCGGTTTCGCGTGGTGTGAGTCTGTGGATATCCTGTTTGAGTCTGTGGGTAAGTATGTGCGGGCGGTGTTTTGGTTTTTTTGTGGCGGAGGCGGGTTGTTTGGGTTGGGGATGTTGGGTCAGTGTTTCTGACTTTGTTGTGTTGTAAGTTATTGATATTGTTTGTTTTGTGATTTTTCTTTTGGGAATTTTGCGATTTTGTTGATTTTGGGGTTGCGGGTGGTTGGGGGTATCCGTAAAAGCCCCCTCACCGGC
>JABXIA010000049.1 GCA_013373325.1 Paracoccaceae bacterium
CGGGCAGCGCCCGTCCCGCCCCCCACGGGGCGGGCGCTGCCCTCGTCTCCGTGTGTCCAGAGGAGCAGACCGCTTGCGGCGCTGCCGCTGGGTTGCTATCCCGGCGTGAACCCAAGCGTTTTCATCGGAAACAGCACTGAGGCCTCATGAACACTGCCCCCGCCGGCATCAGCCGCACGATTGCCCCGCCGCGGCTGGAAATCCGCAATATCCGGCGCTTCTTCGAGGGGCGCGCGGTGGTGGACGATGTCTCGCTGCAGATCCGGGCCGGGCAGGTGACCTGTCTGCTGGGCCCCTCGGGCTGCGGCAAATCCACCACCCTGCGGATGATCGCCGGGGTGGAGATGCAGGACAGCGGCGAGATCTATGTCGATGGCAAGCTGATCTGCGACACCGTGTTCCGGGTGCCCCCCGAACGGCGCGAGATCGGACTGATGTTCCAGGATTTCGCCCTGTTCCCGCACCTCAGCGTCGCTGACAACGTGGGCTTTGGCCTGAAGGGCAGCAAGGACGAGAAACGCGCCCGGGTCGAGGAACTGTTGAACCGGGTGTCGCTGAAGCGCTTCATCGACGGCTACCCGCACCAGCTGTCGGGCGGCGAGCAGCAGCGGGTGGCGTTGGCCCGCGCGATTGCGCCGCGGCCGCGCATCATGCTGATGGATGAACCGTTCTCCGGCCTCGACAACCGGCTGCGCGACGGCATCCGGGATGAGACGCTGAGCCTTTTGAAAGAGGAAGACACCGCCGTCCTGCTGGTGACGCATGAGCCGGAAGAGGCGATGCGGATGGCGGATGAGATCGCGCTGATGCGCGGCGGCAGGATCGTGCAGCAGGGCGCACCCTATAACGTCTATACCCACCCGGTGGACAAGGCCGCGGTGTCTTTCTTCAGCGATGTGAACGTGCTGAAGGCGGAAGTGAACGGCGCGCTGGCGCGCACCGCCTTTGGCGAGTTCCTGGCCCCCGGCGTGGCGGATGGCACCGCGGTGGAGATCGTGTTCCGCCCGCAGCACCTGCGCATCGACTTCGACCGCGGCGGCCAGGGGCCGCTGCCAACCCCCAGCGACGGCGTTCCGGCGCGCGCGGTGGTGGAGCGCGCGCGTTTTCTGGGCAGCGAGAGCCTGGTGGAATTCCGGATGGATTTCGACGGCTCGGTTCTGAAAGCCACGGTGCCCAATGTGTTCCTGCCGGAGGCAGGCCGGGTGATGTGGCTGACGGTGCGCCGCAACCGCTGTTTTGTCTTTCCTGCCTGAGTGTTAGCGGGCATTCTGCACCCGGCGAGACAGGAGGTGCAGATGCAGGGCAGTTATCAGATCAGACCGCTGGCGGTCGCGGAAATCCAGACCGCTGTTGACTGGGCCGCGCGCGAAGGCTGGAACCCGGGCCACCGGGATGCGGCCTGCTTTGCCTCGGCGGATCCGCAGGGGTTCTGGGGCGGGTTCCTGGACGGGCAGATGGTCGCCTGCATCTCGGTGGTGAACTACGGCGAGGTGTTTTCTTTCCTCGGTTTCTACATCGTGGCGCCGGAGCATCGCGGCCAGGGCTACGGCTATGCCCTGTGGCAAAAGGCGCTGGAGCACGCGGGAGGCCGGGTTGTCGGCCTGGACGGTGTGGTGGACCAGCAAGGCAATTACCGTCGCTCCGGCTTTGAGCTGGCGTACCGCAACATCCGCTTTGGCGGGGTGCCCGGCGACAGGCCGGCGCCGCCGGAGGGGTTTGAACTGTCGCCGCTTTCGGCCCCGACGGCCGAGCTGGAAGCGCTGGACGCGCGCGTCTTCCCGGCGCCGCGCACGGCCTTTTGGCAGCGGTGGCTGGGGGCTGCGGGGCATCGCTCCTTTGCCGCTAGCAAGGATGGCAAGCTGGTTGGCTTCGGCACGCTGCGGCCCTGCGGCAGCGGCTGCAAGATCGGGCCGCTGGTGGCGGTGTCGCGCCCGGCTGCCGAGGCGGTTCTGGCGCGGCTGCTGCAGGAGCTGCCCGCAGCGCAAGAGGTGTTTCTGGATGTGCCGGAACCCCATGCCGCGGCGGTGGATCTGGCGCGCAGCCTCGGTCTTGCACCGGTGTTTGAAACCGCCCGGATGTACCGCGGGCCTGCACCGCTGCTGGACACGGATCTGGTTTACGGGGTGACCTCGTTTGAACTGGGGTAGGGGGCGCTGCCCCCGGCCCTGCGGGCCTCCCCCGGGATATTTTCAGCCAGATGAAGGAAGGATCTCAGGATCCGTAGGGATCATAGTCTTGCAGCCGCTTGCCGGGTTCATCGACGAACAGCTCGGGCAGGGCGGATGCATCCTCGATCAGGTCGACGCGGAACACCCGGAAGGCATCACGGGTCTCGCACCAGGCGGTCAGGGTCCAGACACGGCCCCAGTACTCCATGTGCAGCGGGCGGATCTTGCGCTCTGTCAGGGTGCCGTCGATGCGGCGGTAGCTGAGCTGCAGTTTCTGCCGCGTTTTGATGGCAGCGCGCAGGGTTGGCATATGGGCAAGGGCGCGGGCGGCGTCCGAGAACGGGTAGACCGCGAATTTCCAGGCGTCGGCCTCGGCAATGGTCTGTTCCGGCAGCACCGCGTCCACCTTGGCCGCAAGCGACAGGGCGGCGGCCTTCAGGTCCGGGTCGGCAGCCTCTGCCACAATGGCCATGCCGAGGTTCAGCGCCTCCAGCTCCTCCGGCGTCAGGGTGAGCGGCGGCAGGCTGATCTGCTCGCGCACCATGTATCCGACGCCGCGCTCCCCCTCCACCGGCACTCCGGAGGCCACCAGCGTGTCCATGTCGCGGTAGATGGTGCGGGTGGAGACCTCCAGCCGCTCGGCGATGTCCTGGGCGCGGTGCAGCTTCCCGTCGCGCAGGATCTGGATGATTTCGAAAAGGCGGTCGGTGCGGCGCATGGGGCTAGCCTTTGCGCGGTGGCGTCAGGAGGTCAAGGGCTGCGCCCGGCCCGCAGGCGCAGCCTGCATTGATTCTAGCGGTCAGGCGCAGCCTGCAGTGATTCCGGCCTTCAGGCGCAGCCCGCGGTGTTTAAGGCGCCATCTGCCACAGCACCTCTTCGTGGCGCATGCTGGCGCTGTCCGGCGCCAGTGCTGCAACAACTTCAGGGGCGAAGTCCTGCTGCATGAAGGTCTGCGCCACTTTCTGCGCCGTTGCCATGTCCTTCCAGACCACATAGTCGGTCCATTTTCCGTCCTCGCCCTGGCTCAGCTGGCGGGTGACAAAACCGTCCTGGGCGCGCACGAAAGCTTCGGTGCGCTGCATCAGGGCTGTGAAATCGGCGGGACTCACGCCATCGGCCAGTTTGAAGGTCACGATTTCGGCGACATGTTTGCTCATCACGCTTCTCCTTTGTTCATGTGATGGGCTGGCTTTACCGCCTTGCAACTGACATAAACCTGTCAGTTGAATGCGGGCGGGCGGCAAAAACTTCGGAATCCCGCACTTGCCGGTGCCTAAAGCGTGCGGAGTTGCTTTCGCTCAAAGCCGCGCCCGCGCTAAACCCGTAGCGAATAATTCCACCGGCGCCCGAAACACGCGCCGGATCAAGTAAGGAGAGACTCACATGCTCAACAACATCGGCCTGCCTGGCCTGCTGCTCATCGCTGTCGTGGTGCTGGTCCTGTTCGGCCGCGGCAAGATTTCCTCGCTTATGGGTGAGGTCGGAAAAGGCATCACCTCTTTCAAGAAGGGCATCAACGAAGGCACCAAGGAACTGGAGCAGGACGCCGCAGACGTGGCCAAGGACGTCACCCCGGGCGCCGAAACTGCGGCCGAAAAAGACAAGGCCTAAGCGCGGATGTTCGATCTTGGGTGGACCGAACTGCTGGTCATCGGCGTTGTCGCGCTGATCGTCGTCGGCCCCAAGGACCTGCCGGTGCTGTTCCGCAACGTGGGGCGGTTTGTCGGCAAGGCCAAGGGGATGGCGCGCGAGTTCAGCCGGGCGATGCATGACGCGGCAGATGAGGCCGGGGTCAATGAGGTCGCCAAGGGGCTGAAGGCCGCGTCGAACCCGATGAGCACCGCCATGGACGGGGTCAAGCAGGCCGCGCAGGAGATGGCGTCGTCGATCGACCCCACCAAATACGACCCCGAAAGCGAGACCGGCAAGCTGGCGGCGGAACGCGCGGAAGACGCCAAGAAGATCCAGGCGTCGACAGCGCGCGCCGCAGCCGAGCGCAAGGCGCGCGAGGCGGAGGAGGCGCTGGCCAAGGCGGAAGCTGCTGAGGCGGCCCTGAAGCCTGCGGCAGCGAAGGAAGAAGAGGCCAAGTCATGAGCAAGACGGATGAGATCGATGACTCAACCGCGCCGCTGATCGAGCATCTGGCCGAGCTGCGCACGCGGCTCATCCATTCGGTGCTGGCTTTCATCGTCGGCATGGTGATCTGCTTCACCGTGGCGACGCCGGTGTTCAACTTCCTGACCGCGCCGCTGTGCCAGGTGCTGGCCGAAAGCGGGCAGGACTGTGCGCTGATCTTCATCAGCCCGCAGGAAGGTTTCTTTGTCGCGATCAAGATCTCCTTCCTGGGCGGCTTTATCCTGGCGTTCCCCTATATCGGCTTTCAGATGTGGCGGTTTGTGGCGCCGGGGCTGTACAAAAGCGAGAAGGGCGCGTTTCTGCCGTTTCTGGTGGCCTCGCCCTTCATGTTCCTGTTGGGCGCCAGCTTTGCCTTCTATGTGGTGACGCCGCTGGCCTATGACTTCTTCCTGGGCTTCCAGCAGTTCGGCTCCGGCGGTGAAGCTGTCGTTGGCGAGCAGGTGAACCAGGGGCTCAGCGTGGTGTTCCAGGGCTCCGCCCAGGAGTATCTGAACCTGACCATCAAGTTCATCGTGGCCTTTGGCCTGTGTTTCCAGCTGCCTGTGCTGCTGACGCTGATGGGCAAGGCCGGGCTGGTGAGTTCCGAGGGCCTGGGGGCTGTCCGCAAATACGCGGTGGTGGCGATCCTAGTGCTGGCGGCACTTGTGACGCCGCCGGATGTGATCACCCAGATCATCCTGTTTGTGGTGGTCTACGGGCTTTATGAGATCTCGATTTTCCTGGTCCGCCGGGTGGAAGCCAAGCGCGAGGCGAAGCTGCGCGCCGAGGGCTACTATGACGACGCGGAAATGGAGGCTCATCCGGATGATCCGGCATTGGCCGAAGCCGAGGACGGCAAGGGCTGACGGGTCTGAGAGGTTTTGAAATGGAAGAGCGCGCCTGAAAGGGCGCGCTTTTTTATGTTTCTGAGGCGAAAGATACACCCAACACTCTTTCGTGAAACCCCGCCCGCAAGAGTATCATTGCCCCGCGCCCTGCGGCATCCTGCACCCAGTCTTGGAAAAAGGGAGGTTCCCATGAACAAGTTTCTCGCTGTGCTGACCTGCTCTGCGGCCTGCGCGCTGGCGTCTGCGTCTTTTGCCGAAGATCCGCCGATGGGGTTCTTTGTCACCTCCGTTGGCCTTGGCGACGGCGGCAATCTGGGCGGGCTGGAGGGGGCGGATGCCCATTGCGCCAGCCTGGCAGAGGCAGCGGGCGCTGCGGGCCGCACCTGGCGCGCCTATCTCAGCACCCAGGAAGAGGGCAAGCGCGGCGTCTCCGCCCGCTCGCGCATTGGCACCGGCCCCTGGTACAATGCCAACGGCGAGCTGATTGCCGTGGATCTGGATCAGCTGCACATCATGCCCAATATCTATGCCCGCACCGCGGTGGATGAGAACGGCAACCGCATCAAGGGCCGCGGTGACAATCCGAATGAGCATGACATCCTGACCGGCACCCAGGAGGACGGCACCGCTTATTTCCCCTGGCAGGAGGGGGACAAGACCTGCTCGAACTGGACCTCCAACGGCGAAGGCTCGGCCACGGTCGGCCACCACGACCGCCACGGCGGCGGCAACACGTCCTGGAACGCGGCGCATAACTCGCGCGGCTGCAGTGCCGATAACCTGCGCTCCACCGGCGGCAACGGGTACTTCTACTGCTTCGCCGCGGATTGAGACGGCAAGGGCGGGCTGAAGCTTTGCGCAGCCACTATGGCGTGCCGGCTTCGGCGCGTCTTTCTATGTGGCGCCACCGCGCAGGAAGAAGATCTCTACCGGAGCGGAAACCCCGCGCACATTATGGCGGCCGCAGCTGGCAAACAGACCTGGGGCGCCGGCGGCGACAGAGGCGGATGCCAGAACGGGATGCCCGGTGGATTTCGTCAAGCCTTCGATCCGGCTCGCCAGATTCACCGCGGCGCCGAGCACCGTGAAATCCAGCCTGCCGGGGCTGCCGATGTTGCCATAGCTGACACGGCCCGCATTCAGGCCGATGCCGATGTCCAGCGGCGGTTTGCCTGTTTCCGCGAGGGTGGTGTTCACCGCGGCTAGCCCGGCGAGTGCGGTTTGCGCGGCTTGCGCAGCCTGCCGGCATTGGGCCTCGCGGCTGCGCCCGTCAGCGGCGGGGAAGATCGACAGAATGCCGTCGCCCATGAACTTCAGCACGTCGCCGCCTGCTTCCTCAACTGCCTGCACCACCACGTCGAAATAGATGTTCAGGGTCTCGAAAACCTCTTCTTCGCTGGCCCTGTCAGAGAGGGCGGTAAAGCCGCGCAGGTCGGTGAACATGACAACGGCGTCCAGCGCCGTGCGCTCGCCGCGTTTGATCGAACCGTTCCAGACCGCCTCCGACGGACCATCGCCGAGATAAGTCCGCAGCAGGCTTCGCGACGATTTGCGCATGGTGACGGGTTCCAACGCGCAGGAGAGGCCGGGCAGGGCGGCCTCGATCGTCTCCAGGTTCTCCGCCGTGAACCCGTTGTCCGCCTGGGTGACAAAGGTGCAGCCGTGCATGGACCCGTCGCCGTAATACATGAGCGTGGCATAATAATCGGTGCCGCCGGCCTCCGCGAACTCATGATAGGAAATGTGATCGGCCTCCTTGTCGAGCGCGCGCAGGCTTTTGTGCAGCGGGCTGCGGTGGGCCAGAATGTATTCGAACGAGCTGCCGACGTAGCTGTCTGTCAGCATCACATCATGGGTGACGTCGTAGCTTTCCGCGCCCTCCGGCGTCCAGACCACGCCCCAGGCAATCAGCAGCGGGTTCGCGAAGTGCTGCCCGATGTTGACCCGCCACAACGGCACGCCGGCCTCAATCAGCGTCGTGCAGAAATGCGAGACAACCTTGACCGGATCGCCGCAGCAGCGGCCTTCGGTCATCATCCAGCGGGAGAGTGCGTCCATGGTGTCCATGGGGACAGACTAGCCCGAGTGCCTGCAGTCGAACAGGTGCTGACTTTCTCTTGCCGCTTGCGCCTGAACATGCTTTGAAATCCGGCAACTGACGGCCCGATGACGCAGGGAGGCACCCCATGGACCAGATCGCATTGACCCGCATTGCCGAGGCGCTGGAGCGGATGTCGCCCGCGCCGCTGGAAACCCCGGACTTCAACGCCGCCAGTGCCTTTGTCTGGCATGTGGGGCCGGAGCGGCTGGAGCCGGTGGAGAGCGTCAACCGGGTCGATCTGGAGCTGCTGGTCGGTATCAACCGCTCCCGCGATACGCTGCTGGAAAACACCCGGCGGTTCGCCCAAGGTTTTGCTGCCAACAACGCGTTGTTGTGGGGTGCGCGGGGGATGGGCAAGTCGAGCCTGGTGAAAGCCGTGCACGGGGCGCTGGCGGCGGACCACCCGCAGCTGAAGCTGGTGGAGCTGCAGCGCGAGGATCTGCCTTCGGTCGCGCGGCTGCTGGGGCACCTGCGCGGTTCGGAGCACCGGTTTATCCTGTTCTGCGACGACCTGTCGTTCAGCCATGACGATCAGCATTACAAGAGCCTCAAGGCGGTTCTGGACGGCGGTATCGAAGGGCGGCCGGAGAACGTGGTGTTCTATGCCACCTCCAACCGCCGCCACCTGATGCCGCGGGACATGATCGAGAACGAGCGCTCCAGCGCCATCAACCCGTCAGAAGCGGTGGAGGAAAAAGTCTCGCTGTCGGACCGGTTCGGGCTGTGGCTGGGCTTCCATCCCTGTGATCAGGATGAGTATCTGGCAATGATCGAGGGCTACTGCGCCGCCTATGGCGTCGAAGTGGATGCAGAGGAGCTGCGCGCCGAGGCCGTTGAATGGCAAGCCACCCGCGGCGCGCGCTCGGGCCGGGTGGCCTGGCAGTTCTTCACCGATCTGGCCGGACGGCACGGGGTGGCCTTGCGCTGAGGCCGCCGGTCCTTGCAAAAGAAAAGCCCGGTCAATTGGCCGGGCTTTTCTTTGTTAACAGTCTGTTGCGGCTGTCAGTTCAGGTAGTTCAGCGGGTCGATGCTTTCGAAACCGTCGCGCACCTCAAAATGCACATACGCGTCGTCACCGCCGCGCAGCGAGGCGATGCGCTGGCCGCGGACCACGCTGTCGCCTTTCTTCACGGTGATATTGCCGACGTTCTGGTAGACCGTCAGCAGCTTCTGGCTGTGGCGGATCACGACGATCGGCACATTGCTGGAATCCTTGGTGATTGCCGCGACGGTGCCGGCCTCAGCCGCATTCACCGGCGCGCCGGGGGCGGCGGCGATGTCGATACCGTCATTGCGGCCTTTGGAGTAGGTCTTGATGATCTTGCCCTGCACCGGATAGGCCATTGCTGCGCCGCTGCTGCGGGTCGGTTCAGGCAGCTCCGGCTTGGGCAGGGTCTCCGCCGCCGGCTTGACCGCGGCAGGCTCGACCTTCTCGTCCGGCAGCGGCTTGCTGGCGCTGGGCGGCACCGGCGTCTCGGACCCTGCGCCCGGCTCTGTCACCACCACGGGGGCCGCTGCAGCGGCAGGCGTCACCTCGGCGGCGGGCTGCTCTTTCAGCGGGATCAGCAGGTACTGGCCTTCGCGTACCGCAAAATCGCTGCCCAGCCCGTTCCATTCCGCCAGCGACTTCACCGGCACCTGATAAAGCCGCGAAATGGTATAAGCGGTCTCGCCGCGCTTCACCTTGTGGCGCACCGGTTCCGGGCCGGACTGCACTTTGGCAGGCTGCGGCTTGGGGGCGGGCTGGATTTCGGTCGTGGTCACGGAGCCCGCGTTGGGCGAAGTCAGCGGTGCGCTGTCGATGGCCTGGCCCGCCAGGGCGGCGATATCGACCGAGCCCGGTGTGGCGTTTCCCGGCAGGCTGCCAGGGGCACGGCGCGGCAAGGCCAGAACCTCGCCCTGGCGCATCCTGTCGCTGGATTGCATGCCGTTGTAGCTGGCGACCTCATCGGCGGGCAGGCCGATGCGGGCGGCCACATCGCCGACAGTATCGCCGCGCTGGGCCACGGCCACCTGATAAGACGGGTAGGAGATCAGGCCGCGGGCATCCGGTGCCGGGCGGTTCGCGGTGGCGGATTGCGCAGCTGTGGTGGTGTTGAAGCCGCCGATCTGGCCGCGCAGGTCATAGTCCAGCGGGCTCTGGCAGGCTGCCAGCACACCGGCCAGCGGTAGCACGGCCAGTAGCCGGGCCCGGGGCAGCACCAAATGGGGCAGGCCGCGGAACACGGTCCGGGCGGGGGGGGTCCGGGTCATTTCGCTCTCCTCAAAACACGCATCCCCTTTTTCGCGGGGATTCTCTCGCGTCAATCACTATAGCCGATGCCTTTTGCGGCTCGGCTGAATTCCGCCGCCAGTTTACGTGTCTTTGCCCAGGCCCTCAAGCAGGGGAACAAAGCGCACCGGGCGCAACTCGTCGTACTCCAGCCCGTCCTCTGTCTTGCGGACCCGGATCAGGGTCTGGACGTGGTCCGACTGGCCGACCGGCAGCACCATGATGCCGCCCGTCTTGAGCTGCGCCAGGAGCGGTCCGGGCGGGTCCTCAGCCGCGGCGGTCACGATGATGCGGTCAAACGGCGCCTGTTCGCTCAGCCCGTGGCTGCCATCGCCGACCAGCGAGGTCACATTGGCCAGCTGCAGCTGCTCAAATACCATCCGCGCCTCGCGCACCAGCCGGGCGTGGCGGTCGATGGTATAGACCCGGCGTGCCAGTTTCGACAGGATCGCCGCCTGGTAGCCGGAGCCGGTACCAACCTCCAGCACAGTGTCGCGCGGGCTGACCTGCAGTGCCTGGGTCATCATGCCCACCACAGAAGGCTGCGATATGGTCTGGCCGCAGGCAATCGGCAGCGGCACGTCCTCATAGGCGCGTTCCGCAAAGATGCCGCGCACGAACAGCCCGCGGTCGATCTCCTCGATCGCCTCCAGCACCTTCTGGTCGGTCACCCCGCGCGAGCGCACGGAGTAGACAAACTGCATCTTGGTTTGCGCGTCGGGTCCGCTCATGCGCCGGTGCTCTCAATTGCTTTCAGCGCGTCCATAGCATCGCGCGCAGTCAGGTCGGCACGCATCGGGGTGACAGAGATATACCCGTCGAGGTTCACCGCCGCATCAGAGCCGGATGCGGTTTCCACATGCTGATTGCCGCCGCGGATCCACAAATAGCGGCGGCCGGTGGGCGACAGCTGCTCTTCAGCCGAGAAATGGCTGCCGCGGCGGAAGCCCTGCGGCGCGACCCGCGCGCCCTTCACATCCGCAGCCGGTACCGGCGGGAAGTTGATGTTGTAAAACAGCCGGTAGTCCTGGCTGTCCTGCGGCTGGGCCGCCAGGATCTTCTTCACCAGCGCGGCGCCATGCACGTCAGAGGCTTCGAACGGATTTTCCGTCTCGCGGTTGGCTGGGCCGTAATACTGCGACAGCGCCATGGCCGGGATGCCCTGCAGTGCAGCCTCCATCGCGCCGCCCAGGGTGCCGGAATAAAGCGCGTTTTCAGCCGAGTTGTTGCCGCGGTTCACACCCGACAGAACCAGATCCGGTTTTGCCCCATGCATCGCCACATGAATGCCCGCCAGCACGCAGTCGGCGGGCGAGCCTTCTGCGGCAAAGCGGCGCTCGCCCAGCTGGCTCAGCATGGTGGGGCGGGTGTAGCTGATGCAGTGGCCGACGCCGGACTGCTCAAATGCGGGCGCCACGGTCCAGACCTCGCCATCGGGGCCTGCGACCTCATGGGCGATGGCGTCCAGAACCTTCAGCCCTTCGGCGCTGATGCCGTCGTCATTGGTAATCAGAATGCGCATGGGGTGCCTGCCGTCTTCAACCGGGTTTTCGATTGAATAGGACCTGCACCTGAAGGGGGCAAGGATTTCGCAGGGAGAAGCCGGATCCGCGGCAAAGCGGGGCAGGGAGGCAACAGGCGGAACGTCCGGACAGGACGGCCGGGCGGGGCAGGGGCGGGCTCCCGCGCCTTTGGCCCGCATCAAGAGATGCCGTCCAAAGCCTTGGGCCGGGGGCCCCGCCGGCGCGCGGGGGGCCGCCCCCCCGCCCCGCCTAGCCCCGGCGCAGCGCCGCGGCGTCTCGCGCGAGCGCTTCGATCCCGGCCCAGTCGCCAGCCGCCACCAGATCCTTTGGCGCCACCCAGCTGCCCCCGGCACAGACCACATTGGGCAGGCTCAGATA
>JABXIA010000355.1 GCA_013373325.1 Paracoccaceae bacterium
CCTTCCTAGAAATAGATGTCGGCCGCGGGAATGCTGACGCGGCCCTTGGCGGTGTTTAGGACAAGGTTGCCGCTGGCGTCCACCGTTTCAAAGGTGCCTTCGGTCTCAGACGCCGCGGTCTTGGCCGTGATTACCTCGCCCAGCTTGGCTGCACGCGCCAGCCATTCGGTGCGGATCGGTTCAAAGCCATAGGTCGCGAACTGCTGCTCATAGCGGGCAAAGGCCTCGGCCACGGCTTCCAGAAACTCCTCCGGCGTGACCTGCACGCCGGTTTCAGACAACAGCGACACTGGCCAGACGGCACCGGGTTCCAGCCATTCCTTCATCGGGGTTTCCACCAGGTTGACGCCGATGCCGACGAACAGGTGGTTCACGCCCTTGCCGTTGCCCGCGCTTTCCAAAAGGATGCCAGCCAGCTTGCCGCCCTTCAGCAGCACATCGTTGGGCCATTTCAGCGACAGGCCCTCACTGCGGCCAGTGACCGCGACGCAGGCGTCATAGACCGCCAGTGCCGCCACAAAGCTGCGCAGCGCGGCCTGGTCCGGGGCGCCTTCGGGGCGCATCACCAGGGTGGCGGCGAAGTTGCCCTTGGGATCTTTCCAGTCACGGCCGCGGCGCCCGCGCCCTTGGGTCTGGCGCAGGGCCAGGATCCATTCCGGACCCGCCAGTTCCCCAGCGATGCGGGCAGCCTCGTTCAGGGTGCTGTCCACCTCATCAAGCACCCGTTTCCCATATCCTGCTGGCCAGCTCATATGCGCTCCTTAGATGCGGAAAGGCCCGGTCACAAGACCGGGCCTCCCTAGCCTGCCTGAAAAGCAGATCAATTTACAAGGGTTGCTGCCGCGGCGGCGGCGGCACTGTCGATGCCGAACTGGTAGACCACGCCCACCAGCATCAGAGCAGCGGAGGCCATCAGCGCAACGCTCAGAACCGGGGCACCCTTCGCCTCCACATCGTCCTCGCCAGTACCGAAGTACATGTAGAAGACGATGCGCAGGTAATAGAATGCACCGATGACAGAAGCGACGGCGGAGGCAATGACCAGCGTCATCAAGCCCGCATCAATACCCGCCTGCCACACGCCGAACTTGGCAAAGAAGCCCAGCATCGGCGGCACGCCTGCCAGCGAGAACATCAGGATCAGCACCGCCAGCGCCTTGCCAGGCTCGCGCGCAGCAAACTGGTTCAGGGCCTGAATGTCCGTCACCGGTTTGCCGTCCTTTTCCAGCATCAGGATGAAGGAGAAGGTGCCGATGTTCATGGTGACATAGATTGCGAGGTACACCAGCATTGCTGTGATGCCCTGTTCAGTGCCAGCGGCCAGGCCGATCATCGCATAGCCCATATGGGCGATGGAGGAGAAGGCCATCAGCCGTTTGATGTCGCGCTGGCCGATCGCCGCGATGGCGCCCAGGAACATCGACAGCACCGACAGCACCACGATGATCTGCTGCCAGTCAGCAATTGCGCCGCCGAAGGCGTCAAACAGCACGCGGGCAAACAGGCCCATGGCCGCAACCTTGGGCGCGGTGGCAAAGAAAGCCGTCACAGGCGTCGGCGAGCCTTCGTAGACGTCCGGAGTCCACATGTGGAACGGAACCGCCGAGACCTTGAACGCAAGCCCCGAGATCATGAAGACCAGGCCGAACAGCATGCCGATGGACATATGGCCCTGCTCCGCAACCTGGATGATGCCCGCGAACTGGGTGGTTCCGGCAAAACCGTAGACCAGCGAGGCGCCATAAAGCAGCAGGCCGGAGGACAATGCGCCCAGTACGAAGTACTTGAGGCCCGCCTCGGTCGACTTGACGCTGTCGCGGCGCATCGCGGCCACGACATAAAGCGACAGCGACTGCAGCTCCAGCCCCATGTATAGGGACATCAGGTCACCAGCGGAGACCATCATCATCATGCCGACAGCGGCCAGCGCCACCAGGACCGGGTATTCGAACCGCAAAATGCCGCGGCGCGCCATGTAGTCCTGGCCGATCAGCAGCACAGCGGATGCGCCCAAGAGCAGCGCCACCTTGGCAAAACGCGAGAAGCCGTCGTCGATGAACATGCCGTTGAATGCCGTTTGGGTACCGGCCGTGCTGGAGGCGATCCAGAAGGCAACCAGCGCCAGCAGCCCGGCCGTGCTCCAGACCAGCGGCACCGCCAGCTTGTCCTTGCCGGTGTAGACGGCGCCAAGCAGCGCCGCCATGGCGTAAAGCGCCAGAACGATCTCTGGCAGGATTACGGTAAGATCAGCTTGGATCATCTGCCTGATGCTCCCTTAGTGCGAAGCAATCTGGGTCGCGGCGGGCGCAGTGTCCGCAGCAGCCAGAGACTGGTTGAAGTTTGCAATCAGCGCCTCGGTCGAAGGGCTGATGATGTCGGTGACCAGCGACGGGTAAACGCCCAGAAGCAGGGTCATGACGACTAGCGGCGCAAAGACGAAACGCTCACGCGCGGTCATGTCGCGGATGCCCATCAGGCTGCCCTTGATCAGGTCGCCGAACACCACCCGGCGGTAGAGCCACAGCGCATAGCCGGCCGAGAAGATCACCCCGGTTGCAGCCACCGCAGTCACCCAGGTGTTCTTCTGGAAGGTGCCCATCAGGATCAGGAATTC
>JABXIA010000301.1 GCA_013373325.1 Paracoccaceae bacterium
CCGCGCCGCTGGTGCTGCTGGCCCAGAGCGAGGCCGGGTATGAGCATCTGATGAAGCTGAACTCCTGCCTCTATCTGCGGCAGGGGGGCGAGCTGCCGCATGTGACGCTGGAGGAGCTGGAGAGCTATTCCGGCGGCGTGATCTGCCTGAGCGGCGGGCCGGACGGGCCGGTGGGGCGGCTGTTGCAGATGGGGCAGCGCCCGGCGGCGGAAGCGCTGATGCAGCGGCTGAAGGCGATCTTCCCGGACCGTCTGTATGTGGAATTGCAGCGCCATCCGGGCGAGCATGGCCAGCCGGAGGCGGAAAAGCAGACCGAGCGCGGCCATGTGGAAATGGCCTATGCCATGGGGCTGCCGCTGGTCGCCACCAATGACGTCTATTTCCCGGACACGGAGATGTTCGAGGCGCATGATGCGATGATCTGTATCGCCGAGGGTGCCTATGTCGATCAGGTGGAGCCGCGCCGCCGTCTGACCGCGCAGCATTACTTCAAGAGCCAGGAGGAGATGGTTGCGCTGTTTGCCGACCTGCCCGAGGCGATTGAGAACACCGTGGAAATCGCCAGGCGCTGCGCCTTCATGGCGTACCGGCGCGACCCGATCCTGCCGAAGTTCGCCGATGACGAGGTGGCGGAGTTGCGCCGCATCGCCAACGAGGGCCTGCAGCAGCGCCTGGCGGTGATCCCGCATGCGGTGAGCGTCGAGGAATACCAGGAACGGCTCGATTTCGAGCTTGGCATCATCGAGGGCATGGGCTTCCCCGGCTACTTCCTGATCGTTGCCGACTTTATCCAATGGGCCAAGGACCACGATATTCCGGTGGGGCCGGGGCGGGGGTCCGGTGCGGGCTCTCTGGTGGCTTATGCGCTGACCATCACCGACCTTGATCCGCTGCGCTACTCGCTGCTGTTCGAACGCTTCCTGAACCCGGAACGGGTGTCGATGCCCGACTTCGACATCGACTTCTGCATGGACCGCCGGGAAGAGGTGATCAAATACGTGCAGGAGAAATACGGCCGCGACAAGGTGGGGCAGATCATCACCTTCGGCGCGCTTCTGTCCAAGGCGGCGGTGCGCGACATGGGGCGGGTTCTGCAGATGCCCTATGGCCAGGTGGACCGGCTGTCCAAGCTGATCCCGGTCGAGGGCGTGAAGCCGATGTCCATCGTGGACGCGCTGAAGGAAGAGCCGCGGCTGAGCGAAGAGGCCCGGAACGAGCCGGTGGTGGACCGGCTGCTGACCTATGGCAAGCAGGTGGAGGGGTTGCTGCGCTCTGCCGGCACCCACGCGGCGGGCGTGGTGATCGGGGACCGGCCGCTGGATGCGCTGGTGCCGCTCTACCGCGATCCGCGCTCGGACATGCCTGCGACCCAGTTCAACATGAAATGGGTGGAGCAGGCTGGGCTGGTGAAGTTTGACTTCCTGGGCCTCAAGACGCTGACCGTCATTCAGAACGCGATGGACCTGATCTTCCAGTCGGGGCGCGACCTGCACATCGCTGCAGATGGCACCCAGCTGTACGAACCGCCGGAAGGGGCGGAGAACCAGATCAACGCCATACCGCTGGATGACAAGGTCACTTATGATCTCTACTCACGCGCCAAGACGGTGGCGGTGTTCCAGGTGGAATCCACCGGCATGATGGATGCGCTGAAGCGCATGAAGCCTACCTGTATCGAGGATATCGTGGCGCTGGTGGCGCTGTACCGCCCCGGCCCGATGGAAAACATCCCGGTCTACTGCGAGGTGAAGAACGGCCAGCGCGAGATCACCTCTGTCCACCCCTTGATCGACCATATCCTGGAAGAAACCCAGGGCATCATCGTCTACCAGGAGCAGGTGATGCAGATCGCCCAGGTGATGGCGAACTATACCCTTGGCGGCGCAGACCTGCTGCGCCGGGCGATGGGTAAGAAGATCAAGGAGGCGATGGACGCCGAGCGTCCGAAGTTCGAGAAGGGCGCGGCGGAAAACGGCGTCGACAAGAAGAAAGCCAGCGAGGTTTTCGACCTTCTGGAAAAATTCGCCAACTACGGCTTCAACAAATCACACGCGGCGGCCTATGCGGTGGTGAGCTATCAGACCGGCTGGCTGAAGGCGAACCACCCGGTGGAGTTCATGGCCGGCGTCATGAACTGCGATATCCATCTGACCGATAAGCTGGCGATCTACTTCGAAGAGGTGAAGAAGGGGCTGGGGCTGAAATACGTGCCGCCTTGCATCAACCGCTCGCTGGCGACCTTCAACGTGGTCAATGGGGAGCTGGTCTATGCGCTGGGCGCGCTCAAGAACGTCGGCCTGGACGTGATGCGGCTGGTGGCTGAGGCGCGGAAGGAGGGCGAGTACGAGAAGCCCTTTGTCAATGTCTTCGACTTTGCCCGCCGGGTGAACCTCAAGAAAGTCGGCAAGCGGCCGCTGGAAATGCTGGCGCGCGCCGGGGCCTTTGATCAGCTGGACAGCAACCGCCGCCGGGTGTTTGAGAGCCTCGGCGCGCTGGTGGATTACTCTGCCGCGGTGCATGACCAGAGGAATTCCAGCCAGGTGTCGCTGTTCGGTGAGGCAGGCGAGGACCTGCCCGAGCCGCGCCTGCCGTCGGTGCCGGACTGGCTGCCGGCCGAGCGCCTGTCTGAGGAATTCAAGGCGATCGGGTTCTACCTCTCAGGCCATCCGCTGGACGATTACATGCCCGCGCTGAAGCGCAAAAAGGTGATGACGCTTGACGAGGTGACAGCCAAGGCCGAACGCGGCCCGTTCATGGCCAAGATGGGCGGTGTCGTGGCCGGGCGGCAGGAGAGGAAGTCCGCCCGCGGTAACCGCTTTGCCTTTGCCCAGCTCAGCGACCCCTCGGGCGCCTATGAGGTGACGCTGTTCTCCGAGGTGCTGGAGAAGAGCCGCGAGTTTCTGGAAACCGGCGCCAAGGTGGTGATCACCGCCGAGGCGACGATGGAGAGCGATCAGCTGAAACTGCTGGTGCGCTCGGTCGGTCCGGTGGACAGCGCCATTGCTGATGCGGGGCGCAGTTCGTTGCGGGTTTACCTGAGCGATGCGGCGGCCGTGGGCACCGTGGCGCAGGTGCTGGAGGACGCCAAGGCGGCGGCCCGCAATGCGTCGCGCGGCGAGGTCTATATGTACCTGCAGGACCCCGGTCTGCCCGGCGATGTGGAGATGGACCTGGGCCAGCCCTTTCCGATCAACCCGCAGATCAAGGGCGCGCTGAAGTCCCTCGATGGGGTGATGGATGTGGAGGAGATTTGAGATGCGAAGGTTCATTGCAAGAGATTGAAATTCATCTGATTTCATCTTGAAATGTTGCGCTACAAAGTGAATATGTTCCCCAGGTTGCAGAAGGGAGCTTATTGCTTGGCAGACGTATTGCAGTACTCCGGCCCGATGAGACGTGGGTTGGACTTGGAGTTCATTGAGTTCGTTGCTAAAAATATAGAGTCGGACGATCTCATCTTGGTGTTTACGACCAACGGCGGCGATCCCGACGCGGCGTACAAGATCGGCAGGTACCTGCAGCATCGCTACGCGTCCTTCAAAGTTCTAATCCCTGGGCTTTGCAAGAGTGCGGGGACATTGATGGCTGTTGCGGCAGATGAGCTCATCTTCTGTCCGTATGGTGAACTTGGGCCGCTTGATATTCAAATGTCTAAAACAGACGACATCGCCGGAATGGAAAGTGGCCTAAACATCAGTGAGGCGTTTACCACACTCGAAAGCAGAGCGCGTGAGACGTTCAACACCTTGGTGATTGACATCATTGCGAACAGCGGCGGGGTCATCTCCTTTCACACGGCGTCTCACTCAGCCTCAGAGATCGTTTCATCGATCTATGGGCCAGTTTTCTCAAAAATTGATCCAGAAGAAGTTGGCTCTAGAACAAGAGCCATGAGAATTGGTGAAGACTATGGGGTGCGTCTGAACAATCGCTTCCAAAATTTGCGTGAAGACAAACTGCCTTGGTTGTCACAATCATATTCAAGTCATGGCTTCGTCATTGACATGAACGAAGCGCGCGTGCTGTTTAGAAATGTAAGAGAGGCATCGGAACCTGAGAAAATTTTGGTTGACACGCTTGGAAATTCAGCGCGTATCAGCGGAAACGAACGGTTCTTTAAGAATCTCTCGGTAGAATACGCTAAGCTTCAGGAGATAGGTACTGATGATGCGGATCCAGAACCAGAAGCCCCAGACAGCCGGGGTAAAAAAGGGAGAAAAGTGCGAGTTGGAGCAAATCCTTCGGGAACAGGCGCAGAGGACGCACCTGAGACCCTCGCAGACGACGCTCAAGCCAAGTAAGCGCGTTGATCTTCAGCAGCGTTTATTTGCCGCTCACTGAGTATTGTCTTCTTTCAGAAAAGGCTCCGCTTCGACGGAGCCTTTTTGCTTTTTCTCAGAGTAAGCTCTTCGCCGGTGAAGTTCTACGGACTTGGCCGGGATAAACTGCCCCGAAAAACAGTTGAGGCGCCATCCCACGGGTTGCCGCAGGCCCGTTCGGGGTGGTGGGTCACGCCTCCTTGGGCACCGGCAGCTTGGCGACATCCTTCAGCAGGCGGATGGCTTCCTTCATTTCCAGCCGCAGCGTTTTTACCACTTTCTTCAGCAGTCCCTTCACCTTCTTCACGCCGGCCAGGATCGCGGTCAGCTCCTTGATCCAGCCAAAGACGATCTGCAGCACCGAGGCAAAGCGGTTCAGGATCATCAGGGCGGTGTCGAGCACGCCGATCTGCTCCCAGATCTCCTGCACCCAGCCCCAGACCTGGCGGAACATTTCGACGTATTTGCGGACCACGGTCTTCAGCACCCGGACCAGGCGGGAGCGGTCGGTGTTCTTGCGGATTGTGTCGAGGATGCGCTGGCCCAGCTTGATCATGGTCTTCAGCATCTGCTCCACCCGGTCCAGGAGGTTGAGCACCGTCTGCCCGGCGGATGTGACCTGCGCGACCGCTTTCTTGCCGGCGGTCTTGGCGATGGACTTGGCTGCAGAGAGCATTCTCTTCATGAATTTGCGCAGCGGCATTAGCAGCGAGCGGACGCGCTTCCAGACTTTTTTAAGGTAGAAGATCATCCGGGTGTGGAGTTTATCGATGCCTTTTTCGACGAATTCCACCGGGTCGTTGGATGGTGCCATGGCGCGAATCCCCAATCACTTGTCACAAAATGCATAAGTGACAGCCTGCGCGGGGCAGGCCGTTGGATCAAGGGAAACCGTGGATTGCGGGGCAGAGGTCAGTAGTGCGGCGGGCGTTCGTCGGCGAAGACCACGCCGCCGGTGCCTTCCTGCTCGCGGGTGGCTTCGCGCTGCATCAGCATGGCAACGCGGCGGGTCAGAACGTCGATTTCCTGCTGCTGGCGGGCGATCACGTCGCTCATCTCCTCCACGCTGCGGGTCAGATGGGCGATTTGCTCTTCCAGATGCTGCATGGGTCAGGCCTTTGATTGCGGATGTGCTTAGATAGGCGTGTTGGCGGTCAAGGTCCATGGCCTCTGCATCAGAACGAGGGCCGGGACTGCCTGGGCTGGCGCGAACGCGCCTGCCGGGGGGCAGGCAGGCGCGGCCCGGTCTATCGGCCGGGTGAGCCATCGGAAATGCTTCCTGCGTCATTGCCTCCCGCGGCTCCTTCTTGCTGTTGCGGCCTGCTTCCGCTAGACCGCCGGGCGAGTGAAACCGCTACCCGTGAGGAGGCCGGATATGGCCAAAGTGAAGAAACAGCCCCGCCCCAAGGCGCAGACGCCGAAGGGGTTCCGTGACTATTTCGGTGCGGAGGTGACCCAGCGCAGCGAGATGCTGCGGGCCATCGCGGGTGTGTATCATCATTACGGGTTTGAGGCGCTGGAAAGTTCGGCGGTGGAAACCGTTGAGGCGCTGGGCAAATTCCTGCCCGACGTGGACCGCCCGAACGAGGGCGTGTTTGCCTGGCAGGAAACCGAGGAAGACGGCAACGGCGACTGGATGGCTCTGCGCTATGACCTGACGGCGCCCTTGGCACGGGTTTACGCGCAGCACCGCAACGACCTGCCGACTCCCTACCGCCGCTATGCGATGGGGCCGGTCTGGCGCAACGAGAAGCCGGGCCCGGGCCGCTTCCGCCAGTTCTATCAGTGTGATGCGGATACCGTGGGCACGGCGTCGATGGCGGCGGATGCAGAGATCTGCGCGATGCTGTCCGACACGCTGGAAACCGTCGGCATTCCGCGCGGCGACTATCTGGTGCGGGTGAACAACCGCAAGGTTCTGAACGGCGTGCTGGAGGCGATGGGTCTGGGTGATGGCGATGCCAAGCGCGACGACGTGCTGCGCACCATCGACAAGTTCGACAAGGTCGGCGAGGCCGGCGTGCGCGAGCTGCTGACCAAAGGCCGCCTGGATGCCTCCGGCGCCTTCATCGACGGGGTTGGCCTCAGCGGTGATCAGGCAGCGCCGGTGCTGGCCTTCCTGACCTCCAAAGCAGCGGATGCGGCAGGCACCATTGCCAACCTGCGCGCCGCAGTGGGCGACAGCAAGGTTGGCCAGGAGGGCATTGCCGAGTTGGAGCAGATTGGCGAGCTGCTGGCCGCGGGCGGCTATGGCAAAGACCGGATTGAGATCGACCCCTCCGTCGTGCGCGGGCTTGGTTATTACACCGGGCCAGTGTTCGAGGCAGAGCTGACCTTTGAGATTCTGGACGAGAAGGGCCGCAAGCGGCAGTTCGGTTCGGTTTCGGGCGGCGGCCGTTACGACGGGCTGGTCAAGCGCTTTACCGGCCAGGAAGTGCCTGCAGTGGGTGTCTCGGTCGGCGTGGACCGGTTGCTGGCGGCGCTGCACGCCAAGGGTCGGCTGAGCGCCGAGGCCACCGGGCCGGTGGTTGTGACCGTGATGGACCGGGACCGGATGGCGGATTACCAGGCCATGGTGGCGGAGCTGCGCAACGCGGGCATCCGGGCCGAGGTTTATCTGGGTAACCCCAAGAACTTCGGCAACCAGCTGAAATATGCGGACAAGCGGAACTCCCCCGTGGCGGTGATCGAAGGCGGCGACGAGAAGGCCAACGGCGTGGTGCAGATCAAGGACCTGATCCTGGGCGCCAAGATCGCCGAAAGCGCCACCTTGGAAGAGTGGAAGGAGCGCCCCAGCCAGTTCGAAGTGCCGCGCACGGAACTGGTCGCCAAGGTGCGTGAAATCCTGGACGGGCAGGGCTGATCATGACGCTTCGTTCCGACATTCAGGCCCGCGCCGCCCAGCTGCGGGTCCGTTTTGAGGCCGCGGGCGGGCAGGTGGTGGATACGCCGCTTTTGCAGCCGGCAGGCACTTTGCTGGATCTCTATGGTGAAGACATCCGTGCGCGTGCCTATGTGACCTCTGACGCGCTGCGCGGCGAGCAGATGCTGCGCCCGGACTTCACCGTGCCGGTGGTGGAGGCGCATATGCGCCACGGCGCCGAGCCTGCGCGCTATACTTATTCGGGCGAGGTGTTCCGGCGTCAGGAGTTGGATCCGGATCGGCCCAACGAATATCTGCAGGTTGGTTATGAGGTGTTTGAGCGTGACGATGCGGCTGCGGCGGATGCTGAAGTCTTCTCGCTGTTTGCGCTGCAGGTGCGCGGGCTGCCCTTGCGGGCGGCGACCGGCGACATCGGCATTCTTATGGCAGCGGTCGAGGGGCTGAACACCACGGACAAGCGCAAGACGGCCCTGATGCGCCACATCTGGCGGCCGCGCCGGTTCCGTTCCTTGCTGGACCGTTTTGCCGGCCGCTGCCCTGTGCCGGAAAGCCGCAGGAAACTGCTGTCGACCGAGGGCGACCTGACCGGTTCCGCCGTGGAGATCGGCAAGCGCCGCGCGGCAGAAGTGCAGGCGCGGGTGGAGGCGCTGCGTGCAGATGCCAAGGAGCCGCCGATTGCCGAAAACGAACTGCTGGCGCTGGAGGCCCTGATGGCTGTACGGGAAACCGTGCCCTTTGCCACTGAGCAGATGCGCGACATCGCGGTGGACCTGCCGCAGATCAACCCGGCGCTGGACCGGCTGGATGCGCGCACCGCAGCGATGAAGGCGCGCGGCGTGGATGTTGACAACCTCGATTTCGAAGCTTCCTACGGGCGCACGTCGATGGAGTATTACGACGGGTTTGTCTTTGGTTTCTATGCCGAGGCCCGGCCCGATCTGCCGCCTGTGGCCAGCGGCGGGCGCTATGATGCGCTGACCCGCCAGCTGGGTGACGGCGAGGAAATCCCGGCCGTGGGCGGTGTGCTGCGCCCGGACCTGATGCTGCAGCTTGAGGAGGCGCGCAAATGACCCTGAAGCTGGGTGTGCCGTCCAAGGGGCGGCTGATGGAAAAGACCTTTGACTGGTTTGCCAAACGCGGCGTGACGCTGTCGCGCACTGGATCGGACCGGGAATACGCCGGCGCGATCGAAGGTGTGTCGAATATGGAGCTGGTGCTGCTGTCGGCGGGAGAGGTTCCGCGCGAACTGGCTGCGGGGCGGATTCACCTGGGCGTCACCGGCACCGATCTGGTGCAGGAGAAGCTGCCGCGGTTCGAGCAGCAGGTGGAGGAGTTGGCGGAAATGGGCTTCGGCCATGCCGATCTGATTCTGGCCGTGCCGCAGTTCTGGATCGACGTGGACACCCTGGATGATCTGGACGCTGCCGCATCGGCGTTCCGCGCGGCGCATGGCCACCGGCTGCGGATCGCCACCAAGTACCACCGGCTGGTGCGGGAGTTCCTGACCGATGCCGGGGTAGCGGATTACCAGCTCGTTGACAGCCAGGGCGCGACCGAAGGCACGGTGAAGAACGAGACCGCAGAGATGGTGGCCGACATCACCTCCACCGGCGAGACGCTGCGGGCCAACCACCTGAAGCTGCTGGGGGACGGTCTGGTGCTGAAGTCGCAGGCCACCCTGTGGCGCAGCCGGGTGGCAAAGTACGGCAGGGATGAAAAGGCAGCGCTGAACACGCTGCTGGACCTGCTGGAACACCGCAAGTAAGCGCGGCCTCCCGCGCGTCCGCGCGGGCCATGCCCAACGCCTTCAAGGCATCTTTGATGCCTGCAAAGGGGGCGGGAGCGCTTTTGTTTGTTCCGGATGTATGCTGTCCGCTGGGGTGCTCCCGCCCGGAGCTGGAAGCATCAAGAGATGCTTCCGCCCCGGTTGGGCCGTGCGCCGGGCTGACGCCCGGCGCTGGCGAGGCTGCCGCGGGGGGAGCGGATAGCCTCAGATAACCCCGATTTCCGCCAGTGCCTGGGAAAGCTCCAGCGGCAGCGGCTCCTCCTGTTTTTTACCTGCGGGCAGGTCGGCAGGAGAGTCTTCAGCTTTCAGGTAGCGCCAGCCCTGGAACGGGCGCTTCGGCGCTGTGTGAGTGCGGTGCAGTTCCGGGTCCAGAATGATGGCGCAGCGGCGGATGCCGTCTTCGCCGGTGACCTCATCCAGCTGCAGGATACGCTGGCGGCACTGGATCAGCCCCTTGATTACCCAGTAGATCGAACCGCCGTTCAAAATCTCCGCCTCGCGCTTGGGCCACATGCGGGTGACGTGGCGGGGAAGGCCCTCCGGCAGTTCCGCACGGCGCATCTCCTGCCAGGCCATCAGGCTGTCGACGCTTTCGGTGCCGACCGAAAGCTTCACAAGATTCACGCGCTTATCCACAGGTTCCCCACAGAGTCGTCCAGAGCTTTGACAGTATATAGTAGTTTACGGATCACTGACTTCAAGGTATTGTGTTTCTCCACGCTATTGCTGCAAGTAAGCCTTAACAAAAAATGGATTCGCCACGGTGCCCGGAAAGAGCTGCCGCAGCGGAGCCGTTTTCATGAAGCCCGAACGAGCCGAAGGACCGACACATGAGCCGCTTTGCCGCCCCCATCGCCGAGCAGATCTGGGATATGAAGTACCGTTTCAAGCAGGCCGATGGCGCGCCGATCGACGTGACCGTCGAGGACACCTGGCGGCGCATCGCGCGTGACCTGGCGCGTGCGGAAAAGAAGCCGGACGTTTGGGAAGAGAAATTCTATGGCGCGCTGGAGGACTTCAAATACCTGCCCGCGGGCCGGATCACTGCTGGCGCCGGCACCGCGCGCCAGGTGACCCTGTTCAACTGCTTCGTGATGGGCACGGTGCCGGACAGCATGTCGGGTATCTTTGACATGCTGAAAGAGGCGGCGCTGACCATGCAGCAGGGTGGCGGCATCGGCTATGACTTCTCCACCATCCGGCCGCGCGGCGCCGACGTGAAGGGCGTGGCGGCGGATGCCTCCGGCCCGCTGTCCTTCATGGACGTCTGGGACGCAATGTGCCGCACCATCATGTCCGCAGGCAGCCGCCGCGGTGCGATGATGGCAACCATGCGCTGCGACCATCCGGATATCGAGGCCTTCATTACCGCCAAATCCGATTCTGCCCGCCTGCGCATGTTCAACATGTCTGTGCTGGTCACCGATGACTTCATGGATGCGGTGAAATCCGACGGCTCCTGGGAACTGCAGTTCGACGGCAAGGTCTATCATACCGTCGAGGCGCGCGACCTGTGGAACAAGATCATGCAGGC
>JABXIA010000053.1 GCA_013373325.1 Paracoccaceae bacterium
CTGGGCATCTCGATGTTCCTGCAGCAGAAGCTGAACCCGGCCCCCGCCGATCCGACGCAGAAGATGATCTTCGCGTGGATGCCCTGGGTGTTCATGTTCATGCTCGGCGGCTTCGCCTCCGGCCTGGTGGTTTACTGGATCGCGAACAACACGATCACCTTCAGCCAGCAGTACCTGATCATGCGCAGCCATGGCTACAAGCCGGATGTGTTCGGCAACATCAAGTCGAGCTTCAAGAAGAAGCCGAAGGCTGAGAAGGAATGACCGCAAAGGTCACAGACATCTGGCGCCACCCGCTCAAATCCCATGGGCGGGAGGCACTGGAAAGCGTCACCATGATCGCCGGGCAGACCATGCCCGGCGACCGTGTTTGGGCGGTTGCGCATGAGGCCTCCAAGGCGGACGGGTCCGAATGGGTGCCCTGCGCCAATTTCACCCGCGGCTCCAAGGCGCCGGGGCTGATGGCCATCAACGCCCGGCTGGACGATGCCAGCAGCCAGCTGACGCTGACCCACCCTGCCCGGCCTGATCTGACATTCGACCCGGAAAATCCGGACGATCTGCAGCGCTTCCTGGAGTGGGAAAAGCCGCTGCTGCCCGAAAACCGCGCCGGGTCTTCCCGTATTGTCAGGGTGCCGGGCCGCGGCATGACCGACACACCATTCCCTTCGGTGTCGCTGGCCAACTTGTCTTCCCACCGCGCGGTGGAGCAGGCGATCGGCCACACCCTCTCGCCCCTGCGCTGGCGCAGCAACATCTGGTTCGACCTGGGTGATCCTTGGTCCGAAAACGGCTGGCTCGGCCGCGAGGTGCAGATCGGCGAAACCGTCTTTGCGGTGCGCGAGCGGGTGGTGCGCTGCCTGGCGACCACTGCCAATCCCGAAACCGGCGAACGCGACGCCGATACGCTCAAGACCCTCAAGGACAATTGGGGCCACCAGGATTTCTCGGTCTACGCCGAGGTGGTGCGCGGCGGTGAGATCCGCCTGGGCGACGCGGTAAAGGTGCTGTGATGCAGATGCAATTTTCCCTGGCCGAAGCGCCGGATGAAATCTCCGCCGAGAAGGGCCGCAAGCTGTTTGCAGGCGAGACCGAATTCCTGAAGGGCGTGGTGGCAATGAACGGCCTGCCGGACGCCGACCGGGTGGAGGTCTGCTTTGCCGGCCGCTCCAACGTCGGCAAGTCGAGCTTGATCAACGCGCTGACCGGCACCAAGGGCATCGCGCGCGCCTCCAACACCCCGGGCCGCGCCCAGGAGATCAACTTCTTCACCCAGGGGCCTGAGCTCTATCTGGTCGACCTGCCCGGCTATGGCTATGCCAACGCGCCGCTGAAGGTGGTGGAGCAATGGCAGAAACTGCTGAAACGTTATCTGTCGGGCCGCCAGAACCTGCGCCGCGCCTTTGTGCTGATTGACAGCCGCCACGGCGTGAAGGCGGTGGATGACGAGATCATGAAGCTCCTGGACAGCTCCGCCGTCACCTTCCAATGCGTGATGACCAAGGCCGACAAGGTCAAGGAAAAGGACCGCGCCAAGGTGCTGGAGCAGGTGAAGGGCGCGCTGGCCAAACACCCGGCGGCCTATCCGGAGATTGTGCTGACCTCATCCGAGAAGGGTGACGGCATCGCCACCCTGCGCTCTATCATCGCCGGGCTCTAAACTTCGTGCTCAGCCGCCTGCCCTCCCTGCTGGTTGTGATCGCCCTGGCCGTGGCCGGGCTGATCCCCTCCGGCTGGATGCCGGCCTCGGCGCAGGACGGCAAGGTGCTGCTGGTGATCTGTACCGGCCACGGGCCGGTGGAAACCTGGGTCGATCTGGACAGCGGCGAACCCCACGCACCTGCCGAGCAGATGGAGGACCGCAGCTGTCCGTTTGCAGCCCTTGGCGCCGTGGCGCTGCTGCCGGGCAGCCTGATCAGCCTGAACCTGGAACCGCCTCTCAGCGACCGCTGGTCGCGCGAGGCCTTCACCCATCGCACCGCCGGCTTCCACTGGCGCTATGACGCCCGCGGCCCGCCCGCACTCTCCTGATTTTCTGAACAAACTGACATTTCCGCCGGCGCCCCGCGCGCCCGGCCCCGTTCCGGTATGGAGAGACACCATGGCAACCAGCCAACCGCAATCCGCGGACCCATCGCGTCCGCTGTCCCAAAAATTCTACGCCGCCGTCTGGCGCTGGCATTTCTATGCCGGCCTGTTTGTGATCCCCTTTTTGATTATGCTGGCGGTCACCGGGCTGATGATGATGTTCATCACCCAATTCGACGGCCGCGATGGCGAGAAGATCACCGTCGCCCGAGGCACCGCTGAGCTGAGCATCCCCGCACAGGAGGCCGCTGTTCTGGCCGCCCAACCCGGCACCATCGCCGAATGGATCGGCCCCAAGGCACCCGATCTGGCCGCCGTGTTCCGGGTGAAAACAGATGACGGCCAGCGCCTTGTCGCGCTGGATCAATACACCGGCGAAGTGATCCAGGTCTGGGACCGCCGCGCAGGCTGGTATGACCTGGCCGACAACATCCACTCCACTCTGCTGATCGGCGACACCGGCGACCGGCTGATCGAGATCGCTGCCGGTTTGGGCATCGTGCTGGTGCTGACCGGCCTCTACCTGTGGTGGCCGCGCGGCAATGCCGTCAGCGCTTTTGTCCCCAACCTCCGCGCCCGTGGCCGGGCGTTGTGGAAGAACCTGCACGCCGTCACCGGTTTCTGGATGTCGGCGCTCTTGGTGATCTTCCTGATCTCCGGCCTGTCGTGGACCGGCATCTGGGGCGGTCAGGTCATGCAGGCCTGGAGCACCTTTCCGGCAGCAAAATGGGACAACGTGCCCCTGTCCGATGACATTCACGCCAGCATGAACCACGGGCATACCAACGACGTGCCCTGGGCGCTGGAACAGACTCCGATGCCCGCCTCCGGCTCTGACGCGGGCATCACCGGCGTGGCGGAGGGCGCGCCCGTGGATGCCGCCAGCCTGATCGCGCTGGGACGTGACCTGGGGATGGAGGGCCGCTTCCGCCTCGCCTACCCCGGCGGCGAAACAGGCGTCTGGACCATAAACCGCGACAGCATGAGCGGCGACGGCGACAGCCCCTTCATCGACCGCACCGTGCATGTCGACCAGTACACGGGCAGGATCCTGGCCGATGTGAAATACGCGGACTACTCCTGGGCCGGCAAGGCGATGGCCGTCAGCATCCCCTTCCACATGGGGCTTATGGGCACCTGGAGCTTCGTTCTAAACGTGGTGTTCTGCCTCGCGGTGATCTTTGTCTGCGTCTCCGGCCTGGTGATGTGGATGAAGCGCCGCCCCGCCGGTGCCGCCCGCCTGGCCGCACCGCCGGAACCGGCAGAGATGCCGTTCTGGAAAGGTGCCGCGCTGATCGCCGTGCTGGTCTCGCTGGCCTTTCCGCTCACCGGCCTGGCGCTGCTGGCGGTGCTGGCCTTTGACGTGCTGCTGCTCGGCAATCTGCCCATGCTGAAACGCGCGGTGCGCTGACAGAGCGCCGCCCGGCCTTTGGGCCGGGCGGCATGCCTGCCACTACACGTGCTGCGCGCCGTTCACCTCGATCTCGGCGCCGGAGATGTAGGAGCTGCCCTCCGAGCACAGGAAATAGATGGCTGAGGCCACCTCCTCCGGCTGGCCCAGCCGCTGCATCGGCAGCTTCTCGACGATCTTCTCAGTGCCGGGCGACAGGATCGAGGTTTCCACCTCGCCCGGCGCAATCGCATTGACCCGCACACCCATCGGCCCGAAATCATGCGCCATTTCCCGCGTCAGCGCCGCCAGCGCGGCCTTGGAGGTGGCATAAGCAGCCCCCGCAAAGGGATGCACCCGGCTGCCCGCGATCGAGGTCACGTTGACCACCGATCCCTTGGCCGCTGCCAGCTCATCCTTCAGGCCGCGCGCCAGCACCACAGAGGCAAAGAAGTTCACGTGAAACACCTTGCCCCAGTCCATCAGGTCGGTGTTGAGCGTGCTGAGCCGCTCGCCCTCCGGCCCTTTGGGCGAAATGCCGGCGTTGTTGACCAGGGCATCCAGCTGCCCGTCCAGCAGCTCCTGGATCCGGCCCACCGCGTTGATCGTGTCCGACGGGTCCGACAGGTCCAGCTGCACATGGTTCTCCTGGCCGCCGCCCCAGGGGCATTCCTGCGGGAACGGCTGGCGCGAACAGGTGATGACCCGCCAGCCCTCGGCGTTAAACCGGCGCACGGTTGCATGACCGATGCCGCGGCTGGCACCTGTCAGCAGTAGTGTCTTCTGGCGCATGGCGCCCTCCTGATGAGAGAATCTGGGCTGAGCCTAGCATCCGCGCCGCCATCTGCAACGGGGTGCGCCAAAGCCTCCCCTTGGCAGCAGCGCCGGAACCCCGTAACACATTCTGACCAAGGGATGATGCAGCAATGAAGAAACAAGACATGAACCGCGATTGGATTGCCACCGCCGAAACCCTCTCCAGCGCGCTGCCGTATTTTCAGCGCTTTGCAGGGGCGATTGTCGTCATCAAGCTGGGCGGCCACGCCATGGGCAGCGACGAGGCGATGGAGACCTTTGCCCGCGACATCGTGCTGATGCGCCAGGTGGGCGTGAACCCGGTGATCGTGCATGGCGGCGGGCCGATGATCAACGCGATGCTGGAAAAGCTGCAGATCAAGTCCGAATTCGTGAACGGCAAGCGGGTGACCGATGCCGCCACCATGGAAGTGGTGGAGATGGTGCTGTCCGGTGTCGTCAACAAGCGCATCGTGCAGGCAATCAACAGCCAGGGCGGCCGCGCCGTCGGCCTGTCGGGCAAGGACGCGAACCTGATCACCTGCGACCAGGCGGACCCGGACCTGGGCTTTGTCGGCGCACCGGCGGAAATGGACCCCAAGGTGCTGCACGGGCTGTTCGAGAAGAACATGATCCCGGTCATTGCCCCCATCGGGTCGGGCAGGAACGGTGAGACTTACAACATAAACGGCGACACTGCGGCCGGCGCCATCGCCAAGGCGCTGCAGGCCGACCGGCTGCTGCTGCTGACCGATGTTGCGGGTGTCAAGAACTCCGGCGGTGAAGTGGTGACCGAGCTGAAGGCCGCGGACGTCGAGGAGATGACCGCCAGCGGCGTCATTGCCGGCGGCATGATCCCCAAGACCGAAACCGCGCTGGACGCGGTCCGCGGCGGCGTGCGCGCCTGCATCATTGTCGACGGGCGGGTGCAGAACGCGGTTCTGCTGGAACTTTACACCGACCACGGCGCAGGTTCGATGATCCGCGCCTGACAATCAGGTAAGCGGTACTCAAGAGGGGCGCTGCCCCTCTTGGGTCTGCCGGGCCAATCCGCCCCGGGATATCTTCAGCCAGATGAACAGGGGATGCCCGGATCAGCCCCCCGGTGCCTTGTACGCACCCGCAATGGACCCCGCCTTCTTCTGGATTTCCGTGAATTCATCCGTGGTGAAGGCGCGCACGGTCCTGAGGTTGCTGACCGCACCGCTGGCACCGGTTGCCAGGAGGCCCGCCAGCAGGCTGGACACATCATCAATCGTGACCTTGATCGCAAAATCATGGTCTCCGGTGGTCAGATAAAACGTCTCCAGCTTTCCGCCCGCCGCCTCGACAAGAGCACGGGCAGCGGCCTCGCGGTCACTGGGGTTTTCGATCATCGCCTTCATCGCAGAAGACGTATAGTTCCCGGTCACGATAAATCTTGGCATTCTGTCACTCCCTGGGGCGGAAGATGCAGGCCGTTTTCAGGCACGATGCCGGATGATCCGGCCTGCATGCCCCGGCGGGATCATATCACGGATCACGTTTCCGGCATATGAGGAAGGCATGGGGGCTGAGAGCTGGCAGGAAGACGCCGGCAGGCCAGAGCGGGACGTTTTTGGCCTCTGCTGGCGCCAGCCCCGCTGCTAGGCTCGCCCCAAGCCGCCTGACGGGGATGCCTGAAATGAGCCATAACGGAAATCCCGCTGCCCGCCAAAGCAGCGCTGCTTCTTACGCTGCCGCTGAGACGGCCGCCGCCGGCGCCGGTCTGGCGCTTCAGGGCGCGCTGCACCCGGCCCGCCGGCCGGTCCAGGCGCTGGAAGGCGGCACCCTGCTGCTTCTGGGCACTGGCAGCGCCTTCTGGCCGCTGTTCCAATCCAGCCTGGAATGCCTCGACGGCGCCCCGGACCCGGTCGACCGCTGGTCCGCACGGGTGATCGGCGCGCTGGCGGATACACTGGGCGGCACCGCCTATTTCCCCTTTGGCGGGCCGCCCCACACGCCCTTCATCAACTGGGCGCTGGGGACCGGGCGGTTTTTCACATCCCCGTCACAGATGCTGGTGCATGATAGCGCCGGCATGATGATATCCATGCGGGGGGCCATTCATTTCGAACAGGAATTTGACATCCCCCCTGCACCTTTGGCACAGTCCCCCTGCGACAGCTGCCCCTCCCGTCCCTGCCTTGCCGCCTGCCCTGTCAGCGCCCTGGCCGACGGAGGCCCCTACGATCTGGCGGCCTGCCACGCGTATCTCGACACCAGCGCAGGCGCCGGATGCATGTCCGGCGGCTGCCTTGCCCGGCTGGCCTGCCCGCTCAGCCGCACTGCCCGCCGCGACCCCGGCCAAACCGCACATCACATGAGGCATTTTCACCCGCAATGACCTGCACCCTGATCCTGACCCGCCACGCCAAATCCGCCTGGGACACCAATGTCCCCAGCGACCATGCCCGCCCTCTGAACAAGCGCGGCCGCCGCTCAGCCCCGGCCATTGCCGCCTGGATGCGCGAATGCGGCTACCTGCCGGATCAGGTGATCTCCTCGTCGTCGCAACGCACCCGCGAGACCTGCGAGCTGATGGACCTGGGGGCGCCTGCCACGTTCACCGAGCGGCTGTACCACGCCAATTCCGACATGATCTTCAAGGTGCTGAGCGAGGCCGAGCAGAAGCGGGTCATGGTGATCGGCCACAACCCCGGCATTGCCGCCTTTGCCCATACCATCGTCTCCAGCCCGCCCGACCATGCGCGGTTCGACGACTATCCCACCGGCGCCACGCTGGTGGCGGAGTTCGATATCGGCAGCTGGCGCGAACTGAGCTGGAGCAGCGGCAAGGTAATCGACTTTGCGGTGCCGCGGGAGCTGCTGGGCGAGTGAGCCCTGCGGCACGCTGGCGCATCCTGCGCAGGAGGCCACTGGCAATGCCGCACGCGCCTGCTTAGATTGCCTGCCAGACATTTGCCGGACTGGAGACCGTCATGCACCGCCGTTTTCTGCTGCTGGCCGCAGCCGCCCTCCCCTTTGCCGCCCTGCCCGGTTTCGCCGCGGCAGCTGAGACCATCCGCATCATGAAATCGCCCAGCTGCGGCTGCTGCACCGCTTGGGCCGATCATCTGGCCGCCGCCGGGTTCCAGACCGAGGTGCGCAACGTGGCGGACGCGGATCTGTGGGCCATGAAGGAGCGGCTGGGCGTCAGCGGTGATCTGTCCTCCTGCCATACCGCAATGGCCGGGCCTTATGTGATCGAGGGCCATGTGCCTGCAGGAGACATCCAGCGGCTGCTGGCCGAACAGCCCAAGGCGCTGGGGCTAAGCGTGCCGGGCATGCCGATCGGCTCACCGGGCATGGAAATGGGCGATGAGCGCGAGGCGTTTGACACCCTGCTGATTCTGGCGGACGGCACGACTGAGGTCTTTGCCAGCCATTCCTGAACACAGGTTCCGGAACAAAAAAGGCCGGGCGCAGCGCCCGGCCTTCCTGTTTTCTGATGCAGTTGCCTCAGTGGCCCAGGATCTGGCTGAGGAACAGCTTGGTGCGGTCGCTCTTCGGGTTGTTGAAAAACTCTTCCGGCTCGTTCTGTTCGACGATCTGGCCCGCATCCATGAAGATCACCCGGTTCGCCACCTGACGGGCAAAGCCCATCTCGTGGGTCACACACAGCATGGTCATGCCTTCCTCGGCCAGTTCGATCATGGTGTCCAAGACTTCCTTGATCATCTCCGGGTCCAGCGCCGATGTCGGTTCATCGAACAGCATGATGCGCGGCATCATGCAAAGCGAGCGCGCGATGGCCACACGCTGCTGCTGGCCGCCTGACAGCATGCCCGGGTATTTGTGGGCCTGCTCCGGGATCTTCACCTTCTCCAGGAAGTGCATCGCCCGCTCTTCGGCTTCCTTCTTGGGTGTCTTGCGGACCCAGATCGGCGCCAGGGTGCAGTTCTCCAGAATGGTCAGATGCGGGAACAGGTTGAAGTGCTGGAACACCATCCCGAC
>JABXIA010000213.1 GCA_013373325.1 Paracoccaceae bacterium
ATGCGGCGGCGGCTTTTGCTGGGCAAGGCGCTGGTCCACCGTCCCAGCGTGCTGGTGCTGGACGAACCCACCGCGGGCGTCGACATCGAACTGCGCCAGATGCTGTGGGAGAACATCCGCAAACTGAACGCCCAGGGCATGACCATCATCCTTACCACCCATTATCTGGAGGAAGCCGAGGAGATGTGCGACGAGATCGCCATCATCAACCAGGGCGAGGTGGTGGCGCGCGACAGCAAGTCCAGCCTCCTGGGACGGCTCGACGCCAAGACCATGGTGGTGCAGCCCGCGGTGCCGGTTACGGTGCTGCCGCAGGGCGACGGCATCGAGGCCGAACTGCGCGAAGACGGCGCCGTTTGCCTGCGCTACCGCAGCCAGGCCACCAGCGCCGAAGATGTGCTGGCTGCGGTCCACGCCGCCGGCATTTCGATCCGCGACGTCAAGACTGAGGAAGCCGATCTGGAAGATGTGTTCCTGTCGCTCACCAAGGCAGGGTAAGGGGGCACCTCTGCCTGGTGACTGCTGGGCGGACTTTGCTGCCATTGACTGCTGACCTAACAAAAAATAACCACACAGAATGGATGTGATAAAAGTGTTCCCATATTTCTCAACTGACCGAGTTCACTCGGAACGCCGTTTTGCGATTGTGAGGCGGTCGGACGGTTTTTTTGCCATTGCCGATCAATACTATTACAGATCCGCTGACGAGGATGGTTCAGTCTATGCAGAGGGCTGGGCATCACTACCAGCCAATGGAGTCTTCGCCAATGAAGCTTTGGCTGAACAAGAGATCAACACACGAATAGCGGTTTGGGGCTGACCGCTTCGGGCTCGAACCTGCCATTGGCTGACGGAGTGAGACACCGCAGCCACCGCCCTCTGGTTCCCTCACCGCCGGTCGATCCGCGCCTGGTAGCAGTTGTTGCGCGATGACCGGATGTGGATGTAGTCCACCCGCTCATCGGCAAAGATCCTCTCGGCCTGCGCCATCAGCTCCGCCTGCGGGATGACGATGCCGGTGCCGTAAACGATGCGGTGCCCGGTGCTGTAGCCCTTTATCAGATAGTCCGGCGCACGCTCCAGAACCTCCGGCACCTCTGTCCCTTCATGGCGTTCGCAAGGGGCCGCGCAGAGGAAAATGGGCCCGGTCTCGGCATAGGGCTGCGCCTTGGGGAAGGGGCGGTGGGCCAGAATCAGCATGTCCGAACCTTCGGGGATGTACTGCAGGCAGTGGCGGCAGGGGTTGCCGCCGCCGTCGGACACCGTGCGCTCCGGCATCTGGCCGTGGGCATCGGGGCCGTCTTCCTGCAGGGCGCGGACAATGTCTGTGGGCAGAGCGGTGATCTTGGTCATGGGGTTTCTCCTTTGCTGCCAGCACCCTGCCCGATCCGTGCGATGGCAATCGACCCGGATCTTGCGCATCCCGCATCGCAACAGGAGGAGTGCTCCCGCCCGCCGGGCGGGCATTGGAATGCCCTGCGGCGGTTGGGCGTGGCGCCGCGCTGGCGCGCGGCGCGGCACCGCAATCCAGCAGGACTCCACATGAGAACAAAACGGGAATATTATGCGGGGCATGTTTGCTGAATTCGCCTGTCTTTCGAACTTCACCTTCCTCGCCGGGGCCTCCCACCCGGAGGAGTACGCGGCGCGCGCGCTGACGCTGGGCTTGGGGGCCTTTGCCATTGCGGACGAAAACTCGGTGGCGGGCATCGTGCGCGCCCATGCGGCGTGCCGCGACATCGCCCGCCGGGTGGCAGAGCGGCAGGCTTGGGACCGCACACACACCCCCATCGGCCCGCCGCGGCCTGCGGGCATTCCGCAGCCCGCCTCCTTCCCGGTTTACGAAACCGTGCGGCTGATCCCGGCAGCAAAGCTGATCTTCACCGACGCGCCGGAGGTGATCGCGCTGCCGGTGACCCGCGCGGGCTGGGGCAGCCTGACCCGGCTGCTCTCAACCGGACGGCTCAGGGCACAAAAGGGCAGCTGCACCCTGCACCTTGCCGACCTCCTGGAATTTGCGGACGGTCTCCACCTGCTATTGCTGCCGCAAACGCAGCATCTGCCTGGCGGCGCGGATGGATGGGACCCGCATATGGACGGGCTGACGCGCCGCTTTGGCGCCCGCATGCACCTGATGATGGCGCCGGCCTATGACGGCGGCGACCGGGCGCGGTTTGCGCAGCTGGCAGAGCTGGCCGCCCGTCTGAACCTGCCGCTCCTGGCCAGCGCCGCGCCCAAAATGCACCACGGCAGCCGCCGCCGCCTCGGCGATGTGCTGAGTGCGATCCGCTTGCGCTGCAAGGTGGAGGATCTGGGCCGTGCCGCCATGGCCAACGCCGAGCAGCGCCTGCGCTCCGAGGCCGAAATGCGCCGCCTGTTCCGGGGTTATGAACACGCGGTGGATAATGCCGCCCATCTGGCAGCGCAGCTGACCTTCTCGCTGGATGAGCTGCGCTATGACTACCCGGACGAGGGCCGCGAGAGCGAAACCCCGCCCCAGCGCCTGCGGCGGCTGGCGGAGGAGGGGCTCCGCTGGCGCTACCCGGGCGGCGCGCCGGACAAGGTGCGCGCCCTGCTGGAGCATGAGCTGGCCCTGATCGCCAAGCTGAAATACGATCCCTATTTCCTCACCGTGCGCGACATCGTCGCCTTTGCCCGCTCCCGCGGGATCCTCTGCCAGGGGCGCGGCTCGGCGGCGAACTCGGTGGTCTGCTACTGCCTGGGCGTCACCTCCGTCAGCCCGGAACTGGGCACCATGGTGTTCGAGCGTTTCGTCTCCGAGGCCCGCGACGAGCCGCCCGACATCGACGTCGATTTCGAACACGAGCGGCGCGAGGAGGTGATCCAGTGGATCTATGAACGCTACGGCCGTGAGCGCGCAGGGCTCTGCGCCACGGTGATCCACTACCGCGGCAAACGCGCCATCCGCGAGGTGGGCCGCGCCATGGGCCTGACCGAGGACACCATCTCTGCCATGTCCTCGCAGCTCTGGGGGTTCTTCAGCAGCAAGGGGGTAGAGGCCGAGCGGATGCGCGAGATCGGGCTGGACCCCGCGAGCCGCCGCCTGCAGCTGACCCTGCAGCTGGTGGAGCAGATCATCGGCTTCCCGCGCCACCTCAGCCAGCATGTGGGCGGTTTCATCATCACCCAAGGGCGGCTCGATGAGCTGGTGCCCATTGAAAACGCGACCATGGAGGGCCGCACGGTCATCTGCTGGGACAAGGACGACATCGACACGCTCGGCATCCTCAAGGTCGATGTGCTGTCGCTGGGGATGCTCACCTGCATCCGCAAGGCGTTCGACCTGATGCGCCAGCACCATCAGCTGGACTACAGCCTGGCCACCCTGCCGCCGGAGGATCCGGCAGTCTACAACATGCTGTGCCGCGCCGACAGCATCGGGGTGTTTCAGGTCGAGAGCCGGGCGCAGATGAACTTCCTGCCCCGGATGCGGCCGCGCAATTTCTATGACCTGGTGATCGAGGTCGCCATCGTCCGCCCTGGCCCGATCCAGGGCGACATGGTGCACCCCTATATCCGCCGCAGGAATGGCGAGGAGCCGGTGCATTTCCCCTCCGATGCGCTGGGCGAGGTGCTGGGCAAGACCCTTGGCGTGCCGCTGTTTCAGGAGCAGGCGATGCAGATCGCCATCGTCGGCGCCGGCTTCACGCCGGAACAGGCAGACCGCTTGCGGCGCTCGCTGGCGACCTTCAAGAAACACGGCAACGTCAGCGAATTCCGCTCTCTGTTCCTGCGCGGCATGGCCAGGAACGGCTATGATGCGGAGTTCTCCGAACGCTGCTTTTCCCAGATCGAGGGCTTCGGTTCCTACGGCTTTCCGGAAAGCCATGCGGCGTCTTTTGCCCTGCTGGTCTATGCCTCTGCCTGGATCAAATGCCATCATCCGGGGATCTTTGCCTGCGCGCTTTTGAACGCGCAGCCGATGGGCTTCTATGCGCCCGCCCAGATCGTCCGCGATGCCCGCGCGCACGGGGTCGATGTGCGCCCGGTCTGCATCAACAACTCCTACTGGGACAATGTGATGGAACCGGACGGGCACGGCGGCCTGGCGCTGCGGCTGGGGTTCCGGCAGGTGAAGGGCCTGCGCGACGAGGACGCCGCCTGGCTCACGGCCGCCCGCGGCAACGGTTATCACGAGGTCGAGGATGTCTGGCGCAAGGCCGGCATCGCGCCGCCGGTGATCGAGCGGCTGGCAGAAGCCGATGCCTTTGCCGCGCTCGGCCTCAACCGGCGCGAAGCCTTATGGGCCGCCAAGGCGGTCACCGCCCGCAAACCGCTGCCGCTGTTTGCCCGCGAGCTGGAGGGCGAGGGGATCTATGAACCGGCCGCCGACCTGCCGCAGATGGGCCTGGGCGAGGAGGTGGTGGAGGATTACGTCGCCATGCGCCTTTCCCTGCGGGCCCATCCGGTGGCGCTGATCCGGCATCTGCTGACGCCGCAGGACACGGGCGGCAGTCCAGGGGGCGGGCCGGGCGATTGAGTATTTTGGGAAAGATGAAGCGGCGTTGCCGGTGTGCCGCGCCCTGATAACGCCAACTGTGGCAGGAAAGCCGGTTCACCCCGGCGCGGCAAGGCGTTAGAAGGCTTGCGAACATTGCCCAACCTTGCCCTGCCCCGGAGCTGATCCATGACCGCACCCAAACCCGTTGTCCTGTGCATTCTCGATGGCTGGGGCAGCGGTGAACCCGGCAAGGCCAACGCGCCATATCTGGCGCAGACCCCGGCTTTTGATGCGATCATGGCCAAGGGGCCGAGCGCCAGGCTGATCACCCATGGGCCGGATGTGGGCCTGCCGACCGGGCAGATGGGCAATTCCGAGGTGGGGCACACCAACATCGGCGCAGGCCGGGTGGTGGCGATGGACCTGGGCCAGATCGACCTGGCGATCGAGGACGGCAGCTTCTTTGAAAACGCGGCGCTGCAGGACTTTATCGCGCAGCTGAAGGACAGCGGCGGCGCGGCGCATCTGATGGGGCTGGTCTCTGACGGCGGTGTGCACGGCCATATCAACCACATCCTGGCGGCGGTGAAAGCGATTCACGAGGCCGGGGTGCCGGTCTGGCTGCACGCGATCACCGACGGCCGCGATGTGGCGCCGAAATCGGCCTTCCGCCATTTCCGCCGGCTGGAGGAGAAACTGCCCGAAGGCGTGCGCATTGCCACCGTCACCGGACGTTATTTCGCGATGGACCGCGACAACCGCTGGGGCCGCGTCAGCGAAGCCTATGACGCGATGATCCACGCCAAGGGGCGGCCCGGCCATACGGCCCACAGTGCAGTGGACCATGCCTATAACCAGTCGGAAACCGATGAATTCATTGCTGCCACAGTGCTGGAAGGGTTTGAGGGCGTGAAGGACGGCGACGGGTTCTTCTGCCTGAACTTCCGTGCCGACCGCGCGCGGGAGATCCTGCGCGCCATCGGCGAGCCGGGGTTTGCCGAGTTCGACACCGGCGTCCGGCCCAAGCTGGCGGCGCTGATGGGCATGGTGGAATATTCCGATGCCCACAATGATTACATGACCACCGCCTATCCGAAGGCGGCGATTGTCAACACGCTGGGGGCCTGGGTCGCCCAGCACGGCAAGACCCAATTCCGCCTGGCCGAGACCGAGAAATACCCGCATGTGACCTTCTTCCTCAATGGCGGCAAGGAAGAGCCGGAAGAGGGCGAAGACCGTTTCATGCCGAAGTCGCCGAATGTGGCGACCTATGATCTGCAGCCGGAGATGTCGGCGCCGGAGGTGACGGAGAAATTCGTCGAGGCGATCGGGGCGGGCTATGACCTCATCGTGACCAACTATGCCAATCCGGATATGGTTGGCCATACCGGCGATCTGAAGGCGGCGATGCGCGCCTGCGAGGCGGTGGATCAGGGTCTGGCCAAGGTGGTTCAGGCGCTGGAAAAGGCAGGCGGCGCGATGATCGTCACCGCCGATCACGGCAACTGCGAGGTGATGGTGGACCCGGAAACCGGCGGCGCCCACACCGCCCACACGCTCAATCTGGTGCCGGTGGCGCTGGTCGGCGGGCCCGAAGGGGCGCAGCTGCGCGATGGCCGCCTGGCCGATCTGGCGCCCACCATTCTGGAGCTGATGGGGCTGGAGAAACCGGCGGAGATGACCGGGGAGAGCCTGCTGTCATGATCCGGGGCGCGGGCCTGATGCTGCTGGCCTTGCTGGCTGCGCCGCTGCAGGCGGCAGCGGATCCGGCGGATGCCGCGCGGGACGCGGCGCAGCAGCTGGAAGCGGCCTCGGTCCAGCTGCAGGATGCCAGCGGTTCCCGCGACCGGGTGAAGGCGCTGACCACCACCGTGCAGGCCTATGAGGCGGGGCTGGCGGCGATGCGCGACGGCTTGCGCCGGGTGGCGCGGCGCGAGGGGCAGCTGAGCGCGCAATTGGCGGCGCGGCAGGAGGAGGTCTCCGGCCTTCTGGGCATCATCCAGACCATCGAAACCTCGCCGCCGCCGGTGCTGATGGTGCATCCTTCCGGGCCTTTGGGGGCGGCGCGCTCCGCGATGATGCTGGCAGAGGTGACCCCGGCGCTGCAGGCGCGGGCCGAGATGCTGAAGGCGGATCTGGATGAGGTGCAGAGCTTGCGCCTGCTGCAGCAGAACGCCGCCAAGACGCTGGAGGAGGGTCTGGCGGGCGTGCAAAGCGCCCGGGTGCAGCTGTCCACCGCCATCGCCGACCGCACCACATTGCCGAAACGCTTTACCGAGGACCCGGTGCGCACCGCGATCCTGATCTCCTCGACCGAGACGCTGTCGGGTTTTGCCGACGGGCTGGCCGAGATTGCCGATGGCGGGATTGCTGCCAGCGAGGCCGACATCAGCGCCTTGCGCGGCACGCTGCCCTTGCCGGTAGAGGGGCTGCTGCTGCGCGGTTACGGCGAGCGGGATGCCGCGGGCATCGCCCGGCCTGGCTGGCTGGTTGCCGCCCGCCCGCGGGCGCTGGTGACATCGCCCACGGCGGCCACCATCCGTTACCGCGGGCCGCTCTTGGATCTGGGCAACGTGGTTATTCTGGAGCCGCAGCCCGACACGCTGTTTGTGCTGTCGGGCCTGGCTGAGGTGTTCGGCGACGCGGGACAGGTGATCCCCGAGGGCACTCCGGTCGGATTGATGAGCGGAGAAAACCCGAAACCGGACGCAATTCTTTCAACAAGCGGTGAAGGGGGTGGAACTGACCGGACAGAAACGCTCTATATAGAGGTGAGAATGGACAACAGCCCGGTGGACCCCGAAACGTGGTTCCGCACTGGAAAAGGTGGATGAAGGCTTGATGAAGAAATTTGCGATGGCCGCCGTCGGCGGCACGCTGGCAGGGATCGTGGCGACAACCTATGTGGCGGGCCCCTTGCTGGCGCAGGAAGGCGTGCGCGAGGCAAACGTCTATGAGCAGCTGGACCTGTTCGGCGACATTTTCGAGCGCATCCGTGCGCAATATGTCGAGGAAGTCGACGAGAAGGAGCTGATCGAGGCAGCGATCAGCGGCATGCTGGCCTCGCTGGATCCGCATTCCAGCTACCTGTCGCCGGATGACGCGGCCAGCATGCGGGTGCAGACCCGCGGCGAGTTCGGCGGACTGGGGATTGAGGTCACCCAGGAAGAGGGTTTTGTCAAAGTTGTCTCCCCGATCGACGGCACCCCGGCGGATGAGGCCGGGATGGAAGCCGGCGATTTCATCACCCATGTGGACGGCGAAAGCGTTCTGGGCCTGTCGCTGGACGACGCGGTGGAGCTGATGCGCGGGCCGGTCGGATCGGAAATCGTGATCACCGTGGTGCGTGAGGGCGAGGCGGAACCGTTTGATGTCTCGATCATCCGCGACACCATCAAGCTGACCGCGGTGCGTGCCCGCACCGAGGGCGACACCGTAGTGATGCGGATCACCACCTTCAACGACCAGACCACGCCGAACCTTGAGGAAAACCTCAAGAAGCAGATCGAGGAAGCCGGCGGCATGGATAATGTCAACGGCATCGTGCTGGACCTGCGCAACAACCCGGGCGGGCTGTTGACCCAGGCGATCAAGGTGGCCGACAGCTTCCTGGAATCCGGTGAAATCGTCTCCACCCGCGGCCGCGACCCGGAAGACGGCGAGCGGTTCAACGCCACCCCCGGCGACCTGGCAGAGGGCAAGCCGATCGTGGTGCTGATCAACGGCGGTTCGGCCTCGGCGTCGGAATTCGTTGCAGGCGCGCTGCAGGATCACCGCCGCGCCATCGTGGTGGGC
>JABXIA010000016.1 GCA_013373325.1 Paracoccaceae bacterium
GTGATCGTCGAATGCTCTGCCGAGACCTGGGAGGCCTGGGGCTTTGAAGGGATGAGCAAGGAAGAGATCATCCGCACCTGCGAGGAGATCTTTGCCGATCATCTGGATGGCCACGCGCTGATGTCGAACGCGGCGCATTTGCGCGGGGCGGCGGTGTGGATCAACTTCCCGCGGGTGCTGTGCGAAAAGTGGCATCACGAGAACGTTGTGCTGCTGGGCGATGCCTCTGCCACTGCGCATTTCTCCATCGGGTCGGGATCGCGGCTGGCGTTTGACAGCGCAATTGCGCTGGCAGAGCTGGTCAGCACAGAGCCGACGCTGGAACGCGCGTTTGAACGGTACCAGGAGGAACGGCGGCTGGATGTGCTGCGGCTGCAATCGGCGGCGCGCAACTCGCTGGAGTGGTTCGAGGAGGTTGAGCGCTATCTGGACATGGATCCGGTGCAGTTCAATTACTCGCTGCTGACCCGCTCGCAGCGGATTTCCCATGAAAACCTGCGCTTGCGCGATGCGGAGTGGCTGCAAAGCGCGGAGAAGTGGTTTCAGGACAAGGCGGGTGCGCCTGCTGATGCGCCGGTGCGGCCGCCGATGTTCGCGCCCTACCGTTTGCGCGGGATGGAGCTGAAAAACCGCATCGTGGTCTCCCCCATGGCGCAGTACAAGGCGGTGGAGGGCTGTCCGACCGACTGGCACCTGATACATTACGGCGAGCGCGCCAAGGGCGGGGCGGGACTGGTCTATACCGAGATGACCTGTGTGTCGGCAGAGGGCCGGATCTCGCTTGGTTGCCCGGGGCTTTATGCGGCGGAGCATGAGGCGGCGTGGAAGCGGCTGACGGACTTCGTGCATTCGGAAACCAGCGCCCAGATCTGCTGCCAGATCGGTCACTCAGGCCGCAAGGGGTCGACCCAGCTGGGTTGGGAGGAAATGGACGCGCCGCTGCCCGAAGGGAATTGGGAGACGGTTTCGGCCTCCGCGATCCCTTGGTCGGCAAACAACCCGGCGCCGCGGGAGATCACGCGGGACGAAATGGATCAAATTCGCGACGAATTTGCTGCATCGGCGCAGATGGCGGAGCGCGCGGGGTTTGACATGATCGAACTTCATGCCGCGCATGGCTATCTGATTTCGTCCTTTATCTCGCCAAAATCGAACATTCGACGCGATGAGTACGGCGGCTCCTTGCAAAACCGTCTGTGCTATCCGCTGGAGGTGTTCCGGGCCATGCGCGCAGTCTGGCCGGAGGGAAAACCGATGTCAGTGAGGATCTCCGCCAACGACTGGGTGGGCGATGAGGGCGTGACGCCCGAGGAGGCGGTTGAGATCGCCAAGGCCTTCACCGCGGCGGGGGCGGACATCATCGACGTTTCCGCCGGGCAGACCTCGACCGACGCGCAGCCCGTCTATGGCCGGATGTTCCAGACGCCGTTTTCCGACCGCATCCGTAACGAGGCTGGGATTGCCACCATTGCGGTGGGCAATATCTATGAGGCCGATCATGCGAATTCGATCCTGATGGCGGGGCGGGCGGATCTGGTTTGTGTGGGCCGGCCGCATCTGGCTGATCCCTATTGGACGTTGCACGAGGCCGCACGGATCGGCGACCGCCACGGCGATTGGCCGCTGCCCTACCATGCGGGCCGCGATCAGGCCTGGCGTCTGGCGGACCGCGAGGCGGAGGTGATCCGGGCATGACACGCAGGGTACTGGTCACTGGCGGCGGCACGGGGATTGGCAAGGCGATTGCCCATGCTTTTGCAGCAGACGGCTGCCATGTCACCATCGCCGGACGCCGCCGAGAACCGCTGGAGGCGGCGGTTGAGGGGCTGGGGCTGGAGATCCGCGTGGCGGATGTGACGGATGAGGCGCAGGTGGAGGCGTTGTTCGCCACGCCCTACGATGTGGTTGTTGCCAATGCCGGAACCGGCATTGCGGCGCGGATCGAGGATGTTGAACTGGAGGATTGGCAGCGGACCCTGACGGTCAACATGACCGGTACTTTCCTGACCTTCCGGGCGGCGCTGCGGGCGGGCATGGAACCGGGCGGGCGGCTGATTGCCATCGCCTCCACCGCGTCCTTGCAGGGCGGGGCGCAGATCCCGGCCTATGCGGCTTCCAAACACGGGGTGCTGGGGCTGGTGCGCTCGGTCGCGCTAAGCGTGGCCAAGCGCGGGATCACCTGCAATGCGGTCTGTCCCGGGTTTGTCGATACCGAGATGGCCGAGAGCGCGATCACCGGGCTGATGGCCCGGCATGACATACCGCGCGAGAAGGCGCTGAAGATGGTGGTCGGCGGCAACCCGATGCAGCGGCTGATCGCGCCGGAGGAAGTGGCGGCCACGGCGGTGTTTCTGGCCTCCGAAGGCGCGGCCTCGGTCAATGGGCACGCGATGAGCGTGTCGGGAGGGGAAATTTGAGCACGACATCAAAAGACCGGCTGCGGCTGTGGCTGAAGGTGCTGAAGGCCACCAAGGCGGTGGAAAGCGACGTGCGCGAGAACCTGCGGCGGGAGTTTGCAACCACGCTGCCGCGGTTTGACGTGATGGCGGCGCTGATGCAGCACGAAAAAGGCCTCAAGATGAGCGAGTTGTCGGGCGTTCTGAAAGTCTCCAACGGCAATGTGACCGGCATCGTCGAACGGCTGGTCGAGGACGGCCATGTGCAGCGCGAGAAGGTTGAGGGCGACCGGCGCGCCAATCTGGTGCGGCTGACGGATGCAGGGCGGATTGAGTTTTCCCGCCAGGCGGAGGCGCATGAGGGCTGGATCAATGCGGCCTTTGACGGGCTGACAGCCGATGAGGCGCAAGGAATTGCCGAGAGCCTGGACGCGGTGGCGCGGCGGCTGGATGAGGGAGGCAAGCCATGAAGGTGAACCGGGAGCCAAAGCACTTTCTGTGCCGGATCGAGGATGGCATTGCCACGGTTTCCTTGGACCGGCCGGAGCGGAAGAACCCGCTGACTTTTGACAGCTACGCGGAGCTGCGCGACTGGTTCCGCGACCTGCACTATGACGACAGCATCAGGGCTGTGATCTTTGCCTCCAACGGCGGCAACTTCTGCTCCGGCGGCGATGTGCACGACATCATCGGGCCGCTGGTTGGCATGAGCATGAAGGAGCTTCTGGCCTTCACCCGGATGACCGGCGATCTGGTCAAGGCGATGGTGAATTGCGGCAAGCCGGTGATTGCGGCGATTGACGGCATCTGCGTCGGCGCAGGCGCCATCATTGCCATGGCCTCCGACATCCGCATCGCAACGCCGGAGGCCAAGACCGCGTTCCTGTTCACCCGGGTCGGGCTGGCGGGCTGCGACATGGGCGCCTGCGCAATCCTGCCGCGGATCATCGGACAGGGCCGGGCGGCGGAACTGCTCTACACCGGGCGCTCGATGAGTGCTGTGGAAGGCCATGCCTGGGGCTTTCACAACGCGCTGGTGGCCGCGGACGAGCTGGAAGCGGAGGCGCAGAGCTGGGCCGCGCGGATCGCTTCGGGTCCGAACTTCGGCCATATGATGACCAAGACCATGCTGGCGCAGGAATGGTCGATGTCGATCGAGCAGGCGATTGAGGCCGAGGCGCAGGCGCAAGCGATCTGCATGCAGACGGCGGATTTCGAACGCGCCTACCGCGCCTTTGTGAATAAGGAAAAGCCGCTGTTTGAGGGCGACTGAAGTGTGACTCCGCTGGAGCCCGCGCCGGAGGAGGGCGCGGGAGCCTCCCCTCTCGGCGGCAAAGACGCCTGCCGGGCAGCGGGACGGGAGTATTTGGGAAAGATGAAACTGGGAGGGCCGCGCGATGGCGGACAGGACGTTTCTGAACTGGCCGTTTTTCGAGGGCCGGCACCGGAAGCTGGCCGAAGAACTGGAGGCCTGGGCCGCGGCGCAGCTGGCGGGCATTGATCATTCCGACACCGATGCCGCCTGCCGGGCGCTGGTCACAGCCCTGGGCGAGGGCGGCTGGACGCAGCATTCCGGCGCGATGGCGGGCGAGCAGCTGGATGTGCGCAGCCTGTGCCTGATCCGCGAGACGCTGGCGCGCCATGACGGGCTGGCGGATTTTGCCTTTGCCATGCAGGGGCTGGGCACCGGGGCGATCTCGCTGTTCGGCACCGCGGCACAGCAACAGGAGTGGCTGCCGCTGACGCGCGCGGGCAAGGCGATTTCGGCTTTTGCGCTGACCGAGCCGCAGTCAGGGTCGGATGTGGCGAACTCCACCATGACCGCCACGCTGGACGGCGGCAGTTACGTGCTGAACGGTGAGAAGACCTGGATCTCCAACGGCGGGATTGCAGACGTCTATACGCTGTTTGCCCGCACCGGTGAGGCACCGGGGGCGAAAGGGCTGAGCGCCTTTGTCGTGCCCGCAGGCCTGCCGGGGTTCGAGGTGGCCGAGCGGCTGGAAACTATTGCGCCGCATCCGCTGGCGACGCTGCGCTTCACGGATTGCCGGATCCCAAAATCGGCGCTGCTGGGGCAGCCGGGCGCGGGCTTCAAAATTGCGATGTCGGTGCTGGATGTGTTCCGCTCCACCGTGGCGGCTGCCGCCCTGGGCTTTGCCCGCCGGGCGCTGGATGAGTCGCTGGCGCGGGTGACAGCGCGGCAGGTGCAGGGCGCGCCGCTGTTCGATCTGCAGATGGTGCAGGGGCATATCGCCGACATGGCGCTGGATGTGGATGCTTCGGCGCTGCTGGTTTACCGCGCCGCCTGGGCCAAGGATTCCGGTGCAGCGCGCGTGACCCGCGAGGCGGCGATGGCCAAGCTGTTCTCCACCGATCAGGCGCAAGCCGTGATCGACAAGGCGGTGCAGCTGCATGGCGGCGACGGGGTGAAGTCGGGTGAAACCGTCGAAAAGCTCTATCGAGAAATCCGGGCCCTTCGCATCTACGAAGGCGCTTCCGATGTTCAGCGCGTCGTCATCGCACGGCAGGCTCTTGCCGAATTCCAAGGAGGTTCGTGATGCTCAGCCCTTCCGCACATACTGATACGTTTTCCAGGGATAACCTTCCGCCGGAAAGCCAGTGGCCGGACTTCCTGCTCGATGGTTTCGATTATCCGGAGCGCCTGAATGCCGGTGTCGAGCTGACCGACGGCATGGTCGCCAAGGGCTTCGGCGACCATACGGCCCTGATCGGCAACGGACGGCGGCGCACCTACAAGGA
>JABXIA010000122.1 GCA_013373325.1 Paracoccaceae bacterium
GCCCGCGCCCTGGCGCAGGACGGGCAGGTGATCCTGCTGGACGAACCCTTCACCGGTGTGGACGTGAAGACAGAGGAACAGATCATCGCCCTCTTGCGCGAACTGCGCGACGAAGGCCGGGTGATGCTGGTCTCCACCCACAACTTGGGCAGTGTGCCGGAGTTCTGCGACCGCACAGTGCTGGTCAAAGGGACCGTGCTTGGGTACGGGCCAACCGAAACCACCTTTACCCGGGAAAACCTGGAACACGCCTTTGGCGGCGTGCTGCGCCACTTCACCCTGGGCGGCGATGCGCTGCATGACGATGGCGACACCCGCCAGGTCACCATCCTGACCGACGACGAGCGCCCCTTTGTCCAGTACGGCGAGAAGACCCAGACCAGCGAAAGCCAGGGTGAGGGCGGGGGGCAGCAGTGATGGAATACCTGCTGGAGCCCTTTACTTATGGCTATATGACCAATGCGATGTGGGTTTCAGCGCTGGTGGGCGGCGTCTGCGCCTTCCTGTCGGCCTATCTGATGCTCAAGGGCTGGTCGCTGATTGGCGATGCGCTTTCGCACTCGGTGGTGCCGGGTGTGGCTGGCGCCTATATCTTGGGCCTGCCCTTTGCGCTCGGCGCCTTCATCGCCGGCGGGCTGGCGGCGGGGGCGATGCTGTTTCTGTCTGAACGCTCCGGTCTCAAGGTCGATGTGATCATCGGCCTGATCTTCACCTCCTTCTTCGGGCTTGGCCTGTTCATCGTCTCGATCAGCCCGATGTCGGTCTCGGTCCAGACCATCACCATGGGTAATATCCTGGCGATCACGCCGGAGGACACGCTGCAGCTGGCAATCATCGGCTTTGTCTCTCTGGCGGTGCTCTTGGCCAAGTGGAAGGATCTGATGGTCACCTTCTTTGACGAAAATCACGCCCGCACCATCGGCTTGCGCCCCGGCTTGCTCAAAGCTGTGTTCTTCGTGCTGCTGTCGGCCTCAGTGGTGGCGGCGATGCAAACCGTCGGCGCCTTTCTGGTGATTGCCATGGTGGTGACGCCGGGGGCGACCGCCTATCTGCTCTGCGACCGCTTCCCGCGGCTGATCCTAGTCTCGGTGCTGATTGGTGCCCTCACCAGCTTCTTCGGCGCCTATGCCAGCTACTTTCTGGATGGTGCCACCGGCGGCATCATCGTGACGCTGCAAACCGTGATCTTTCTTGTGGTCTTTGTCTTTGCCCCGAAACACGGGCTGCTGGCGGCCAAGCGCAAGGCGCGCGAAGCGCTGAAGCGCCGCCCGGCCGCACAAGGGGGGGCTGCGTGATGGACCTCGATACGCTGCTGATGCCGTTTCAGTTTGCGTTCATGCAGAACGCCTTTCTGATCTCGCTGATCGTCTCTGTCCCGACGGCGCTCTTGTCCTGCTTTCTGGTGATGAAGGGCTGGGCCCTGATGGGCGATGCGGTCAGCCATGCAGTGCTGCCGGGGATCGTGCTGGCCTATATCGTCGGCCTGCCGCTGATCATTGGCGCCTTTGCCGCCGGTATGCTTTGTGCGGTCGCCACCGGGTTTCTGTCCGGTAATAGCCGGGTCAAGCAGGATACGGTGATGGGGGTGGTGTTCTCCGGCATGTTCGGGCTGGGCATCGTGCTTTACGTCTCAATCGAAACCAACGCGCACCTCGACCACATCCTGTTCGGCAATATGCTGGGCGTGGAGCCTGATGAGCTCTTGACCGCCGGTATCATCTCTCTGGTGGTCGGTGCCGGGTTGGTCCTGAAGTGGAAAGACCTGCTGCTGCACAGCTTCGACCCCGCGCAGGCGCAGGCTTCCGGCCTGCCGGTCACGGTTCTTCACTATGGGCTGCTGGCGGCCTTGTCGCTGACCATAGTGGCGACGCTGTCTGCGGCGGGGCTGATTTTGGCGATCGGCTTGCTGATCGCGCCGGGTGCAATTGCCTTCCTGATGGTGCGTAAATTCAGCACCATGCTTTGGGTCTCGGTTCTTGTCTGTATGTTCTCGATGCTGGCGGGTACTTATGCCAGCTTCTTCCTCGACAGCGCGCCGGCGCCGACCATCGTACTGATACTGACCGCCCTGTTCATCTTAGCCTTTGTGCGGCGCCTGTATTTGACCCGCAAAACCTCGATGCAGCGCGCCAGGGAAACCACCGGAACCGTGTGAGTCACGCGGACCCGGGCCGGGCCATTTCCAGCAGCCATTGCCGCACCAGTTCTGCATTAGGAACCAGGTCCTGCGTCTTGGACCATACCAGATAGAACCCTGATCCGGTGGTCCAGGACCACTCCTTGCGCGCCGCCAGCAGCCCCTGTTTGATCAGCGGTTCAGTCACATGCTGCCAGCCAAAGGCAAAGCCCTCACCCGCAATTGCCGCCTGCAGCACCAGCGCATAGTCGTTGAGGCGCAGGCCTGCAGCGGGCAGCCGCCCTGTGACCCCGAAATGGGCGAACCACTTCTGCCACCGGGGACGCTCCCGGATCGGTTCCTCCAGATGGATCAGCCGCTCATGCAGCAGGTTCGGCACCGTCGCCAGGTTGACAGCCGAAGCCATTACCCGCGGGCTGGCCACTGGAAAGATCACCTCAGGTGCAATCAGGGCCGAATGGCAGTCCGGCCAATTGCCGTCCCCGCGCCGCACCGCCAGCGAGATGCCTTCGGTGTTGATATCCGGTTCTCTGTCTGAGCTTTGCAGCCGCAGGTCGATATCGGGGTGCGCCTCGTGCAACTGGGCCAGTCTTGGCATCACCCAGTAGTATGCAAAAGCGGAGGAGCAGTTGAGCGTCACATGGTCATTGCGCCCGAACTGCCGCACGGCTTTGGCCGAGGCGAGAACGTCCTCCAGCGCTTTGGAAACGTCTGTGTAAAGCCGCATGCCCGCCCCCGTCAGCTCCACCTTTCGATGGCCGCGGCGGAATAAAATAACGCCCAAAGACGCTTCCATCTGCTTGATCGCCGCACTGACGGCAGGCTGCTGCACGTTCAATTCCTCCGACGCACGGGTGAATGAACCGTGCCTGGCGGCGGCTTCGAACACGATCAGGTGGCGGGGGCTGGTGAGGAGTTTCCAAAGTTCTTGCATAACTGTGAATTATCCAAATCATCAGAATTTTCAACCGTCACAACATCCGCGCCGGGCCTTATTGTTCCGCAACGCCTGAAGATGGAGAGCCCCATGGCCCGACGCACCCGCGCATCCCGTGACAGAAACACTGCCCCCGCCGGCGCTCCGGCGTCGCCGTGGATCCAGCGCACGCTGCCGTTCTTTGACGCTCTGGATGAGGAGAAGCTGGTCAAGCTGGAGGCCCAGGTCGACTGGATATTCGAAGAGGTCGGCATTGCCTTCCGCGACGACCCGGAGGCGCTGCGGATCTGGAAGGAAGCCGGCGCCAGGATCGACGGCGATACAATCCGGGCTGATGCGCAGTGGATCCGCTCCCTTTGCGCCAAGGCGCCGCGGGAGTTCACGCAGCTGGCCCGCAACCCGGCGCGGTCTGTCACCATTGGCGGCAACAATCAGGTGTTCGCGCCGATCTATGGCGCGCCGTTTGTGCGGGATCTGGAGGACGGGCGGCGCTATGGCGATATGGCGGCGTTCGAGAAGCTGGTGAAGCTCACCTATATGCATCCGAACCTGCATCACGGCGGGTTTGTGATCTGCGAACCTTGCGACGTGCCGGTGAGCAAGCGCCACTTCGACATGCTGTTTGCCCATATGACGCTGAGCGACAAACCGCATCTGGGCGCCATCACCGAGATGTCCCGCGCGCAGGACAGTGTCGACATGGCCGAAATCGTCTTTGGCAAGGACGTCATGGACAACAACTGCGTGATCATGGGCAATGTGAACACCAATTCACCGCTCCTGGTGGACAAGGTGGTGACGGAGGCAATCAGGGTCTATTGCGGGCGGAATCAGGGGATTGTGGTTGTTCCCTTTATCCTCTCGGGTGCCATGGGGCCGGTCTCGACTGCCGCCTCGGTGGCGCAGGCGATGGCAGAGGCGATGATGTGCTGCGCCTTTGCCCAGATCGTCCGTCCCGGCGCACCGTTTGTGCTGGGCAACTTCCTGTCGTCCATGTCGCTGAAGTCCGGCGCGCCGACGTTCGGGATGCCGGAGCCGGTGATCTCTAACTACGCCATCGGCCAGCTAGCGCGCCGGGCCGGGCTGCCCTTGCGCTGCGGCGGGTCACTGACCGCCTCCAAGATCGAGGATGCGCAGGCGGCCTATGAAAGCGCCGACTCGATGCATTCCACCATGCTGGCCGGGGCCAATTTTGTGCTGCATTCGGCGGGCTGGCTGGAAGGCGGGCTGTGCACCGGGTTTGAGAAGCTGATCATGGATGCGGACCGGCTGGGCTCCTACCAGAAGGTGCTGAGCCAGGGGCTGGATACCAGCGACGAGGCGATGGCCCGTGATGCCTACGCCGAAGTGGCGCCGGGCGGGCATTTCCTGGGTTCAGGCCACACCATGCGCAACTACCAGGCCGCGTTTTATGAGCCGAAGCTGAGCGACAGCGAGAATGTCGAGAGCTGGGAAGAAGGCGGGTCCAAGGACATGCGCCAGCGCGCCTATGAGCGCTGGAACCAGATGCTGAACGAGTATCAGGCGCCGCCAATGGATGATGCGGTGAAGGAGGAACTGGCCGCCTATGTTGCCCGCCGCAAGGAGGAGATCCCGGATGCGTGGTACTGAGTTAAGAAACTCTTCACCCATTTCCACAGCTTATGCAGGAAATGCCGGATTGGCCCGGCACCCCCTGTGCACCCCCCGTACACCACTTGTGCACCCCCTGGGTGCCGTTTGCCGCAATTCCCGCCTTGTGCCCCAGATCTGAGGACAAACCCATGTCAGACAATTTTGCCCAATCGACGCTCAACATCCACAAGGAGGAGAGCACCGGAGACAAGAAACTGCCGAGCCACGCCAAGGCGGTGATCATTGGCGGCGGTGTGGTTGGCTGCTCGATCCTGTTCCATCTGGCCAAGTTCGGCTGGAAGGATGTGGTTCTGCTGGAACGGGATGAGCTGACCTCCGGCTCCTCCTGGCACGCGGCGGGGCAGATCCACACCATTTCCTCGGACCCGAACATTTCGCGCCTGCAGTCGTACACCATCGACCTGTATAAGGAGATCGAGGAGACCTCCGGCCACTCCGTCGGTCTGCACATCACTGGCGGGTTTTATCTGGCGTCGAACAAGACCTGGTACGACTACCTGAAGCGGGAACGCTCCAAGGCGCGTTACATGGGTTTGAACCAGGAGTTCATCAGCCCCAAGGAAGTGGCTGAACGCCATCCGCTGATTGATCCGAAACATTACCACGCGGCGCTGTGGGATGATCAGGACGGCGATCTGGACCCGTCGGGCGCGACCTATGCCTTTGCCAAGTCCGCCCGCGTGCATGGCGCGCAATATTTCACCCATACGCCGGTGACTGGCACCACCCAGCGCGCCGATGGCAGCTGGGACGTGGTGACCCCGCGCGGTGTGATCAACGCCGAGCATATCGTCAACTGCGGGGGCCTTTGGGCGCGGGAAGGCGGCCACATGCAGGGCATCAACCTGCCGGTGCAACCGATGGAGCACCATTACCTGATCACCGACAAGATCGACGCGGTGGCAAACCACCCGACCCGCCTGCCGGCCGGCATCGACTATGAGGCCAACATCTATTTCCGGCAGGAGCGGCAGGGGATGCTGCTGGGCACCTATGAGCCGAAGGGGACGCCCTGGAAAGTGGATGGCACGCCCTGGGATTTCGGGCATGAGCTGCTGCAGCCGGATCTGGACCGGATTGCCGACCGTCTGGAGATGTCGTTTGAACGCATTCCGGCCATCGGGGAGGCGGGCATCAAGGATATGATCAACGGGCCGTTTACATTCGGTCCCGACGGCAACCCGATGATCGGCCCGGTGCCGGGCATGAAGAACTACTGGTGTGCCGTGGGCGTGATGGCGGGCTTCTGCCAGGGCGGCGGCGTGGGCCTGACCATGGCCGAGTGGATGATCGACGGTGAGCCGTCCATCGACGTCTGGGCGATGGATGTGGCGCGGTTCGGTGAGTTTGCGACGCCCGACTGGGGTACTGTGAAGTCGACCGAGAACTACGAGCGCCGGTTTGTGATGACCTTCCCGAACGAGACCCTGCCGAAGGGGCGGATGCAGAAGACCACCGCACTTTATGACCGGCTGGTCGCCAAGGGCGCGCGGATGGGCCAGGGCTTTGGCCTGGAGAACGCGCTGTGGTTTGCAGATGGTCCGGAGGACGCGCACGAGGAGCCGACCTTTGAGCGCAACCGTTCGCACGATTACGTGGCGCGCGAAGTCCAGGCAGTGCGCGAGGCGGTGGGCGGCATCGAAGTTGCCAACTTTGCCAAGCATGAGTTCAAGGGGCCGGGCGCGCGCGCCTATCTGGACCGGGTGCTGGCGGGCTATGTGCCGAAACCTGGCCGCCTGACCCTGACTCCGATGCTGACGCCGAAGGGCAAGCTTTACGGCGATCTGACAGTGGCCTGCTTGGGTGAGGATCACTTCATGCTGTTTGGCTCCGGCGCCATGCAGGAGGCGCACCGCCGCTGGTTTCAAAAGGACCTGCCTGCCGATGTGAGCTATGCCAATGTCTCTGACGACTGGCACGGCATCGCGCTGTCGGGGCCGAAGTCGCGGGAGCTGCTGCAGCGGATCACCCGCGAGGATGTCTCGGGCGAGGCTATGAAGTTCCGCGACCTGCGCCAGACATTCGTGGGCGGCGTGCCGGTGATCCTGAACCGGATCAGCTTCTCGGGTGAGCTGGGCTATGAGATCTACTGCAAGCCGCAGTACCTGCTGCGCCTGGCGGAGGCGATCGAGGAGGCGGGCGCCGATCTGGGCTACCGCTGGTACGGGGCGCGGGCGCTGATGTCGATGCGGCTGGAGAAGGGCTGGGGCGTCTGGACGCTGGATTTCCGCCCCGATTTCGACGCGGCGGAAAGCGGCATGGATGTCTTCATCAACTGGAAGAAGGACTTTGTCGGCAAAGGGGCCGCATTGGCAGCCAAGGAAGCAGGTCCAAGCCGCAAGCTGGTCACCATGACCATCGACGTGGACGGTATTGATGTCTCCAACGACGAGGCGATCCTGAAGGACGGCGAGGCCGTTGGCTACATCTCCTCCGGCGGCTATGCGCATCACGCGCAGAAATCCATGGCGATGGGCTATGTCTCGGCAGAGCACGCCGCGGCTGGCACCCGGCTGCAGGTGGAGATCCTGGGCGAGATGTATGACGCCGAGGTGCTGGGCGCGCCCATCTATGACGCCAACGGCGCCAACATGCGCGCCTGATCAAGCTGGGGGGGCGAAAACCATGACCCAATACATGCGGACGCTCCCCCAAGCGGCTGAGGCCGTGGCGGCCTGCCGCTGCATCTTCTTGCTGCTGCCGACCTTCTCGCCGCTGGATCTGTCCAGTGCGGTGGCGGCGCTGGAGGCTGCCAACACACATGACGGGACTGCGCGCTATGACTGGTGCGTGGTCAGCGAGGACGGGCTGCCGGAACTGACCCGCGGCAGCATGGTGTTCATTTGCGGCGGCCAGGGCGTGGAGCCTGGCATCTCGCTGAAGGTGCTGGGGTGGCTCAGGAAAGCGCAGCGCATGGGGCTGGTGGTGGCGGCGCTGGGCGGCGGCGTCATGGCGCTGGCACGGGCGGGCCTCTTGTCCGGGCGGCAGGTCTCTGCCCATTGGGCGCAGCGTGCGACGCTGGCAGAGATGCACCCGGATGCGGAGGTGAAAAGCTCGCTGTTCACCATCGACGGCAAGCTGATCACCTGCGCCGGCGGCACCGCCACGGTCGACATGATGCTGAACCTGATTTCGGACCACCACGGCTCGGACGTGGCAACTGCGGCTGCGGACTTGATGGTTTGTTCCGCGGCGCGCAAGGGCAGCCAGGACCAGACGGTTTCGGAGTTCGGGCGCGCAGGCGTGCGGCACGAAAAACTGGCTGCAGCGCTGGGTCTGATGCGCAGCAACCTAGAGGAACCGCTTACCCCGGGCGGCATCGCCGATCTGGTCGGCCTGTCCGTGCGCCAGCTGGAGCGGCTGTTTTCCAAGTATCTGCAGACCACGCCCAAGGTCTATTACACCAAGCTGCGGCTGGACTATGCGCGCAGCCTGCTGCTGCAGACCAACATGCGGATAATCGACGTCGCACTGGCGGCGGGCTTTAACAGCCAGACCCATTTCGCCAAAGTCTACCGGCGCTACTGCGGAAAGTCCCCGCATCAGGAGCGACCGTTCTGAGGCACCCGCCCTTGCTCAGTGGCAAGGGCGGCGCCTGTCGGGATTGGGGACTACCGCCGGCCTTTCTTACGGTTCTTCCAAAAGGGCGGCACATCGCCAGCCATGATGCAGCCGTAAGGGTCGATATAGTCCTCAATTTCGGCCAGATCATAAGATTTGATCTGATCGACAACGCTCTGCGCCTTCTTGTAGCTCGACGGCAGCTCAGAGGCGTCAACCCCGCCGGCATGGAAGCGGATGTCCAGGCCTTCGGTCTCGGCCTGCAGCATCTGTTCCGGCGTCACGGATCCCATCCGGCGCTTGTGCTCGGAGCGGGAGAAGTTGCGTCCGGCGCCATGCGGGCTGAAGCCCAGGCCGCGGGCCGCATCCTTGCCGCGGGCAACCAGCACCGGTTCCGACATGTTCAGCGGAATCAGCGTGAGGCCGGTGGCGTCAGCGGCGTAATCCCCCCAGGCGGGTGTCGCCCCCTTGCCGTGGTAGTAGAGATTGCCGCGTTTGAAAACGAAGTTGTGTTCGTTCCAGTAGCGGTCGCCGACGCCGACTGTCCGGGCGGCCTCCACCGTCGCCTGATGAATGGCGTTATGGTTGGCCTTGGTCCATTTGCGGATCAGCTGCAGTGCCTCCCAGTAATCGCGCCCCTCCTGCGTGTCCGCCGGGATCCAGGCGTTCTGCTTGGCGGTTTCCGGCGACAGTTCCTTGCGGAACCGCTCCGCCACGGCCATGCCGTTCTTGTAGAGCACTGCCCCCGGCCCGCGCGAGCCGTGATGGGTCACGATCGCGGTCCGGCCGGTTTTGCGCGAGCGGCCCACAAACAGGAAGTGGTTGCCGTCGCCCTGGGTTCCCATGTGCTCCTGCGCCATGCGCAGCGACTTGGGGTTGTCCAGGAACGGGTTTGCCCGGAACGCATCCAGCAGCTTGAGCGAAGTGGTGAACCGCTTGCCCTGCGGACGGCCGCCGGGGCCGAAATGGGTGACCGATTGCGCCGCGTCCAGCACCGCCTTCGGATCCGCATTGCCCAGATCGGTGATCATCACCGAGCAGCAGATGTCCGCCGAATGCATGCCTGGATGGATGGCGCCCCGCGCCGCGGCGATGCCGCCAACCGGGATTGTTCCCATCGGGCCGGCCGGGCAGGCGTCCGGCATGATGGCGCCGGCGTCAATTGTCGGGGTGCGCATCAGCTCTGTCATGGTCGCGCGGACCTGGGCCACGTTGGTTTCCTCGTCCGGGTGCGCCGCGGTGATGTTTTCCTCAAACGGCACCTCGCCGCGGGCGCGCAGGCTCAGGGTGGCTGGCTGCGGCGGGATCTCGCCTGCCAGTTCCTGGCGGATGCGGACCAGGCCAAAGCCCTCGGCCCGCAGTGCGTTGGCCTTGTCCAGCAGGGCCGGGAACTGTTTTCCGGGGCGGTGGCCCCAGTCCTTCAGATGCGCCCCGGTAACGGGGTCGTAGGTCACGTCATTGGTCATGCCGTTATCTCACTCTGACAATGGCCCCGGCGACAAGGGGTGAAGAAACAACCCGGAGGCCCGCCCCGCATCTGAATGGGCAGATGCGTTTTCCGTCTGGGCGCCGGTAAGGAGGGGAGTTGAACCCGCTCGGCCGTTCCGGAGGTGAAGTGCCATGTAGTTCCTTCGGCATTCGCCGGGGCTTTCCTTTCAATTCGGGTCAGGAAGACAAAGGGGTGCGGGACTTTCTAACCCAGAAGGGCGAGCCTGAATCGAACAGGCAGCACCGGATTTAGTCCTGCAGGCATTCCTCCTGCATGTAATTTGGTTCCTGGCGACAAGGTGGCCGTGTTTGCGTGCAAAGCACGGCCGGTGCGAAACATTCCTGCTCTACCAGACTGAGCTACGCGCCATCACTTGATTGGCTGGCGCGGCGGGATTCGAACCCGCGACAAGGGAGTTATCAGCTCTGTAGTTCCGCCGGCATTCGCCAGGGGCATTCTTTCCTTCCAGTTTCAAGCCCGGTCAGGCAGGCGGTCCGCCTGACCGGCTCTGTTAAAGCGCGATCTTTGCGATCTCGCCCACCCAGTGGTCCGGGCCGGTCCGGCCTGCGGCGAAATCTGCGATCTGGCCGAACACCGCATCCGAGAAGCCGCCGATGTTCAGCACATCCGTGCGCGTCTGCGCCTGGGTGGTGCCGTAGGGCGCGATGTCGATGCAGGCCAGTTTGGCCTTGGGATTGCGAAGCCTGATCAGTTCCCATTCCTGCATCATCGCCGTGCCCTGACGTCCGCCGCGGGCATCTGCCCACGATTGGTTGTCGGAGACAAAGACCACCAGATCCGGAGCCCGGCCGCGGCTGTTCAGCCATTTCAGCGGCGCCGAGCAGTTGGTCCCGCCGCCTGCGAGCGCGGCAAGCCGCTCGGCATTGGTCAGCACTGTATCGCGTGCCTGAAGCCGCACATCGCGCACTTCCAGATCGAATGGCAGCACCTGGCAGCCGCGGTTCACCCGGGCAAAGGCTGCGGCAACCAGGGCGGCCGCGTCCACGTGGCGCACCGCCGAAGCTGCCCCCGGGCGGTGGCCCGTTACCGGCCAGCTCATCGAGCCGGACACATCCGGGCACACCACAACCTGGCCCGCTACCTGGGGCACATTGGCGACCGCAATCTCCATCGCGTCACGCAGCGCATCCACGATCTGCGGAGGCATATCCGGCACAACGTTCTGCGCAGCCGCCATCAGCTGGTACGGGAGCACCCGTGCCCTGGCGATTGCCTTTGGCGCGCGCAGCAGGGCGGCAACACAGTCCGCGTTCTTGCGCACCTCGAACACGCCGTGGCGGTGGAAGGTGTTCAGGTTCTGCCGGACCATCTGCCAGGAGCCCTGGCGGGCGATCTGCGCCCAGTGCTGCGGTGTCAGCGGCAGCTGGGTCAGCATCTGGAACGGCACATCCGGCACCGGCCCCTTGCCGGTTTCCTTGAACACCATCCAGTCCCGCACCACCTGTGGCAGCCGTGCCGCATTGCACGGCCGCCCGACGATCCAGGCAAACAGCGCCTCCCGCTCCGGGCTGGCCGGTTTCGGGTGCACCATTTTGATCACATCCGCCAGCGACGGATCGTTGCCGATATTGGCCTGCAGCAGCGTCCGGTCGGACGCTGTGTTCAGCCAGTCCTGCACCATCGCCTTGGGCGCCGAGCCCAGCGATTTGCGCCCGGTCTGGCCGGAGCGGACCACCTGCACGAAGCTGCGCAGCATCTTGCTGTTGTCTGCCACCCGGCCAAAGACCGCGCGGAACAGCACCGGATTGCGGCGCGCCAGTACCGCCAGCAGCACCGCCGGCATGTCCTTCATGTGCCCTTGGGTGCGGGCATAGACAGCGGTCCGGGCCAGGAACTCTGCCGGAACGGCCTCGGCCGCGGCGACGGCAAACTCCAGCTCCGCCTGGGCATCCCGGTAGAACAGGCCGCCGAAGGTGCCGGTCATCGCTGCCTGCGCCAGCGCATGTTCGCCAGTGCAGGAGTAGGCCGGCGCGCCAGCGGCGTTATGGGCGTCCGCTTTTGGCGGCAGCCGGCCCTTCAGCGATGCAAACACGGATTTGTTTGCCATTTTCCTCGTCCTTCTCTGTTTATGAGAGTGTTTTGCCATGCGATGGGCTGGCGATCGAGAAAAATGGAAAATCCGTATAATGTGCTGATAATGAAAGGGTAATTGGATTTTTGTGGAAGTGCGTCTCTGGTCATGCTATCTGAGCATATATAGATTTATCTGAATGGATAAGTGAATGCGAAATGTCATTATCGGCTTTCTTGGAACCCAGCTCGACATGGGCAAAAAACGGCGCTGGCGCCCGACGCTCAGCCTCGTTCAGCATGAGAGCTTCCACGTGGATCGGCTGGAACTGCTGTTTGACATCAAGTTCAACCGCCTAGCCCATCAGGTGAAACGCGAAGTTGAGGAAGCCTCGCCCGGCACGGAGGTTCTGCTGCAAGAGCTGAATCTGGACGATCCCTGGGATTTTCAGGAGGTCTACGGCAAGCTGTTCGATTTCGCCCGGGGGTACGGTTTTGATGAGGACCGGGAGAAATACCATGTGCATCTCACGACCGGCACCCATGTGGCGCAGATTTGCTGGTTCCTGCTGACCGAAAGCCGCCATGTGCCCGCCCGGCTGATCCAGACCGGCCCGCCCGGACCGGAGGAAACCGCTGCGAAATTCGACGTCATTGACTTGGATCTCAGCCGCTATAATGCGCTGCAGCAGCGGTTCGACCAGCTGTCGCGGGAGTACAGCGATCAGCTGAAAGGCGGGATCGGGACGGCGAATCCGGCTTATAACGCCCTGATAGACCGGGTCGAGCTGGTGGCGGGCAGCTCTGATGAGCCGATCCTGCTGCTGGGCGAAACCGGCACCGGCAAAAGCGAACTGGCGGAGCGCATCTATAACCTCAAGCTGGACCGGCGCCGGGTGAAGGGGCGGCTGGTACATGTCAATTGCGCCACTTTGAACGGGTCTGACGCGATGGCCACATTGTTCGGCCAGCGCCGCAGCTATCTGGGCCAAGCCGGGTCCGAGCGCAGCGGGTTGCTGCGCGAGGCTGACGGCGGGGTTCTGTTTCTGGACGAGGTGGATGAACTGAACCTAAGCATGCAAGCGATCCTTCTGCATGCTATTGAAACGGGGCGCTATTATCCGCTGGGATCAGATCATGAAATCACCAGCCGCTTTCAGGTCATTGCCAGCGCCAGCCGCGCGCTGGATCAGCTGTGCGCGGAGGGCAAATTCCGCCCGGACCTGCTGGCGCGGCTGAACATGTGGAGCTTCAGCCTGCCGCCGCTGCGCGCGCGCCGGGAGGATATCGAGGCAAATCTGGTGTTTGAACTGGCGCGATCGGAGCGGGCGCTGGGCGTTCAGGTCGGCTTTAACGCTGATGCGCGAGAGAAATTCCTGCGGTTCGCCATGGATCCGGGCACGCACTGGCCCGGAAATTTCCGGGACTTCAGCGGATCTGTCCGGCGCCTTTGCACCCTGGCGCCGCGCGGCAGGATCACCCGGGCGATGGTCGACGGGGAAATCTGCGCCTTGCAGGCGGGCTGGCGGGCTTCCAGCTCGGATACGGATGCCAGGCTGGTGGAGCAGGTTGCAGGAGCGGCTGCCGCGGATATTGATCCTTTCGATGTGGTGCAATTGGCCAATGTTGTGCGTGTGTGCCGGCAATCGCCCAGCCTGAGCGCGGCCGGCCGCACCCTGTTTTCAGCCTCGCGGCGCAAGCGGAAGACCCAGAATGACGCCGACCGGTTGCGTAAATACCTGCACAAGTTTGGCCTGGACTGGGAGGCCTTGAGTGCACCCAGGCCTGGTTGATCTTCGGGGTGCAAGCCAAGCGGCGAAACAGCGGCAGCCCGGCGCCGAGGAGGGCGCACTGCGCCATGATCCGGCAATCGCCTGAACTGGACCGCATTCACGGAACGGAGGTTTTCGGGGGACGTCCAGGCCCTTGGCAGCGCATCCGGTTTTAAGCGTGCGGCACCGTGCTATGCTTGATCCGGGACGCGCAAATCGGGGCCGGATGTATGCAGGTTGAAATCAAGGGCCGCTTGAGTGCCGAAGTTTCGATCTGATTCGAAGGTATGGGGAGGGTGGTAGCGGAGGAGGGACTTGAACCCCCGACACGCGGATTATGATTCCGCTGCTCTAACCAACTGAGCTACTCCGCCGCTCTGTGTGGTGGCGATTTACGGAATGCCGCCAGCCGGGTCAAGCAGAAAAGCGGAAGAATCCCAGATTCTTCTGAGATTTTTCGCAGTTATGGGATTTCTATATATTTTTCAGCGGGTTGGTTGCGCCTGGGGCCGGGTGCGATCCATCAGGGCGGCTGTTGCGGCGCGTGCGGACGGATGGCGGCAGTGCTTATTCGGACAGGCTGTCGAGGGCCGCCAGATCCGGACGCGGCAGCTTGTCCAGCAGGGCAAACACCAGGGCGCGGCAGGACTCGCCGGTCCAGTCCGCCGGGTGGAAACCGGACGGCAGATCCGGGTGGCGCAGGACCACGCGGCGCCAGCGGTGCACAATCAGGGTCCGCAAGGTGCCGGTCTGCACCGGCGTCAGGACGGCGGGCGGTGCAGAGATTTGCTGCAGGTCCCGCTGCAGGGCGGCACAGGCCTGGCACAGGTGGTCCGGGAACAGGCGTGATTTCAGCCAATCAGGCACCGCAATGGAGCTGACGCCCGCCGCAAGCAGATCATCCAGGTTTTGCGGCACAGGACCGCGGCCGAGAGCGGTGGTGCGGTTGACCGCCACGTAGCTGGGCAGCATCAGAACCTCATCCAGGGTGGCCTGGCCGGCGCCGTCCTCTGCGATCAGCAAGTGCCATTCGCCTGGTGCCGCCGCGCGGCGTTCATAGATCCGCGGGGTGACCGCGGCGGATTGCTTGCGGCCGTATTCTGTCAGGTAGTGGACCGAGGCGCGGCCTGCGCGCGCGCTTTCGATCCAGCCGTCCTTGCGCAGCCGGTGCAGGGCCACGCGGATGGCCTCGGGCTTGATCTCCATCGGGGTAATGATGCGCGTGAGCGCCCCGCCGCTGATCTGGGCGCCCTTGTCCTGGGCCAGATCGCCGAACAGCGAAACAATGACCGACCAGACCCGCTGGTTCTGCGGGTCGTTCAGCTGTTGGACAGTGGCGTCAAACCAAGGGTTATGCTGTTCGTTCATGGGGATAAATATAGAACGCCCGGACTGGATAGGCCAGTCCGGGCGCACGGCTGCGTTACCGCAGCCTGCCGCTTTTGCGCAAGTCAGAAGGCGTTCATGGTCAGCAGTTCATATTCCGCCGCGATCTCATCATCCTGATTGGTCAAGGTCACGTGCCAGCGCACCTCGCCGTATTCCTCGTTGCGGGGAGTCTTCTTCTTGACCGACAGGCGGACCTTGATGCTTTCGCCTGACGAAATGGGCTTCATGAAGCGCAGATTGTCGAGGCCGGTGTTGGCCAGAACCGGGCCCTCGTCCGGCTGCACGAACAGGCCTGCGGCAAAGGACAGGAGCAGGTACCCGTGTGCCACGCGGCCCGGGAAGAACGGGTTCCGCTTGGCGGCGTCGTCGTCCATATGGGCATAGAAGGTGTCGCCGGTGAAATGGGCGAAGGTCTCGATGTCCTCCAGCGTGACGGTGCGCGGTGCGGTGTGCAGGGTCTCGCCGATGGACAGCTCGCCGAACTTGCGGGTGAAGGGGTGCGCGGGGCCTTCGATCTCGGTGCCGCCGGGGACCCATTTGTCGCCAATCGCGGACAGGATGTCGGGCGAGCCCTGGATGGCGGTGCGCTGCATGTAGTGTTTGACGCCGCGCACGCCGCCCATCTCCTCGCCGCCGCCGGCACGGCCCGGACCGCCATGCACCATGTGGGGCAAGGGGGAGCCATGGCCGGTCGATTCCTTCATCGAGTCGCGGTTGTTGA
>JABXIA010000001.1 GCA_013373325.1 Paracoccaceae bacterium
AAACATCTGTTTTCCGCCTTCAGGCCGAAATCCTTGGCGCGCTCCATCAGGTGGAACACTTCTGACGACCGCAGCAGCGCCTTGGTCGGGATGCAGCCCCAGTTCAGGCAGATGCCGCCCAGGTGCTCGCGTTCGACCACACAGGTCTTCAGACCCAGCTGTGCCGCACGGATGGCGGCGACATAGCCCCCCGGCCCGGCGCCGATTACGATCAAGTCATAAGATTGTGCGGCCATGTTGCTCCCTCGCCCTCGAACAGGTTCCAAAACTAGTTTACCGTTAAACTAGTTTTCGCTGCACTGCAATCACCCACTGCTGCGGCATAGCGGCCATGCATTTTCCGGCAGGTTTCCGCTTGGCAGCGCGGGCACTTCCGGGCCAGCATAGGCCGGAAGCTTTCTGCAATCCACCGCGCAGGACAGGACCCGCATGACAAAAAACCTGATCGACCTCGCCAAGGCCCTCCTGAACGCCACGCTGATCCTACTGGCGCTCTGCCTGTTCCTGGGGTGGAAGCTGATGGATGCCGCCGGGGGCGTCACTGCCAATGCCGCGGCCATCGCGGACCGTGTGACGCCGCTGCGCACCGCCGTGGCAGGGCTGCAGGAAGAAACGGCCAGCCTCCGCGCGGCCCTTCAGGATGGAACAGGCACCGCACCCGCCGTCCGGCTGGAACAGCTGGAGCACCGTCTGGCGCAGATCCAGGACAGCCTGTCTGAGATGCGCGGCCTGCCGCAGCAGGCCGCGGCTGAGGCGGCCCGCGCAGGCGCTGCCGAGCTTGCCGCCCGCCTGATCAGCGCCGTGCCGGGGCTGAAGGACGGCGGCGCGGCCTGCGCCCCGCCTGGCAGCTGACCCGCTGCGTACCGGCTCGGGTCGGCGCCTGCCGCCCGGTAAAAGAAAACGCCGCGCCCGGGTCAGGGCACGGCGTTTCAAACTTTTGTCTGCGCCGGCGTCAGCCGGCCGCTTGCATCTGCCGCACGGTCTCGCCGTAGCCGCCGGCCTGCACATAGGCCAGTTCCGGGCTGGTGCTGGCCCGGCTCAGGGCCTCGTTGCGGTAGGGGAAGCGGCCGAACTGGCGGATCACTTCGCGGTGGGCGCGGGCATGCAGCAGGTTGCTGGTGCCATTCTGCGGCATCCGCTCCATCATCAGCCGGATGCACCGTTCCTGATCACACAGGTTTTCGGAATGCATCAGCGGCAGATAGAAGAACTGCCGCGCCGGCTCGTCGATCTTCAGATCCCAGTTCTTGTTGATGGCGATCTTGGCCGCCGACAGGGCCGCCCGGTCCGAAGCAAAGGCCCGGCCCTCGCCGCGGAACATGTTGCGCGGGAACTGGTCCATCAGAATGATGTAGGCCAGCGTGCCGCTCGGGTACGTCAGCCAGAAGGAGAACCGGCCTTCGCAGGCCGCCTCCCATGTGCTTTGGAACGTGTCGCGGATCTCCTGATCCAGCGCGTCATCCTGCAGATACCATCCCTTCTCCCCGACTTTGTCGAGCCAGAATGCAAGTATCTCTTCGGGACCAGCCATCGGTCGTAACTCCAAGTTTTTCCTGACCCTAACTTCAGGCCATTTTACATTACCTTTACAAGTAACCTTGGGTCACAAATTGCGTCAGACAAGCCCATTGTGTGAAATAATCCTCACAATTCCGGCTGGTTAGCGCAATCAAACTGTTTCCTGGGCAGTTTCCTGCTCCTCCAGTTCGCTTTCGATGGCGTATTCCTGGGCAAACTCCACCGCCACCGGCGTTGCCGTCGGCGACATCGCGGCAAAGCTGCCGGTTTCATCGACAGGCACCGCTGCACGCTGCGTCGCACGGTAGGCGGCATAGGCGGCCATCGCAAACATCAGCGCACCGATGAAGGTGAAGAACCCCGCAGGCCCGAACACCGCATCCTCCATCAGCCAGCCGGTGATCAGCGGCCCGGCAATAGCGCCCAGCCCGTTGATGAAGATCAGCCCGCCGGAAGCCGCCGCCATGTCGTCATGCTCCAGGTAGTCGTTGGTATAGGCGATCAGCAGCGAATAGAGCGGGTTCGACAGCCCGCCGATGAAGAAGGCGGCCACCAGCAGCATCTTGAACTCCATCCCGAACAGGAACCCGATCACCGCGCCGGTGCCGCCGGCAAGGGCGGCCCCCAGGATCAGGAAACGGCGGTCCATTCGGTCCGACAGCCAGCCCAGCGGATACTGCAGCAGCATCGCCCCCACATAGAAGGTGGAGACAAAGACCGACAGCTGCCACAGCGTCAGCCCGGCGGCAGAGCCGTAAACCGCGCTCATCCCGAACTGGGCCGAGAACACGCCGCCGAGTAGGAACATGCCGACACAGCCCAGCGGCGAGGTTTCAAACAGCTTGCGCAGGGTCATCGGCTTGGTGGTGTCAAAGGCCGGCGTCGGCGAGATCGACAAGAGGATCGGCCCGAAGGAGACAGAAACCAGGATCGACGCGATGATGAACGCCTCATAGCCGGCCGGGTCGCCGATCTGGATCATCATCTGGGCGGCAATGATGCCGATGGTCTGCACGATCATATAGAGCGACAGCGCCTTGCCGCGGTTGGTGTTGTCAGCCGCGTTGTTCAGCCAGCTTTCGGCGGTCACATACACGCCCGAGAAGCAGAAGCCGATGATCATCCGCCCCAGCGCCCAGGCAATGGTGTTCGGCATCAGCGGATAGAGGATCATTACCGCGGAGATGAAGGAGGCCAGCGCCGCAAACACCCGCACATGGCCGACCCGGCGGATCATCTCCGGCGCCAGCCGCGAACCGCCCAGGAAGCCCACAAAATAGGCCGCCATCACAATCGACATCTGGAAGGTCGAAAAGCCCTCAAGCTCGCCGCGCACACCCAGCATGGTGCCCTGCAGGCCGTTGCCCACCATCAGCAAGCAAACCCCCAGCAACAGCGCCCATGCGCTCGACAGCACCTGCAGCATTTCATGCCTCCTTCGAAAGCAAAGCAGCCCTCCACAACGGGACGGGCTGCCAACACCTTTGTTTGTTATGTCCGGCCGATCAAGCCCGCCGGGCCGGTATCGCCGATTCCGATTTCAGTTTGATGAACCCTTTGCGCGCCTGCAGGGTTCCGCAGTTGCGGCGCTTATCTGCTTTTTTCTGCCGCAATTCTAAGAAGTATTCGCCTAAGCCGGGATCAAAAGCGACGCATCGCCATAAGAGAAGAACCGGTAGCGGTTTTCAACGGCATGGGCATAGATTTTGCGGATTTCTTCCTGCCCCATCAGCGCTGAGACCAGCATCAGCAGCGTGGATTTCGGCAGGTGGAAGTTTGTCATCAGCGCATCCGCCACCTGGAACGCGAACCCCGGGTAGATAAAGATGTCGGTGTCGCCTTCCCAGGGGTGGATCCGGCCGTCCCTGGCCGCGCTTTCGATCAGCCGCAGCGCTGTGGTGCCGACCGGGATAACCCGCCCGCCTGCGGCCTTGGTGGCCGCGATTTCAGCCGCGGCCTCTTCGCTCACCTTGCCCCATTCCGCGTGCATCCGGTGGGTGGTCACATCCTCCACCTTCACCGGCAGGAAGGTGCCCGCCCCCACATGCAGGGTGACATAGGAAATCTCAACC
>JABXIA010000374.1 GCA_013373325.1 Paracoccaceae bacterium
GACCTGCGGGGCCTGGGGGGGGAGCCCGCGGGTGGGCAGACCACCGGCTTCAACAAGGGCGGCACGGTGGACCTGGGCGGGGTCAAGGTTGCGATGGTGCCGGCCTCGCACAGCTCCACCTTCAACACCCAGGACGGGCTGCGCACCGGCGGTTCGGAAGTGGGCTACATGCTGATGGCGGAGGGCAAGACGGTCTATCTGTCCGGCGACACCGCGATCATGGCCGACATGGATTGGATGGGAGATTACTACAAGCCGGACGTGGGCATCCTGTCGGCGGGCGGCCATTTCACCATGGACATGAAACAGGCGGCCTACGCGGCCAAGCGGTACTTCGACTTCAAGACGGTGATTCCCTGCCACTACAAGAGCTTCCCGGTCCTGGAGCAGGACGCCAAGGATCTGATCGAGGGGCTGCCGGGTGTGGAAGTGATCGAGCCGGGAGTGATGACGGCGATCGAGATCTGACGCCTCCAGGCTGGCGGGACCCTCCCGCCCGTCGACGGATCTGCGGTGCAGATCCGCTCCCGTTGGGCGGGGCGCCGGGCCGGCCGGGCGCGGACAGATTTCAGGCCGCCGGTTTCATCTGCGGCGCGGTAAAGCTCCGCCGGGCTGCAGCCGCCTTCTCCCGGCAGATGCAGCCGCGGGCGTGGTCGTTGATCAGCCCCATCGCCTGCATTAAAGCAAAAACCGTGGTCGGCCCGACGAATTTCCAGCCGCGTTTCTTGAGCGCCTTGGACAGCGCCACGGATTCGGGGCTGGTGGAGGCGGTCTGCGGCTCCGGCAGGTCTTCCGGGTTCGGCTCATAGCTCCAGAAAAACGCGGCGAGGGACCCCGCCTCCGCCACCAGCTCCTGCGCGCGGGCGGCGTTGTTGATCACCGCCTCGATCTTGCCGCGGTGGCGGATGATGCCCTTGTCCTGCAAGAGCCGCTCCACGTCCCTCGCGCCGAACTTCGCCATCTCGTTGAAATCGAACCCGGCAAAGGCGGCGCGGAAGTTTTCGCGCTTGTCGAGAATAGTCCGCCAGCTCAGCCCGGACTGGAAACTCTCGAGGCAGACCTTCTCAAACAGGCGGATATCGTCGCCCACCGGGTAGCCCCATTCCTCGACGTGATAGCGCAGGAAATCGGGCGCCGAGGCGGCCCAGGCGCAACGGGGATGTCCATCAGGAGCGGTGTACAAGCGGCTCATTCGCCGGCCCGCAGGAAATCAAGCCGGGGATCCATCATGGTCGGCGCCACGCCGATGATCTCCGGCTCGACCACGCCGCCCGACACAAATGGATCCTGCGCCACGCGGGCAAACAGAGCCTCCTCGCTTTCGCCCACGGCGAGGATTGCGCCGCCCTCACCGTCAGTCATTGACCCAGCAGCAAGGAACACCCCGTCCTCGAACCCTTGCTGAAGCCAGGCCTTGTGGCCGTCCAGAAATTCGGCCAGGCGGTCTTTCTGCGCGGCAAATGTCAGCAAAATGAAAAACATGTTTGTCTCCTGTGATGCATATTAACGGGGATGATCCTGTGGCAGCTGACACTTGAGCCAGTCCCGCATCAGCGCCACTTCGCGGTTGATGAATTCCACATCGCCAAATGCCTGCGCCAGCGCCGCCGCCCCCTGGCTGCGCGCCAGCAGGTGCATAGCCAGGGCATCCGATTCCGTGCCGCAGCCCAGCTCTACGAACTGGCGGCAGAGCCACCTCCGGAACAGGGTGAAAACCGCATTGGCCTGATCCTGCGCCGCATGGTTCAGCTTGCCAAGCTCCGCAACCAGTGTCCCGACCGGACAGCCGTAGAGGGTGATCTTGGCCTGGTTGGCGATCAGGATGCGGATAAAGCAGATGACCCGCTGCTCAGGACCGGCGCCATTGGCCTGCCAAGCGTTCAGCATGGTGCGGGTTGCAGCCAAGCGGCGCGCGATCACCGCTTCAAGGATCTCGTCCTTGGTCTTGAAATGATAGTAGAAATTGCCGCGCGAGATGCCGACAGCCGCAGCGATATCCGCAAACGACGTGGCCTCAAACCCGCGTTCATAGAACAGCTGGTCCGCGGCCTCTGCGATCCTGTCTTTGGTTGCCGGCTGTTGCATTCCCACCCCTAGGACGTTTGACCTAAATGCAACCTAGGACACTTGACCTACAGACGCAACCGGCAAGCCAAGCGACGGCACGTCACCGGCGATTTGATCAGCGTTTGCCGGCAAAGAATTCCTTGAGCAGCGCGCTGGCCTCGCCTTCAGCAATCCCCTCATAAACCTCAGGCGCGTGATGCACCTGCGGATGGGAGAACACGCAGGCGCCATGCGCCACGCCGCCGGACTTGGGATCAGCGGCGCCGTAGTACACCCGGCGGATGCGGGCGGCGGCGATGGCGGCGGCGCACATCGCGCAGGGCTCCAGCGTCACATAGAGGTCGTATCCAGTGAGGCGTTCGCTGCCCAAAGCCGCACAGGCCGCGCGGATGGTCAGGATTTCGGCGTGGGCGGTGGGGTCGTTCAGTTCGCGGGTGCGGTTGCCCGCCAGCGCCGCCACCCGCCCGTCCGGCGCGATCAGTGCGGCGCCCACGGGGACCTCGCCGCGCTTTGCCGCCGCCCGCGCCTCAGCCAGCGCCTTGTCCATATGCGATTTGAATGCCATGCCCCTTCCTGCCCGCGAATGCCCGCTTTCGCAAGACGGCGGAATGCTCTATGGCACGGGCATGAGCAAAACACCCGCATCCC
>JABXIA010000133.1 GCA_013373325.1 Paracoccaceae bacterium
GCAAGCATTGCTGCCCCCGTTTCTCCCTCCCTGCCCTCCTGGGCCGGGATATGCTGCCTCAAGTGCTCCCGGGCCGCTTGCCGGGAAATGCGCTGGCCGGTTTGCCCTGAACTCAACGCTATTTGTTTGTTGTACCTGATTTGCGTCCGGAATTCCGATTCTGTCAAGCGCTGGCGGGAATTCAATTCAAACCCAATCCCTTTTTCGAAAGAAAAATTGGTATCTATGGTATTGGGTGACACCTTGGATGTCCCCTATTAGCGCCGAAATGTCCCCCAATCTGCTGTGTCCGTCTTCGGGGTGTCCCCCTAAATCTGGTCTCCAAACACCAGAAAAACCCAATGAAACGAATCGTTTGGCGCCAGCCGTCCGAATCGCCCCTGCCCTTATTTCACTGGGCCTTTTGCAGATGTGTCCCCGCGGGGACAGGACGCTCTTTCCAAACATATTTGCTTTTGCGTTTTTTGCAAATTCGGCGTAAATGGATATTGAGGCTGAATTAGCGTCCTGCAGAAATGGACGCTTTCAAAAAACAACACCGTGTGAGGCTAAGGAGCAGCGATGTTTACGCACGAAGACCTGTCCAAGATGCAGGCCCAATCCCTGAAAATGCAAAGCTGGATCCGCCAGCAGACCTTCTCCCCCGAAATGGAAAAGACCCTGCGCCGGTTCTCCTCCTGGGAAGTGGCGGAGCTGATCTTCCGCGTCAACCAGTCGACCCTGCGGGGACGGCTCTCCGCCGATCCCTCCCTGCCCCAGGGCCATGTGGAGGAGGACGGCCGCCAGCGCTGGTATTCGCTGGAGGAGATCAACGAGCTGCGCCGCCGCATCAAGATCAACCGCCAGTCTCTGCTGCCCAAGCGCCCCGCGGGGAAACGGGCGCTGCGGGTGGCGATCTCCAACTTCAAGGGCGGCGCTGGCAAATCCACCGTTGCCCTGCATTTCGCCCATGCCGCGGCGCTGGACGGCTACCGGGTGCTGTGTGTCGACTTCGACCCCCAGGCGACGCTCTCCCACTCCATGGGCCTCAGCGACGTCACCGAGGATTACACCGTCTGGGGCATCATGGCCCGCGACCTGGTGCGCGAGACCGAGCGGATGAATGCCGCCTCGCAGGGCGCCGAGTCCGGCACCGCCCTGCCCCAGCGCCAGCTGCCCGAGGCGATCACCGGCATGGGTCTGCAGGACCTGCGGGTCAGCGACTTTGTGAAACCCACCAGCTGGCCGACCATCGACATCATCCCGTCCTGCGCCAACGCGGCCTTCGTGGAATTCGCCTCCGCCCAGTACCGCCACCTGAACCCGGAATGGTCGTTCTTCGCCGCGGTCTCCCGCTACCTCGACCAGCTCCCGGCCGAGGACTACGACCTGATGATCTTCGACTGCCCGCCCGCCATCGGCTACCAGTCGATGAACGCGGTCTTTGCTGCAGACATGCTCTATATCCCCTCCGGCCCCGGCTATTGGGAATATGACTCCACCACCTCCTTCATCGGCCAGCTGTCTGAGGCGCTGGAGGATTTGTCCGCCTTTAACGGCGTTGTCCCCGCGGGGACATTTGCCTTGCCCAAGTTTTTCCAGGACGTCCGCTTCCTTCTGACCCGTTACGAAAGCGGTAACGATTTGCACCGTGCGATGCGTTCGGCATTTATGAAGGTTTTTGAGGGTAGAATGACTGAGCACCCGATCGAGATGACCCGCGCAGTCGAACAATCGGGCCGCTTCCTGAGTTCCATCTACGAAATCGATTACCGGGATATGACACGCGAAACCTGGCGGCGTGCGCGGGCGTCGTTTGATCAGGCCTATGACGAGTTCAAGGCCTACGCGCTGGAAGCCTGGGAAAAACTGGAGGATGAGGCATGAGCAAACGCAGAGTCTTCGACATCGACTTCCCGACTGAACCGAATACCCCCTCTGAAACAAAATCCGTCCCCGCGGAGACAGCCGTCCAGAAGCCGGACCAGCGGATGCGCAAACCGTCGGAACCGCGCCGCGGTCCGATGGCCACCGCGATCTCCGAGAACGCGGATGCGCTGCGCAGCCGGGCGGAGGCAGAGGAAAAGATCCGCGCCGAAAACGACCGGCTGGCGCATGAGTTCGTGCGGCTGAAGAAACTGGGCCTGGTTGTCGACCGGATTCCGATTGGCATGATCAGCATGAAAAAGCTGATCCGCGACCGCAAGGAGGACCGCGATCCGGACCTGGAGGAGCTGAAGGCGTCGATCAAAGCGGTCGGGCTTTCGAACCCGATTCGGGTCGAGCCCAAGGAAAACGGCCAGTACGAGCTGATCCAGGGCTACCGCCGGATGAAGGCCTATTGGGAGCTGCTGAACGAAACCGGCGACAACAGCTATGCGCATATCCCCGCGGGGCTGGTCGCCAATGGCGACTCGCTGCAGACCCTCTACCGCCGGATGGTGGACGAGAACCTGGTGCGCCGCGACATCTCCTTTGCCGAAATGGCGCTGCTGGCGTTGCGCTATGCCGAGGATACGCAGACCGGTGCGGAGACCATCGAGGATGCGGTCAACGATCTTTACGCCTCTGCCGGCCGCCAGAAGCGGGTCTATATCCGCCATTTCGCCCAGGTGCTGAAGGCGGTCGGGGATGATCTGAAGTTCGCCGAATCGATTCCCCGGGCGCTGGGGCTGGAGCTGAAAAAGCGGCTGGAGGCGGATGCGATGAACGCCCAGGTGTTGCGCGATATGCTGGCGCGGGTGCAGCCCGCAACCGAGGAGGCGGAGCTGGACGTGTTGCGCAGCTTTGCCGAAGGCAAGCGCAAGAACGCCCCCCGCACCCCCGCCGCACCGCGCCCTGGTGTTGCCAAGACCACCCTTCGCTGCACTGTCCCCGCGGGGACAGTCCGGTGCCAGGCCCGTGACGGCAAGATCGAAATGGCGATGGAGCGTGACTTCTCGGGGATCGACCGGCACAAGCTGGAAGGCGCCATCGCGGCGTTTTTTGCTGCCCTCGAAGAGGACAGCTGACGCAACTGTCCCCGCGGGGACAGCAGTGCAAAATCAGGAAAGCCCGGCAGAGATGCCGGGCTTTTTTGGTGTCTGGCGGCCGCGCGGACAGGGTTTTCCGCAAGTGTCCCCGCGGGGACAGGCCGGGCTGACCGCGGGAAGCGGGACAGGAAACGGTGTCTAATAAGCTTGTTTGAGCCTGTTTCCCCCACTGTCCCCGCGGGGACAAAACCCCGGATGCGGCAGGCCGCGGACGGTGCCGCCTGCTCTGCGGTGCAGCCGAACCCGTTTGGCGGGCGGTATGCCCCCTGCCATAAGCACCCGGTTTCAGCCATTCCGCAGGCCGTGGCGCGTCATGCCGCCAGCCTGTCCCCGCGGGGACAGCCGGTTGAAACCGGGCTGATCCGCAGAGAAATGCGGTTTGTCCCCGCGGGGACACCCAGGCAGAAAGCGGGCAGAACTGCCCGCCGCCGCAGCTGGAATGGCGAACTGTCCCCGCGGGGACAAGGCGGGAAAACGTCTTGTGGATCCCAGTGGCGAAACAAAAAAAACCCGGCTTGGGGCCGGGCCTTTGGTTGGTTTCTGCGGCTGTCCCCGCGGGGACAGCTCTGGATTTTCAGGTGTGGCCGGGTGTTCAGTTCAAAACCTTGAACTCGATCCGCCGGTTCTTGGCCCGGTTCTGCGCCGTGTCGTTGGAGACCAGCGGCGCGGTCTCGCCATAGCCGACCGCGACCAGCCGCTCTGCAGGGATGCCTTTCTGCTGCAGATACTGGTTCACCGCGGCCGCGCGCTTTTCGCTCAGCGTCATGTTCCAGGCGGCCTTGCCCTGGCTGTCGGTATGGCCGCCGACCTCAACCACCATGCCGGGGCAGCGGCGGATGATGTCCGACAGGCTGTTCAGGAAGTCGCGGGAATTGGCATCAAGCCGCGCGGTGGCAGGGGCGAAGTTCACGCTGCGGCCCTGCGACAGGATTTCGAACCGCCCGGTGCAGGCTTCGCGGCTGAAATCGCCGCTCGCTTCCAGCGCGGCAGAGGCGCCGGCGGTGACTGTCCCCGCGGGGACAGATGCGCTGCCAGCGCCGCCGCGCTCAAACATCAGGTCCATGCTGACCAGGCCGACGGGGGTGATGGTGACACCGGCCGCCTCTTCCAGCTTCTCGCGGCCGGGGGTCAGATTGAAATCATCCAGCTTGAGAATCACCGGCTGCACGGTGGCCACGGCAACACGGGTGTCGCTCAGCAGGGTGACCGCGACAGGAATGGTCAGCCCGGCAGTGACCCCATGCAGGGACAGGGTGACCGGCAGGTCGATCTGCTTGCGCTGCACGGCAGCCAGACCGGCGATCTGATCCGGGCTGATCTGCGCCGTGATCACCGCCTCGGGGTAGGTGAAGGTTTCAAAGAACAGGAACCGCATCCGCACATTACGCAGGTCGATGGAGGTGTCGACGGAGTCCAGCGCAATGTGGATCCTCGCTTCGCCCGTCTCCGAGATGCTGCCGGAGAAGGCGGCAAAGCGGCTGGATTCCGCAATGCTGCCCTTTTTGATCGATATGAACCTGATGGCAGAGGATTCGGGGGTCAGCTGCCAGCCGCCCTCAAACGGGCCGGCGGCCACGGCGGGGCGAATGAAAAGAAGAAAAAGTGTTATTATTGAGAGGGTTATGCGAAACATGCGGCAGCCATCCGGGTTGCTGAAAAGGGACATCCCGGCACCAGGACCGGGCAGGAAGCGATGCGCCCAAACTAACAGCAGTCTTGCTGCCGGGTGCAAGGGACGCGATAGTTTGGTAACCAAATACCGTTAAGAATGATACAGATGCCCGGCAGTGCAGGTGCTGCGGCGAGAAGTGGAGCAGACACGTGCAAGTTTTGATGATCCGGGTCCGGATGGTCCTGCTGGCGGCTGCGGCGTCCCTCTGGGGAAGCTGGGCCCTGGCCGGGGAACGGCTGGCGCTGGTGATCGGCAACTCGAATTATGGTGCCGTCTCAGCGCTGGACAATCCCGTGCGCGATGCCCGGCTGATCGCCGCGACGCTGGAAGGGCTGGGGTTTGACGTGACCCTGGCGGCGGACGCCAAGCAGATCGAGATGAAACGGGCGATTGCCCAGTTCGGCCGCAAGCTGCGCAACGCCGGGGAGGATGCCACTGGGCTTTTCTACTATGCCGGCCACGGGGTGCAGAGTTTTGGCAGCAACTACCTCTTGCCGGTGGATGTGGCACTGTCGGATGCCGCCGATCTGGATCTGATGGCGATCGAGGCTCAGTCGGTTCTGCGGCAGATGGCGTCGGCCCGCAACCGCACCAACATCGTGATCCTGGACGCCTGCCGCAACAATCCGTTTGAAACAGTGGCCGACCTGAACGAAAGCGGCCTGGCGGAAATGAAGGCGCCGACCGGCACTTTCCTGGCCTATGCCACGGCACCCGGTGATGTGGCGCTGGACGGGGAGGGGGAGAACAGCCCCTTCACCGAGGCGCTGGCGCGTGAAATCACGGTGCCGGGGGCGCCGGTCGAACAGGTTTTCAAACAGGTGCGAAGGGCGGTTCTGGAGCAGAGCGGCGGCAAGCAGACGCCCTGGGACACGTCCTCGCTGGTGAGCGATTTCATGTTTGCAGCCGCGGCCCCGGAAGCGGCGATGACCGCTGCCGAGCTTGAGGAAGCGCAGATCTGGGCCTCGATCCAGGCGTCGCGCGACGCGATGCAGATCATGCTGTACCTGCGCGGCTATGGCGATGGCAAATACGCCGGTGAGGCGCGGGCGCTGCTGGCGGAGCTGATGCAGGAGGAGCTGCAGGCAGGCCAGCCCGCGGCAGAGGCCGCGCCGGCGCCTGCCCCGGTTCAGGACGCGGAGACAGCGATGTTCCAGGCGGCCCAGGGGGATGGCAGCAAGGCCGCCTATGAGGCCTATCTGATGGCTTACCCGGAGGGGCAGTTTGCGGAAATGGCCGCGGCCGAGGTTGCAGCGCTGGCGGCAGGTTCCGGACAGGATCCGGCGGCGGGCGGCGAGGCGCCTGCTGCGGCGCCTGAGGTGGCCGCGGAACAGGCACCGTCACCGGCGGCCGGCGAAGCCGGACCGGTGACCTATGCCAGCCCCTTGGATGTCGGCGTCCCGGAGATTTCCGGGCTGACGCTGGCTGAGGCGGTGGCGCGGGCGCCGCTGTTCCCGCCCATCGAAGGATTGCCGGACAGCTATTGGAAGGAGCAGACCTGCAGCAGCTGCCACCAGTGGACCCGGGAGCGGCTTTGCACGCAAGGCAACACCTACCTGAGCCTCAACATGCAGCGGTCGCTGGGCAAGCAGCACCCGTTCGGAGGGGCGCTGAAACAGGTGCTGAAGAGCTGGGCCGCGGGCGGCTGCCAGTAATTTCCGGTTTCTGATCCGGCAGGGCAGGGGAGGGCTCCCGCCCGTGCAGGTGCATTTGAAAAATGCACCGCTCCGGTTGGGCGCGGCGCTGTGCTGCGCACAGCGCGGGGGCTGGAAGGGCAAGCGGGGTGCGGGGAAAGCCGGGTTTTCGTTTGCTGAGAGGCGCTTAAGGGCAAGTTTGCCCTTAAGGCGCCATTTCCATGGTGTTGCGTCCTTTTCCGCGTCAAGGGTAAACCGCGCGTGCCGCGCGGCTGCTGGCGCAGCCCTTGACCCGGAAAAGGACGATCGTGCCGGCGAGGGAGTGCTTGGGCGTCAAGGGGCGTGGGTGGTGATCAGGAAATAGACCCATTCGCCTTTGAAATCCGCATGTTCAGCGCGGGCGGCGGTGACCTGGGCGCGCAGGAAATCGAGGTAGGGTTCCGCCGGTTCGCTGAGGGGACGGGTGCCGTGATAAAGCGGGTGCGAGGCGGCGAAGGCGACGGCGATTTCCTGGCCATAGGGGGGCGCGACAGTGATCTGCAGACCGGGGTCTCCGGCCTCCTTGGCGCCGACGCGCAGGGCGGTTTTGGGGGCGGCTTCTGCCAGCGGCACCAGCTCGTTTGGAGAGAGGTGCAGCACCGCGCCGCCGGCGTCGAAATAGTCCACATAAACGTAAGATGGGTAGTCCGGCGCGGTGAGGTCGAAGAACAGCCGCTCACCTCCGGAATAGTCGAGCACCCGGGCGTGGGCGTCGCTGCCGACCAAGAGCGGATTGGTGATCTGGTCGGTGCTTTGCGGCAGGCCGACGTTTGAGATGCCCGCCAGCGCGCCGCATTGCGGGCGCGGCAGCAGGCGCATCTGGTCCGATACCGTGATGTCAGTGCCCATCTGGGCCTGCAGCGCCGCCAGCACCGGGGTGCGGAGGCCGTCTTCGGGCAGGTGGCCGCGGACCTCCAGCGTGGCGGTTTCGGGGACAAAGGCAACCTGCAGGCGGGCGCAGGGGACGGCGGCGAGGATGCCGGAAACGCCATCGCGCAGGGGATCGCCTTCGGCCGCTGCATCGCCGGGCTGCATGAAGCTTTGGAAAGCGGCGAGGGAGACAGGGTCGATATCGCCGGAACCGCCCTGGAAGGCCAGGGCAGCCTTGATGCGGGGGGCGTCGGGAACGGCGGCCGGGGCGCTCTGCGGATCCGGGTCCGCGCCGGGCAGGGGGACGGTATCCGGTTGCGCCGCGGGGCTGGGCTGGCTGTCGGGCGCAGCCTGCGGAAGCGCGGTTGTGTCCGGCTGCGCGGCCGGCGCGGCGGAGAGCGGGGCGGCCGCACTGGCAAGCCTGTCTGCCGGAGCCTGGGATTGGGGTGCTGCAGAAGCCTTGGCTGCTGCGGGTTCGAGACTGTCTGCGGCGGGGGCCTTGAGCCGCGCCGTGGATTGGGGGATGCTGCCAGCGGCGAGGCCCTGGGTTTGGGCTTGGCTTTCAGGGGCCTGTTCACTCTCAGCCGTTTGCGGCACGGCGTCTGACCTGGGGATGCGGTGGGCCTGGAGGTTGAGGCTGCTTTCGGGCGCAGGCTGCTGCGGCAGCGGGTCCGGGGCGAGCGAGATCAGAAGCGCGCCCGCGCCTGCGGTGTGGACCAGGGCAGAGGCGGCAAACCCCAGTGCCCATATGGCGGGCATGCGCCTCATCCGTCCGTTTCCGGGGTGACCACGAGCACCACGTCTTTGAACCCCAGCGCCTCGCCTTCGGCAACCAGTGGCAGCACATTGCGCAGCTCAGCCGTGCGGTGGGCGTTGATGCGCAGCCGCAGGTCCGGATCGTCTGCCAGGAGGGCCGATAGGGCAGGGGAGAGGGCCTCGCGGGTGATGGACTGGCCGTCAAGCGCCAGGTCGCCGCTGGCCGAGACCGCGAGAGTGATGCCGCCGGCGGGCATGTCGCGGCCGGTGACAGCGGTGGCGGGGCGGACGTCGAAGGGCGCAGTGGCGTCCATGCGGCCGATCAGCATGAAGAACACCAGGAGGAAAAACACCACGTCAATGAGGGCGATGATGGTTTCGGAATGGGACCCGCGGGCGGGGCGGTTGAGTTTCATGGCGCCGCCTCCAGCCGCAGGACGCGCAGGCGGGTGACGCCGGCCAGGGCGGCGGCGTCCATCACGGTGACCAGCGCCTGGGTCTGGGCGGCGCCGGAGGGCAGGATGACGACTTGTGTGAGCGGTTCGTTTGCGACGGCGGTGGAAAGCGTGGAGCGGAGAGTGTCTGCATCCAGTTCCGCGCCGCGCAGCACTGGCACGCCATCGGCGCCGAGGCGGATCATCAGGGTCCCTGCCGGGGATTGGCTGCCGCCCGTTGCAGCGCCTTCGGAGGGTTTCACAGCCGGGATCATGTCGAGGTTCAGATAGGTGGAGGTCACCATGAAGAACACCAAGAGGATCAGCATGACGTCGATCATCGGCACCAGCGAAATCAGGGCGCGGGGGCGGGCGGGCCGGTTGAGGGTCATGCTGCCCCCGGGGCTATCCCCTTACGGAGGTTCGCGCCCGGGTCCGAGGGGGGGCGCAATCGCGCCCGCCCTGGGGGGCGGGGCCGGGCGCGAACCGGACCGCATGCGGTCCGGTGAACAAGGGACTGGGGACAAACGGCCATTTTCAGCGCGACCCGTCGATCAGCAGCAGGCGGCCGGCGGCGCTTTCGATGGCTTGCGCGGCGGCGTCGATGCGGGCTGCGAAAAGCCCTGCGGCGATGGCGGCGGGGATGGCGACCAGCAGGCCTGCGGCGGTGGTCAGGAGCGCCTGCCAGATGCCGCCCGCGAGCACCGAGGCGTTTGCGGCGCCCTGCGCCAGTTCCAGTTCCTGAAACGACTGGATCATGCCAAGGACGGTGCCGAGGAGGCCGAGCAGGGGCGAGACCATGGCGATGAGCTCCAGCAAGCGGATCAGGGAGTTCATGCGGCTCACCTCCTCATTGCCGCGGCGCTGTAGTTCATCCTGCAGCAAAGGGCCGCGCAGGCCTTCTTGCAGCGCCTGCATGGCGTAGGCCATGACCCGGTCGGCAGGGGACTTGCCGTCCGCGATGCTGTCCTGCGCCTGCTTGCGGTCGCCGCCCTTCCATTGGGTCAGCGCCTGTTCGCGGGCTTGCCCGCCGGAGCGCACCGGCCAGAGCTGGATCAGTTTGACGGCAATCACCGTCAGCGACAGAAGCGACATCAGCGCCAGGATCACGATCACTGGCCCGCCGGTGCCGAGCATATCCCAGGTTCCGGCCATGGCTTATTTCACCAGCGGCGCGGCAGCGCGGGAGCCGAGCTCGAGGATCGGGAAACAGTCTATCGGATCCTCGTTCTGGGGCTGGCAGGAGGTGATGTCGTGCAGCAGGATCTCTGAGATGTTGCTGCAGGCGGTTTCCGGGATTTCGAACAGTTTCAGGGTGGTGCGCTGGACGGGCAGGGGGGCGGCGTCGATCGACAGCAGGCGGTCGATCACACCCTGGCCGTCGAGGATGGCGAGCGACATCTCGAAGCCCTCAAAGCTTTTGCCGGTCTGGTTGCGGAACAGGAAGAAGGCGCGGCAGCCGCCGCCCTCGATTTCTTCTGTCTTGTTCAGCTCAACCCGCAGCGGGCCGGTGTCCGCCGCTGCGGTGAGCGGCAGGCAGGTCAGGGCGAGGGCAGTCAGCAGGCGGGTCATGGGCATCGCGGTCTCCGGGGTCCGGTGGATGCCCGGCCCGCAACCGCTGCGGGCCGGGCAGTGTTCGGGGTCAGACCAGGGCGGTCAGGGCCTTTTCGATCTTGTCCATCGCGTCGCGGGCGGAATCGAGGTCGCGGCGCTTGAGGTGGCGGGCGGCCACGTGCAGGGCGCGGCCCAGCCGGTCGCGGACCTTGCCCGGGGCGCGGGCGACATTGGCCTGCAGCGACTGGGCGCGTTTGACCTGAGCGCCGAGCGAGCGCTGGTCCATTTCGCGCTGGCCGCGTTTCATCGACTTGGCCTCGTCCTCGCGGTCGGCGCCGATGCGGGCGACGGCGCGTTCGATCACCACGATCATAGTCTCGGCCTCCTGCAGGCGGCCGTCATTGATCAGGCTGACGGATTTGGCGAGCGCGCGTTTCAGTTTCAGCTCCAGGGGGCCGGGCGCAAGGGTGATGCGCGGCTGGATCCGTTTCAGCCGCCGTTTCAGCGGCGCGATGGCCTTGGCGTCGATGCCGGAGGCGGAAATGTCAGAGGCGTCTTCTTCTGTCACCTGGCCCTCCGGGGCCTCGGGCTTGAGGCTGTCCAGAAGGTTGCCGCCGTCATCGTAGAACAGCACGTTGACCTTGGCCGGGTTGCGTTTGAGGAATTTCTTGAGTTCGGTGATCATGCGCTGCGGCGCGTTTTCACAGATCATCTCCATATTGCCGGAGCGCACCACATAGGTGCCCCAGGCCATGGGCGGGCCGCCGCCCTCTTTCTTCATCGGGGCCTTCAGGGTTTCCGGTTTCTTACCCGGCTGGATCATCAGGAGCGGGTCCTTGCTGGCGTCGAGGCAGAAGGCGAAACTCATCCGCTTCTTGGCCCCTTCGCGAACCATCTCTTTGACTTCCTTGCCAGAAATACGATCAATACTCATCATTCAGCCGCTATTGAATGCTTGGAAAAGGTTTGACATTAGGATGGCGATAAGGCTCTGTTGGGGTCAAGTTATTGTTTGAGGTTTCCGCGGGTTTAACCACCAGGCTCAAAAAGAGTGGCACCTGCTTTCCGTTACGTTACCACACGGGAACGTGACCAAAAAAGAATGCACCCAGGGGGGCGAAAAACGATGGATCCTGCAGTATTGCTGCAATCCAAAGGGGATGATGCCCCTAGCGGCGAGAATCTCGAATACGATCCGGCCTTCACCGAGATGGAGCTGGCGGCCCAGCCGGGCGAGGAATCGGTGGTGGGCAACGAGACGATCGAAGCCACTGATCCCGATTACCGCGAAGTTCAGAAGAAAGCGCTGGAGGTGCTGGAGCGCAGCCATGATCTGCGCGCGGCGGTGTTTCTGGGCGATGCGCTGCTGCATTCCGAGGGGCTGCCCGGTTTTGCCGATGCGACCACCTATATCCGCGGCTGCCTGGAGGAGTTCTGGGAGACCTGCCATCCGGAGCTGGATGAGGACGACGGCGATCCGACGATGCGGATCAATGCCATCCAGGATCTGTGCGGCCAGCCGGACGGGATGGCGGGGGCGTCGCCCTTGTACCGCTCGCTGCGCCGGGCGCCGCTGAGCGAAAGCCGCGGCTTTGGCCGGTTCTGCCTGCGCGACATTGAAATCGCCGAAGGGGTGATGGCGGCGCCGGAGAGCATGGAGCATATCCCGGACAGCGCCACCATCGGCGCGGCGTTCCAGGACAGCGACGAGGAAATCGTTGCGGCGCGGCTGGCGGCGGTGAAAACGGCCGAGGAAAACGTGCGCGCGATCTCTGCGGTGTTTGACGAGCAGACACCGGGGCAGGGGCCGGACCTGAGCGCGCTGATCAAGCTCCTGCAGCAGATCGGCAAGCGGATCGGCACCTATGCCAATTTGAGCGCCGAGGACGATGCTGCCGGGGATGAGGCCGAAGAGGACGGCGCGGAGGCGGCCGGTGCCGCGGCGCCGGCGGCGGGCGGCCGTGCGATGCCATCCGCGCCCGGGGCGATCAACTCTCATGCGGATGTGTCCAACACGCTGGACCGCATCATCAGCTATTACCGGCGGGCGGAACCTTCCAGCCCGCTGCCGATCCTGCTGGAGCGGTGCAAACGGCTGGTGGGGGCCGACTTCCTCACCATCATGAATGACATGGCGCCGCAGGGGGTGGAGAATGTCCACCTGATCGGCGGCATTGACGAAGACGACGACTGACGGACACGGGGATTTCTGCGGCGGAACC
>JABXIA010000004.1 GCA_013373325.1 Paracoccaceae bacterium
GATCCTGGGGTTCGAGGCCGAGGACGGCGTCGCGGGCTGGGACGTGTTCGAGACGCTCTTGCCGATGTCGGCGCAGGATGATCTGTGCAGCACCCTGGCCAGCGCCACCCGCGGCACCGGCTGGTTCAGCACCGACTTCGACCACTACGAGGAGGCACGGCGGGCGGATTTCGCCGAGGCGTGATATGGCAGGGGGCGGGTCTGAGCACCCGCCCTGCGGTGCGATGGCGCAAAACGGGGCGCGAAGGGCGGAACAGCTCTTGCGCCCCGGCACTGTTTTTTGTGATCTGCGCTGCAAACCGGAACGGCTTGCGGAGTAAGATCATGGATGCGTCATCGGCCTATCAGGACAGCCTGCCCATCTCCTCGGATGCGCTGCTGAAGCAGCTGGATGATTGGGGCATTGCCTATCAGCTGCATACCCATGTGCCGCTGCGCACGGTGGAGGATGCCAAGGGCGTCGAGGCGCAGTTCATGGTGCCGGGCGAAAACGCGCTGCGGCTGAAGAACCTGTACCTGCGGGACAAGAAGAAGCGGAACTACTTGGTGACGCTGCAGCAGGACCGCGAGATCGACCTGAAGGCGCTGGGCGCTGAGCTGGGCATCGGCAACCTGTCCTTCGGCTCTGCCGACCGGCTGCTGGAGAACCTGGGCATCCGTCCTGGCGCGGTCAGCCCGCTGGCGATGATCACCGGCGTGGAAAAAGGCGTCACCTTCTATATGGATGCGCAGGCGCAGGAGGCGGACGTGATCTATATGCACCCGCTGGTCAACGACCGCACGGTGGCGATGAAGCGCGATGATGTGATGGCGTTTTTTGAGCGCACCGGTGTTGAAGTGCGCTGGGTCTAACCGGCCTTTTCCTCTGCCAGCGCCAGATCCAGCGCTGCGGCGGCATGGGCGGCGGAGGGGTTCACGAACAGGAAGCCGCCGGCCTCGAAACTGACGTCGTCGATGTGATCGGGGAAGGCCAGCGGCAGTTCGGTGCAGGCCAGCAGGATGGCGGTGCCGGGTTCGGCATGTTTCGCGCAGAACCGCAGCAGGCGCTCCTGTGCGGTGGTGGAAGCACCGCCGTAGAAATCCTCGTCGATCATCATCTGCATCTCGGCGATCTCGTCCTGCGGCAGAGTCTCATTTGCTGTGACGCCCTGTGCGGCGAGCACATTGGCATAGTTGCGGGCCTGCATAGTGACGGCGGTGCCCAGCACCAGCGCGCGGTCGGCGCCGGTCGCAGCGGTGGCTTCTGCGGTGGCGTCAAAGATGCTGAGGATCGGCATCACCACGCCCTCGCGGATCGCGTGCAGGCGGGCGTGCGGGGTGTTGGAGGCGATCAGGGCGAAATCGCAGCTGGCGCGTTCCAGCGTCAGCATCGCCTCGCGGAAGACGGCATCAAAAGCGGCCCAGCTTGCCTCATCGCCCGGGCGGCCGCGCAAGGCGCGGGTTTGCGCCTGCACCACGGATTCAATTGTGATCGGCGGCACTGGCAGCGGTGAGCCCGTGCCGCGCTCTGCAAAGAACCGCCCGGCGCCTTCGCAGATGGCGCGGTAGTAATCGAGGGTGGAGGCCCAGCCGACGCCGCCGAGAATGCCGATCTTCTTCATGGGAATGCCTGTGCTTTGAAATACCGGTGCAGGCAGAGTGGCACAGGCTCCGCCGGGCTGCCAAACGTAAATATGCCGTCAGCCGGGGATGGCTGACGGCAGGAGCGCGCGGCGGTGCAGGGGATCAGGCCGCCAGCGCTTCGATTTGGTTTTTCGCTTTGGCCAGTGCGCCCTCGGCGTCGATGGACATGGCGTCGGCGGCCACGATCTCAACCTCGGTGATGCCGATGAAACCCAGCACATGGCGCAGGTAGGTGGTGGCAAAGTCGATGTCGGACCCGGCCTGGGTGCCGCCGGAGGCCACCGCGATAATGGCGCGCTTGCCGTGCAAGAGGCCGATGGGGCCGGTTTCCTCGTAGCGGAAGGTGACGCCGACGCGGGCCACCAGGTCGATCCAGGCTTTGAGCGTGGAGGGCACCGAGAAATTGTAGATCGGCGTGCCGATCACGATGGTATCGGCCTGTTTCAGTTCCTCGACCAGGGCGTCGGAGAGGGCGAGCAGCTGTTTGTCTGCCTCGCTGCGCTGGTCGGCCGGGGTGAAGTTGGCGCCGATCCATGCGCCGTCCAGCAGCGGCAGCGGCGCGGCGAGGTCGCGGCGGATGACGGTGTCAGCGCCGAGGCGGCTGACGATCTGTGCGGAGAGGTCACGGGTTACCGAACCTTCGGTGCGGGCGGAGGAGTCGAGGTGCAGAACGGTGCGGGTCATTTTGGTGTTCCTGTGCTTGTTGCTGACAGAGATTTGGGTTATTGCATTTGCGAACGCAACGCTGCAAAATTAACACCGAGTGTGCGCATGTGCGCATGTCGCGCGGATTGGCAAGGAGGCAGCCATGGACAATTGGGATGAGGTGCGCACCGCCTATCAGGTGGCCCGGATGGGCACGGTCAGCGGCGCGGCAGAAGTGCTGGGCGTCCATCATGCCACGGTGATCCGCCATATCGACGCCATCGAGGCGCGGCTGGGGGTAAAGCTGTTCCAGCGCCATGCCCGCGGCTACACCCCGACGGAGGCCGGGCAGGACCTGCTGCGGGTGGCGCAGGCGACCGATGACCAGTTCAGCCAGCTGGTGGGGCGGCTGAAAGGGCAGGGCGACGATGTTTCGGGTGAGCTTGTGGTGACTTCACTGGCGTCTTTCGCACCGATGCTGGTGCCGGCCCTGAAAGACTTTCAGGACATGCATCCGGGGCTGATCATCCGCTATCTGACCGGCGACCGGCTGTTCCGGCTGGAATACGGCGAGGCGCATGTGGCGGTGCGGGCGGGAAACGCGCCGGATCAGCCGGACAACGTGGTGCAGCCGTTCATGAAGCAGCAGGTGGGGCTCTATGCTGCCAAATCCTATGTCGAGAAATACGGCGTGCTGCAGGGGGTGGAGGACATGGCCAACCACCGGTTCATCGGCAATGACGATGAAAACAGCCGTGCGCCGTTTTCGCGCTGGCTACGGGCCAATGCGCCGGCCGAGGCGATCTCGTTCCGTTGCTCCAACGGGTTCACCATGCAGAACGCGGTGCGCAGCGGCGCGGGCATCGGCTTTATGGCGGCCTGGGAGGCGCGGCAGCAGCCGGACATGGTGGAGATGATGGCGCCGCAGGAAGAATGGGAGGGCACCCTTTGGCTGGTGACCCATGTGGATTTGCACCGTACCACCAAGGTGCAGGCGTTTCTGAAGTTCCTCAAGGAGCAGGCCAAGGAATGGCAGCTGTGAACGAGGCGCTGCGCGGGCATCTGGCGATGCTGCTGTTTTCAGCGCTGGTGGCGGGGTCGTTCTCGCTGGGTGTGATGGTGGCAAATGAGATTGCACCCGCGGCGCTGAATGCGGCGCGGTTCGGCATTGCTGCGGTGGTGATTGGCGTTGCGGCGATGGCCACCACCGGGATGCGGCGGGTGCATTTCCAGGCCCCTTGGCGGTTTGCGGTGCTGGGCGGGCTGTTCGGCGGCTATTTTGTATTGATGTTTTACGGGCTGCAGACCGCGGCACCGGTCAGCGCAGCGGCGGTGTTCACGCTGGTGCCAGTGATGAGTGCGGGTTTCGGCTGGCTGCTGTTGCGGCAGGTGACCACCCGCTGGATGGCGCTGGCGCTGTCGATAGGTGCCGCTGGTGCGGTCTGGGTGATTGTGCGCGGCGACATGCAGGCACTGGCGGCGTTTCAGATCGGCCAGGGGGAGATCATTTACTTCTGGGGCTGCGTACTGCACGCGATTTACACGCCGATGGTGCGCAAGCTGAACCGGGGCGAGCCCGCGGTGGTGTTCACGTTCGGCATGCTGCTGGCGGGCGGCGCGCTGCTGGCGGCGTTCGGGTGGCAGGACATTCTGGCCACTGATTGGATGCAGTTGCCGGGCATTGTCTGGATCGGCCTGGTCTATCTCGCGGTTTTTGCCAGCTCGGCCACCTTTGTGCTGCTGCAGTACGCCACCCTGCGCCTGCCGTCGGCCAAGGTGATGGCCTATACCTATCTGACGCCCAGCTGGGTGATCCTGTGGGAGATCGCGCTGGGCCGCGGCGCGCCGCCGGGCATGGTTCTGATCGGGGTGGTGATGTCGGTAGTTGCCCTGGTGATGCTGCTGGAAGGCGACGCCAAGCCGGTGCGCGCCTGAGCGCGGCCACCGGAGGCACTTGCGGCAAGTCAAGTCAGGACCTTTGTTTTCCTGTATGCTGGTCCAGAGGGACGCGTCAGGAGAAGGAGGGAAAGATGTTCAAACATATCATGGTGCCCGTTGACCTGCACATGCCCCCGGCGGTCAAGAAAGCCCTGAACGTGGCCGCGGATTTCGCTGCCAACCATGGATCGCGGGTGACGCTGGTCCATGTAACGGGCGAGCAGATCGAAGGCGCCCATACCCTGGGGCCGTCCGGTGATGAACTGGCTGCACTGGCCAGCAAGATGGCCGAAAGCAGCGGTGCAAGGGTCGAGGGGCTGCCGGTTCATTCGGTGGATGTCGGATCAGAGATGGATTCCATCCTGGCCCGGACCGCCAAGGAGCTGGAGGTGGACCTGATCGTGATCGCAACCCATATGCCCGGTATTCTGGACTATGTGTTCTCGTCCCACGCCAGCCACCTGGTGCTGCATTCCGACATTTCGGTGTTCGTCGTCCGCTAGGTTTCGGCCCCTAGGTTTCGGATGGGGCATCCTCAGACAGGTGCTCCGCCTCCAGAAAGCGCTCGAAGGCATCCAGGTTCACCGGCTCGAACTGGCCGAAGCCCTGCATCCAGACAGAGGCGGCCCGCATTGCGTCGGGCTGCAGCTTGCACCATTTGACCCGGCCGCGCTTTTCCTGCGCGATGAGGCCGGCGCGGGTGAGGATGGTCAGGTGCTTGGAAATCGCGGCCAGCGACATCTCGAACGGCTCTGCCACGTCTGTGACCGCCATGTCGTCCTCCAGCAGCATGGTCAGGATCGCCCGGCGGGTCGGGTCGGCCAGGGCTGCAAAGACGGTGTCGAGGGTGTCGCTCATGCCTGATACTCCTAAAGGGCTAGAAGCGGGTCGACAATCCTGCAAAAACTGCGATGGATCGGTGCAAAGCATTTCGAGGGAGCAGTTGGCATGGCCTTGCGCTATTGGGCGGTGATTTTCATTCTCGGCATCGGCTGGGGCATGTCGTTCATGTTCAACGCCATCCTGCTGCGCGAGCTGGGGCCGCTGTCGGTCTCCATGGGGCGGGTGGGCTTTGGCGCGCTGGGCTGCTGGATCTATGTTCTGGCGGCGCGCACAAAGGTGCCCGCGGGCGTCGGCCGCTGGCTGGCACTGTTCGGGTTCGGCGTGCTGAGCTATGCGGGGCCCTTTGCCTTCTACGCGCTGGGCCAGCAGCACATCGCCAGCGGCGTGGCCGGGATCGTCAATGCCACCACGCCTGCGCTGGCGGTTGTGGTGTCGCATTTCTGGCCCGGCGGCGAGCGGGCCACGATGCTGAAATCGCTGGGGGTGATCTGCGGGTTCCTCGGCATTGTGCTGCTGTCGCTGCCAATCCTGGAGGGCGGCCAGTCCTCGGAAGCCTGGGCTGTGCTGATCACCCTCTGCGCGCCGCTGTGCTATGCCTTCTCCGTTAATGTCGCGCGCAGCTTTAGGGATATGGAGCCGGTGGTGCTGGTCGCCATTGCGCTGACCGGCGCTACTGCCGCGATTGCGCCGCTGGCGCTGTGGAGCGAGGGGGTGCCGGTGATCACGCGCATGGAAACCTGGGCGTCGCTGCTGGTGATCGGCTTCGTGCTGACCTCGGCGGCCTTCATCGCCTTTTACTGGGTGCTGCCGAAGGTGGGGCCGACCAACATCACCATGCCGACGCTGATTGCGCCGGTTTCGGCGCTGTTCCTGGGCACTTACATTCTGGGCGAGGCGTTGCTGGCGGAGCATCTGTGGGGCATGGCGGCGATCCTCTTGGGGCTGCTGCTGATTGACGGGCGGATTGTGCGCTGGCGGCTGCCGAAACCGCCCGCCGGCTAAAATCAACCTGTTGGTTGAATATGGATTCCGGTGGGGTTCGGCGCTAACAGCGGCTGCGGCAGAGCGGCGCGGCATGTGGTGGTGGTAAAAATAATAAGCGAAAACAATCAAGTAATCCGGTTTTGAATCTTCAATCCTTGTAATTGACTCCTAGGCCCCTTGGCCTTAGCACCCTCACTAGAAATTCGCGTGAGGATGGCGCCCGTGACCGATGACGACCAAAAGCAGCGCATGGCGCAGCTGGAGGAGAAATTGGCGGCGGCGCGTAAGGCCCAGGAGCCCAAGCCGCGCGCGGATGAGCATTATTCCCTGGCCAACCAGGCCTGGCGGATGGTGATCGAATTGGTGGCCGGTCTTGGGATCGGCTTTGGCATCGGATACGGGCTGGGCCATCTGTTTGGAACCCTGCC
>JABXIA010000128.1 GCA_013373325.1 Paracoccaceae bacterium
CGCGGCTGAGCACCGGCTTCAGCCCGTGCTTGGAGGCATCAAATTCCGGCCCCATGTCGCGCGCCCACAGCAAGGAGCCGTCCAGCTCATAGGTCCACTGGTGGTAGGGGCAGACCAGCTTGGGCGAATTGCCCTTTTTCGCCTTGCACACAACCGAGCCGCGGTGGCGGCAGGCATTGTGGAAGGCGCGTACTTCGCCATCGGTGCCGCGCACGATGATGACGTTGTAGGCGCCGACCTGATGGGTCACGAAGTTGCCCGCCTTGGGGATCTCGCAGGCGGGAATGGCAAACAGCCACTCGCGGTAGAAGATCTGGCGCATGTCCAGATCCAGCACGCCCGGATCGGTATAAAACGCCTGCTCCAGGGAATAGTTTTTCTGACGGGCCACCAGTTTGGCCAGAATTTCGCTGTCGTGAAGCATCTGCTTCTCTCCTTTGCCGCATCCCCGCGGCAGGTTGGCTTGGCTGCGGGCATGGAGGGAGAGATTGCAGGCCACCGCCTGCAACCGCCCCGCCGCCGCCCGCGGTTGACGTTTTCATGGCAAGGCTGGTTTCCGGACTGTCCCGGGGCCTTTTGGCGGCGGGCCTGGCACCTTCCCGAAGCCGCTGCTTCAGTGGTTTTTGCCATGCCTTGCCCGGGGTCACCGTTGCGGGGGCAGTGCCGGAGTTTCACCAGCTTCCCAATTCTCCGCCCCGAAAGGCGGCACCTTGCTGAGGCGGAAATTGCCCTAATCCTGCCCCGCAGGCGGAGACAAATCCGACCCGCCAAAACCGGAAAAAGACATGCATGTTTCCCGGTTCCGGCGGGACAGGAGTGTCCAGAATCTCAAACCGGCATCCCCCAGCCTGTTTGCGGCAAGCGCTTATCTTTCATGCAGTTATCCGCCACTTGGCTGACCGAATCGATTCGAACGGAAGGAATCTTGCGACGACACCTGGGAACGTGAAACGCATTTAACTATATTACGTATAATTAAATGATGCGCAGGAGGATCCGATGACCACCGGCCACGTCTTCATCGCCACCAGCCTCGACGGCTTTGTGGCCCGCCAGAACCATTCGCTGGACTGGCTGCTCAAACAGCCCGATGCAGAAGATGACGATGGCGGTTTCGCAGCCTTCATGGACAGTGTCGACGGCCTGGTCATGGGGTCGGGCTCATTCCGGACTGTGCTGGGGTTCGGCCAATGGCCTTACACCAAGCCGGTTGTTGTCCTCAGCAACAGCCTGACCGGACAGGACATTCCCGAGGAGCTGAAGGACAAGGTGCGCCTCTGCACTGCCGCACCCGCAGATCTTATGCAGGAGCTTCAAGAAAAGGGCTGGACCCGCGCCTATGTCGACGGCGGCCGGATGATGCAGTCCTTCCTGCGCCAGGGGCTGATCGCCGATCTGACCATCACAACGGTCCCGATCCTGATCGGCAGCGGCATTCCCCTGTTCGGCAGCCTGGACCAGGACATCGACCTCCAGGTGGACAGCTCCCGTATCCTGCCCACCGGCATGGTCCAGACCACGTTCAGGGTGGCTTGACCATTGCCTCCGCGCACGGGACGCCCTCCCAAGGGCAGCCGGATCCTCAGCAAGGATGATGTCCTGAAAAAGGCCCTGCAGCTGCTCGACGAGGGCGGCAGTAAAGCCTTGACGTACAAGGCACTGGCAGAGGCGCTTGGCGTCACGCCAATGGCGGTGGCCCATCATGCCGGCACTAGAGATGAGATGATCGCCAGCCTTGTGGCCATAGCGTTCGAAGGTTCAGACACCCCGTCAAAGGCAGCAACGCCCAAACTGCGGCTTCGCGAGCTGCTGACCCGCTACTGCGCCCAGGTGACCCGGCACCCGGAGCTGGCGAAATGCATCCTGCAGAACCCGGCCCTGATCGGCCCCTCCCTGACAAGGCTGACGCAGCTCATCGAGGCGGAAATTGCAGCCGCAGGCGTAACCGGCGCAGAGGCCCGCACCCTTCTCTGCCTGCTGGTGGATTACACACACGGCTTCGCCTTTGCCGCCGCCGCAGCCCCAGGCGGAGCACTGTCACCTGACGACTTCATCCCGGCGCTGGACTGGGTGCTGGACCGCATTGAATAAAGAAGCGCGGGCCCGTTCAGGCCCGCGCATCCGCGTGTGTCTTGCAGAGCCGCCGATCCAGCGGCCCTTCCTCACTTCGACTTCCAGGTATCCAGCCAGCGGCGGAACCGGCCCTTGCGCTCGGCAATCGCATCCCCCGCCGCATAGAGGCTGTCCTCGGCACTTTCGATCATCGGGTCGATCCGCACCCGGCGGAACCGGCGCCAGCGCACATAGATTGCCCACAACAGTGCCGCCAGCAACACCAGGAAAATGATCGAGAACCAGTTCACCGGCTTGTCCTCCGGCCCCGCCACCGGCTTGATCGTCACCGCGTTGGGGAAGATCGACAGAAACTCATTGCGCCAGCCGTAATGCATCACCGCCACCCACTCCGGGTTCGCCTTGGTCGAGATGCTGTCATTGGCGTCCGTATAGAGGTTCGCGGTGTCGAACTTGAAATAAGGCGGCCAGCTCCAGCCGGTATCCTCGTTCCGGTAAACCATGTTGCGGCCGTTGGCGCGCACTGCCTGGATGAACTGCACA
>JABXIA010000266.1 GCA_013373325.1 Paracoccaceae bacterium
ATTCGCGCTCGCCCAGGTAGATGCCGTTGCCGTGGGTGTCGCAGAGCACCTGGATTTCGATGTGGCGCGGCTGGGTGACGTATTTCTCGATGAAGATCCGGTCGTCGCCAAAGGAGTTCGCGGCCTCGTTCTTGGAGGACTGGAAGCCTTCGCGGGCCTCTTCGTCGTTCCAGGCAATCCGCATGCCCTTACCGCCGCCGCCGGCGGAAGCCTTGATCATCACCGGATAGCCGATCTCGTTGGAGATCTTCACCGCCTCGTCAGCGTCGGCAATCAGGCCCATGTAGCCGGGCACGGTGGAGACGCCTGCTTCCTGGGCAATCTTCTTGGAGGTGATCTTGTCCCCCATCGCCTCAATCGCACCCTTCGGGGGGCCGACAAAGGCAACGCCTTCGGCCTCAAGCGCCTCGGCGAACTTGGAGTTCTCGGACAGGAAGCCATAGCCCGGATGCACGGCTTGGGCACCGGTCTGGCGGATCGCCTCCATCACCTTGTCGATGACGATATAGGACTGGTTGGCGGGTGGCGGGCCGATGTGGACGGCCTCGTCGGCCATTTGCACATGCAGGGCCTGCTTGTCGGCGTCGGAGTAGATGGCGACGGTCTTGATACCCATCTTGCGCGCGGTTTTGATCACACGGCAGGCGATCTCGCCCCGGTTGGCGATCAGGATCTTATCAAACATAGGCAGTCCCTTGTTCCTTGGTCTTCCGGAATGCAAAACGCCGCGCCCGGGGAGAGCCCGGACGCGGCGTTTGCGCGATGTCAGAAGCGGCCCGCGACGGGCGGCTGTTCAGAGCGGCGGCAGGTGCGTCAGCACTTGCGCGGGTTTTGCTCGCAATAGATGAGGTTTGCGGCCACGCCGACAGCGGCGCCGGTGACCAGGTTGGCATCCAGCACGGCTGCGCCAAGCGCGCCTGCGCCGCCGCCGTAGATGATGCGTTCGCCGGTGGTGTCGCCACAGGCCGCCACGAGGCCGCAGAGCGAGAGCGCCGCGATGAGAGATTTTGCCCGCATGTCCAGTTTCCTTCTTCCGGGGACGTTACTGTCCCGGCCGAATTTGCAGGCTGCAGGGAACGGTGCAACGCTGCGGACACAAACTGCGGATGTTGAGCGGAGGCTTGCCGCACCGGGGGGGAGATACGGCAAGCTTCCGCCAATGCCTGAAGGGGATAAAAGACGGGCAGGCCGCGGATGGGGGCGCGTACCTGCCCGTTCAGGCGAAGGGGCCGGAACAGATGCTCGGCACAGCAGCGTGGCTGCGCTGCTTGACTTACGATGCACCGGCGGGCGGCGGCTGTAAGCCCCTGAACCACGGGCTCCCGGTTTTTGGCAGATTCCTGCTGAAACACGCAAAGCATGTGCAGTTTCACGCCGAAATTGCCGGGCTGAGCGGGGCGTCCGGCGCATTTGCGCGTCAGCGGCGTCACATCGCTGTGACAAGACTGGCGCCAGACAGCCCCGGCGGCTGCGTCAACGGATGCACCGCGTGAGCGACGCTGCGGGACGCCGCGGGAAAAACCCTGCCGCGCCAGAAGCTTGCACTGACCGGTCACAGTGGCGGGACTGCGCCGCGAGGATCTGTCACGTTTGCGGGCGCGAATCCTCACAGCGGCTCGCCTCAACGTCATTTCCCCCCTCGTTTTGCCCGTGGGAGCGTGGCCGCACGTTACTGAAGGAGGAGGGATAACCCCATGAAACAGGTGCATAAGGGACGCTTTGTCCTGGCTGCTGCTGCACTTGCCGGCAGCGCAGGTCTGGCGCAGGCGGACACCACGTCCGAACTGCAGGATCTGCGCGCGCGGATCGAGGCCCTGGAGGCCGAAAACCAGCAGGCAGCCAGCATCCCCGGCGATTTCCGGCTGGGCAATACGGCGGTCGATATTTACGGCTATGCCAAGGCCGATTTCTATTACGACTTTGACTTCATCCAAGGCGATACGGCCTTCGTCAACAACATCGGCGAACCGGTCAACGCCACCGACGGCGACTTCGGCGCCACGGTGCGCCAGTCGCGCCTCGGCATCCGGACCACCACCGAAAGCGATATCGGGACCCTGCGGGGCCAGCTGGAGTTTGACCTCTTTGCCTCGGGCGGCCGGTCCGAACTGCGGCTGCGCCATGCCAACATCCAGGTCGGCGATCACTGGACCTTCGGCCAGACCTGGACCAACTTCATGCCGCTGGGGCAGTACCCCACCAGCGTGGAGTTCAACGGGCCGGTCGGCATTGCCTTTGCCCGGGTGCCGCAGATCCGCTACAGCAACAGCTTTGGCGATGGCTTCGACTACAGCCTGTCGCTGGAGGAAAACAGCTCCGCGTCCAGCGATCCGGTGTTCACCGCCGCTGCGCAGTACAGCAATGACCGGTTCACGGCACGGATTGCCGGCCTGACCGGCACCATCGAAAGCGGCGGCGTTGAAGTGGACCAGACCGGTGTCACCCTGTCGGGCTCTATCACCCCGTGGGACGGCGGGCTGTTCCAGGCCACTTACGTCGACGGTGAAGCCCTCGGGCCGCTGCTGATCGGCGTTGGCGATGCCATTGTCGGCGGCCAGGCAAACGACGTCGAGGGCTACACCCTCGAGTTCCGCCAGGACATCGGCGACAAATGGAACGTCGGCATCGGCTACGGGCGCGAGGATTACGATCTGGCGACCTCGACCGGCAGCCTGTCGTTCACTGAGCTGGAGACCATTCACGTGAATGCGTTCTACAGCCCCACCGACAATCTGACGCTCAGCGCCGAGTACATCTTCGGCGAACGCAATGACGCGGCTTCCGGCAATACGTTCGACGGTGACCGTGTCCAGCTGGCAGTGCAGCTGAATTTCTGAGACGCGGCGCCCCGGACGCTGCAGCAGGCATCGCGGAGCAATCCGCGGTGCCTTTGCCATCATATGCGTCCGGGGCCGCGCCATCAGTCAAACGCCTCCGGGAAGGACGCGCGCGCAACTGCCTCGTTGATGACCAGCAGCGCCTCATAGCTTTCGGGATCAAAGGGATCTTCGGCCGGGATCACCTCGCGGCCGAACAGCCAGCTGAGGCGGCCTGCATCCAGGTTGCCGCGCTCAAACGGCTGGTCGCCGAAATGCTCCCACAGGGACTGCATGAACATCAGGTCGACGCGCTTGTCGACGTTCTTGCGGTCGCGGAAGCGCTCGCGCCGGGTCAGCGGCGTCACCCCCTTGGGGTTGGGGCGGCGGATGGTGAATTGGAAATCAGTGCCGGGCATACGGCCCGGGAACCCGCGGTGTTTCAGCATTTGGGTGCCTCCGGTCCGGCACCCCACGGGGCGGCGGGGGCCGGCCGCAGGGCCGGACCCCTGTAGTGCTTAGTTGTACTTGCCGGTGAAGACCGGTTCTTCGGAAACCGGCTCAACCACGACGAATTCCTCTTCCTGCTGGGCGCAGGCAGTGACGGCGGCCAGCAGGCCGGCCAGGGCGAGAAGCTTGATGCTCTTGGACATTTCTGTCTCCTGATAAAATTTGTGAAACCTGCGGCGGCGCTGCCGTCCGCGTGCCTCAACCTCAATGCGAAGGCAGCCTTTTGACTGCCCGCGCCGAGGATACCCGGCTTTGCGGGCAAGTCACATGCAAATCGCGGCAATTGACGGGGCTGTGGCTGCAATGCCGCAAGATTCCGCCGGTTTAATCCATGGCCCGCAAGATATTGTGGAAACATCAGAAAGCCTCCCAAATGCAGGCCGCGCCGTCGGGGCGGTAGGCTTCGAAAAACTGGGTTGCCTCGGGATCCTGGGCGCCAAAGGGCACCATCCGGTCCGACAGCGAGATCACCACCCGCGCTGCGCTCAGCCCGTGTTCGGCCAGATAAGGCAGCGCGATTGTGCCGCAGAGGTGGTCCATGTCGGGGGCCGCCGCCTCATAGCTGACCGTGCCGCCTCCGCGGGCGATCTGCGGCGCCAGGAAGCGGAACCGCGCCCAGGTGTCGCCGGGCTGGCCGGGGGCCTCGTCCAACAGCACCTCTGCCAGCGTCACGGGCTGGCCGGAGGGAACAGGCACGGCATCCGCCGCGGCCGCGGTGAGCGCACAAAGAGCAAACGGGATTGCCGCCAGATATCCGCAGCCCCGGCCCCCGGTCACCCGGGCTCCTCCGGCCGGAGCTGCAGGCGCTGCGCAAGTGGCGCGCGCTGTCTGATATCGGCTGGCGCGGATCATGACGCTGATTCGGCCTCCATGTCAATTTTTGCCGCGAATCTATGCGAATCCTTCGCATCTGCACGGGAATCGCGCAGCGCGGCGCCCTGCCCCCGGGTTGCATGGCGGACCCAGCGGGCGCGGCGGGCCGGATTTTCCAGAACTTCAGTGATTTGCGCGGCGGCATTGGCGGGCACCCGGCCCGCTACCTGGCCGCCTGCACGCACCCGCAGCCCCTGCCCTGCTACGGTGATTTTCACCACCGGGGCGAAGCCGCGCAAGCGCTGCAGCTTGCGCCACATATCCTGACGGATCTGATGCGCCAGCCGCAGCGGATCGCCTGACGGCAGCACCGTCTCTGCCGCGACATCGAAACGTGCAGGCACGCGGCGCGACAGCGTCAGGGTGCTGTCCGTCCGGGTGATATGCCAGGGGGTTCGGGTCATCAGCGGAACGAAACGCTGCTCAAGCTTGCTTGCTTGCCAACCTTGCAAGACAGTTTCTTGGAGGACTTGTCGCAATCAACAGCTACAGCTCCGCCCGGGATGAACCTGAGTGAAAGAATGTCTTCACCGATTTTCTGAGCCATTAGTTCCTTGGCATAGGCAATCGCTTCCTCCATCGGAAGCCCGTCCGTGGGGAAGACAACAACAGTACCCGGAGCCAAATCAGCGAAATAGGTGATGTTGCCTATTGAATAGTGATGGTTCCCACGTAGTTTTTCTGTGAAGTAATACCGTCCCGCAGGTTTCCTCAACTTCCCGTGCGCGAACGACAAATCATACTTCCGTTCTCCCGCCCGGCGCGACCAACCGCCAGCAAGCATTGGTGAAAACCCGCTGGAACCGACCAGGGTCTTACAGCCATGAATCACACCGTTTGTTGCCGGGCAAAAAGTGCTGTCGACACCAACCGAGTGTCCGCTTCGAGCTTTGTTTACGCTCACGATAAAGGTTTGCTTTTGGGGATTGTTAACGCGGTATTCCTGAGCTTTGGCCGGGAAAACACCGGCCAAAGCAAGGAACGCACCTGCGATCAGAGAAAGTCTCATCATTAAATATCTTTCATTACAGCGGAATGTTGTCGTGTTTTTTCCACGGGTTCTTCAGCTGCTTGCCCCGCAGGGAGGCAAAAGCGCGGCTGACCCGTTTGCGGGTGGACTGGGGCATGATCACCTCGTCGATGAAGCCGCGTTCCGCCGCCACGAAGGGGTTGGCAAAGCGGTCTTCATAGTCCGCCGTGTGGGCCGCGATCTTCTCCGCGTCCTTGAGGTCGGCGCGGTGGATGATCTCGGTTGCGCCCTTGGCGCCCATCACCGCGATCTCGGCGGTCGGCCAGGCGTAGTTGAAGTCGCCACGCAGGTGTTTGGAGGCCATCACGTCATAGGCGCCGCCATAGGCCTTGCGGGTGATCACGGTGACCTTGGGCACGGTGGCCTCGCCATAGGCGAACAGCAGCTTGGCGCCGTGCTTGATGACGCCGCCGTATTCCTGGGAGGTGCCCGGCAGGAAACCCGGCACGTCGACGAAGGTCAGGATCGGGATTTCGAAACAGTCGCAGAAGCGCACGAAACGGGCCGCCTTGCGGCTGGAGTCGATGTCGAGGCAGCCGGCCAGCACCATCGGCTGGTTGGCGACGACGCCGACGGTCTGGCCTTCGAGGCGGATGAAACCGGTGATGATGTTCTTTGCGAAGTCTTCCTGAATCTCGTAGAAATCGCCCTCATCCGCGACCTTGGTGATCAGCTCCTTCATGTCGTAGGGGCTGTTGGGGTTTTCCGGGATCAGGGTGTCCAGGCTTTCCTCGATCCGGCCGGGCTGGTCGAAGAACGGGCGCACCGGGGGCTTTTCGCGGTTGTTCAAGGGCAGGAAGTCGACCAGACGGCGAACCTCGGCCAAGGCTTCGACATCGTTTTCAAAGGCGCCGTCGGCGACGGAGGACTTCTTGGTGTGGGTGGAGGCGCCGCCCAGTTCCTCAGCCGTCACCACCTCGTTGGTCACGGTTTTCACAACGTCGGGGCCGGTCACGAACATGTAGGAGGTGTCTTTGACCATGAAAATGAAGTCGGTCATCGCAGGTGAGTAGACCGCGCCGCCGGCGCAGGGGCCCATGATGACGGAGATCTGCGGGATCACGCCTGAGGCCATGATGTTGCGCTGGAAAATCTCGGCGTAGCCGGCCAGCGCGTCGACGCCTTCCTGAATGCGGGCGCCGCCAGAATCGTTGATGCCAATGACCGGCGCGCCGTTCTGCACGGCCATATCCATGATCTTGCAGATCTTCTGGGCATGGGTGGCGGAGACCGAGCCGCCCAGCACGGTGAAGTCCTGGGAGAAGACATAAACCTGGCGGCCGTTGATGGTGCCCCAGCCGGTCACCACGCCATCGCCTGCCGGCTTGTTGTTTTCCATGCCGAAATCGGTGCAGCGGTGGGCGATGAACATGTCGAACTCTTCGAAGCTGCCCTCGTCCAGCAGCAGCTCGATCCGTTCGCGGGCCG
>JABXIA010000046.1 GCA_013373325.1 Paracoccaceae bacterium
GCCGCGGCGCGCCAGCGGCGCAGGCTGCGCAGGTGAAACAACCGGTCCATAATCCTGCCCATCGTGCTCTCTCTTGCCTGTTAAAAGGTCTTGCGTGCCTGTCCGGTCCCGCTGCGGGGCTGGCGGCAGTGTAACCGGTCGGGGCTATTGAAATAAACCGGCAATCCGCTGGTGCAGCCCGCGTTTTTTGCCTGTCTCTTCTGTGCTGTCTGTGGTCAGTGCCTGCAGCTCAGCCGGGCGCGGCTGCGGGCGCAGGCCAGATGCGGGCGCCGGCAGGGCGGAGGCAGAGGCGGTGCGCGGAGGGGCCGCCGCGGTTTCCAGCGATGGCAGGGTGGAGGCCTCCAGCGTGCGGTGGGTCATCTCGTTCAGGAGGGCGGCGCCGTGGCCGCCAAGCGCCCGGCTGCCCTCCGGCGCATAAAGCGCCAGCGCGATCAGGTGGCGGTCGAGCACGAAGGCGCCGCGCCAGTGCACCGGGCTGGCGCTGTCGGCGACGGCGCCGGGGAACTCCAGCTTGACCAGCGGCAGGAGCTGGTCCTCGCGGGTTTCCAGTACCGTGGCGCCCGGGAACATTGCGGCGATGTCGGCGGCTTGCGGGGCGGCAACCGCGGTCTTCGCGGGACCGATCGAGGCGGTGAGCACGGCGGACTTGCGGGCGCCGAACCAGTTCTGGCGGCCCATCCGGCTGCAATGGGCAAGAAGGGCAAAGCCGCCGTCCTTGTCGGTCTGGCTGCTGCGCCGGTCGAAGCAATAGGCGCCGGGTGCGGCCAGCAGCACATCGCCGCCGCCAAAGGACATCACCTGCACCCCGCTCTGCGGCGCCTGGCTGGCGGTGCGGGAGGCAAAGGGCATCCCCTGGGGCGCGGGGCTGCATCCCGCCGCTGCGAGGGCTGCGAGCACAATCGCCGCCGCCGTGCCGCGCCGCGTGGGCGCCTTTCCGCCGGGCGCGGCAAAAGGCACGGGTTTCCCGTTGCTTGTTCTGATCACTGCTGGTCCTGCCGGTCTTGTTTTTTACGGGAATCATTACGGAGCGGGGGGCGGGGCGGCAAGGCTGAACCGCCGACAGTCGTGCCTGACTTGCCTTGGCGTTGCAGCAATGCATAACGTGGGCCGGATTGCAGCCGGATCGCTGAGCGGCGCGGAGGACCTATGCACGACAGGTACAGCTACAGGGCGCATGAGGCGCTGGTGCGCTACGCCCGGCACCAGCCGGCGCTGTGGCGGCTGATGCTGGGGCTGCTTCTGGTGGCTTCGGTGAGCTTTGCCCTGACGGCGGCGCTGCAGGTGGTGGTGGCGGGGATGTTCCCGGGCGACTGGCTCTTGGGGCTGGCCGATGGCAGCACACCGGGTGCGATGCTGGTGCTCTTGGGCAGTTTTGCCTTTCTGTCGCTGGGGGTGGCGATGGCGGCGCGGCTGTTCCACCAGCGCGGCTTTGCCACCGTGACCGGCCATCTGCGCCCGCTGCTGCATCAGTTCGGGCGGGTCAGCCTGTATCTCTTGGGTCTCAGCCTGCTGCTGATGGCGCTGCCGCCCTATGACATGGGGCCGCCGATGACCCGGAACCTGCCGTTCTGGACCTGGTTCGGCCTGCTGCCGCTGTCTATCGCCGCGGTGCTGGTGCAGACCGGATCGGAGGAGATCCTGTTCCGCGGTTATATCCAGCAGGCGCTGGCGGCGCGGTTCCGCCACCCTGCGGTCTGGCTGCTGGCGCCCTCGGCGCTGTTTGCACTGGGCCATTACCTGCCGGCCGAGGCCGGGGACAACGCGCTGGTGATCACCGCCTGGGCCGGGCTGTTCGGGGTGCTGATGGCGGACCTGACGGCGCGGGCCGGAACCCTCGGCCCGGCAATGGCGGTGCACTTCTTCAACAACGTCACGGCGCTTCTGCTGTTCGGCTCGCCCACCAGCCTCAATGGGCTGGCGCTCTATCTGATCCCCTTTGATCTGGCGGATGTGCAGGCGCTGCGGCCGTGGATGGCGGTGGATTTCCTTCTGATGGGTGTCAGCTGGCTTTGCGCGCGGCTTGCCATACGCCGCTGATTGCAATTGCGGCAAATGCGCCTTATCTGGGGGACAAACCGCGCCCCCGGAGAGGCAAGCAATATGAACTGGATCACCAACTACGTCCGGCCCAAGATCAACTCGATCTTTTCCCGCCGCGAAGTGCCCGAGAACCTTTGGCAGAAATGCGATGAATGCGGCACCATGCTGTTTCACCGCGAGCTGAGCGACAATCAGAACGTCTGCACCAGTTGCGGCCATCACATGAACATCACCCCGCGCGACCGGTTCACCGCGCTGTTCGACGGCGGTGTCTTCACCGAGATCGCGGTGCCGGAGCCGCTGACCGATCCCTTGAAGTTCAAGGATCAGAAGAAATACCCCGAGCGGATCAAGGCGGCGCAGAAGAAGACCGGCGAGAAAGACGCGATGCTTGTGGCCGCCGGTGAGATCGGCCGCACCCCGATTATCGCTGCTGCGCAGGACTTCACCTATATGGGCGGGTCCATGGGCATGTATGTGGGCAACGCCATCATCGCCGCGGCTGAGGAAGCGGTGAAGCTGGGCCGCCCGCTGGTCTTGTTCTCGGCGGCTGGAGGCGCCCGGATGCAGGAAGGCATCCTGTCGCTGATGCAAATGCCGCGCACCACCGTTGCGGTGGAGATGCTGAAAGAGGCGGGGCTGCCTTATATCGTGGTGCTGACCCATCCGACCACCGGCGGGGTGACAGCGTCTTATGCGATGCTGGGCGATGTGCACATCGCCGAGCCGAACGCGCTCATTTGCTTTGCCGGTCCCCGGGTGATCGAGCAGACCATCCGCGAGAAGCTGCCGGAGGGGTTCCAGCGCGCTGAATACCTGCTGGACCACGGCATGCTGGACCGGGTGACCCCGCGCACCGAGATGCGCGAAGAGCTGATCACCATCATCCGGATGCTGATGGGGCTGCCGCCGCAGGTGGCGGGCGATCTGCCCGCGCCGGAACAGGAAGAGGCCGCCAAGGCCGCAAATGCGCCGGCGGATGGCGCAGTCAGCGAAGAAGCTGCCGAGTAAACCGGTTTAAACAGATACGCATGGCCGAGAAGGCCGGTCAGCGCCCGTCCCTTCCAGGGCGGGCGCTGTTCTTTGCCGCCCAAGACACTCCGACCTGACAGGACCAGGCTGATGACCCAGACCTCCGACGCGATCCTCGCCCGCATGATGGCGCTGCACCCCAAGATCATCGACCTGACGCTGGACCGGGTCTGGCGGCTGCTGGCGGCGCTGGACAATCCGCAGGAAAACCTGCCGCCGGTGATCCACCTGGCAGGCACCAATGGCAAGGGCTCGACCCAGGCGATGATCCGGGCAGGGCTTGAGGGCATGGGCAAGAGCGTGCACGCCTACACCTCGCCGCATCTGGCGCGCTTCCATGAGCGGATCCGGCTGGCGGGTGAGCTGATCTCGGAGGCACATCTGACGGAGGTGCTGGACGAGTGCTATGCCGCGAACAACGGCGATAACATCACCTATTTCGAGATCACCACGGTGGCGGGGCTGCTGGCGTTTTCGCGCACGCCTGCGGATTACACGCTGCTGGAGGTGGGCCTGGGCGGGCGTCTGGACGCCACCAACGTGATCACGCCGGAGGTGTCGGTGATCACCCCCATTTCCATCGACCATGAGCAGTTCCTGGGCAACACGCTGGCCAAGATCGCCGCCGAAAAAGCGGGCATCATCAAGCGCGGCGTGCCGGTTGTGGTTGGCCCGCAGCCCGAGGAGGCGATGGAGGTGATCGAGGCCACCGCCGCCCGCCTTGGCGCGCCGCTGATTGCCTATGGCCAGCACTGGCATGTCTGGGAGGAGCGCGGCCGGCTGGTGTTCCAGGATGAAAACGGCCTGCTGGATCTGCCGCTGCCCGCATTGCTGGGCGCGCATCAGATCCAGAACGCGGGCGCTGCGCTGGCAGCGCTGCGCCATCTGGGTGCCGATGAGGCGGCCTGCGAGGCTGCCATGGCAAACGCCGAGTGGCCCGCGCGGATGCAGAAGCTGAAAACCGGCCCGCTGATCGAGGCCGCGCCGGAGGCTGAACTGTGGCTGGACGGCGGCCACAACGCAGCTGCAGGCATCGCGCTGGCGGATGTGCTGGCGAAACTGCCGGCGCGTCCGACGCATCTGATCTGCGGCATGCTGAACACCAAGGACGTGAGCGGCTATATGGCCCCGCTGGCGCCGCATGCAGCCAGCCTGACCGCGATTTCGATCCCGGATGAGGTGAACACGCTGAGCGCCGAAGAGACCGAAGCCGCGGCCCGATCGGTGGGCATCGAGGCAGGCACGGCGGAGAGCACGATGGCGGCGCTGCAGGCGATCACCGCCAAGGACCCGCAGGCGCGGGTGCTGATCTGCGGCTCGCTCTACCTGGCGGGCCATATCCTGCGCGAAAACGGCTGAATTGCGTCGGGGCGGGGGAGGCTCTCCCGCCCGGCTTCGACCTGCCGGTCTCACACCGTTGGGCCGGGCGCCGCTGACGCGGCGCTCCCTGACCCGTTCAGCCGCTAGTCCAGAACGTGGTTCACCGGCTCCAGCCGGGGCGGCACCTCGCGTCCCAGCGCGTTGCAGACCGAGATTTCCATCACCCGGCACAGGGCGCTGAGCGGCACCGAGTTGGCCTGTTTGCGGAACGGGTGTTCCAGCTCATGGGTTACCCGGGCGAGGCCGAAGAAGACATAGGCTGCCACTGCCGCCACCAGCGGTTCGAACCAGCCGGCGCTTTCCAGCAGGGCAAAGGGCAGGAGCAGGCAGTAGAGGTAGGTCGTGCGCCAGACCAGCAGGGAATAGACGAAGGGAAGGGGGGTGGTCAGCAACCGCTCGTTTCCGGCCTGGGCTGCGGGGAAGGCGGCCAGCCGTTCGGCCAGGGCACGCTGGCCGAAGCCGTCGATGCGGCCGTCCTCGGCCATTTCACGCAGCCGGGCAGCGATGTCGCGCAAGGCGGCGTTGGGGCTGTTTTCTGTTTGCATCAGCGCCTCTGCCGCCTCTGGCCCGACCCAGTGCTCCACCGTCTCCCGCACCTCATCGCCGCGCAGCTGGGCGCGGTGAAGGTGGTGAAAGGCAAGGATGCGGGTCAGGATGAAGTCCTCGTCCGGACCGTGGCCCGCAAAGATCCTGAGTTCCTGCGCCAGGCTGCGCACGTCAGAGACCATGCGCCCCCATATTTTGCGCGCCTCCCACCAGCGTTCATAGGCGGCATTGTTGCGGAAGCTGAGGAACAGCGACAGCGACAGGCCGAAGACGCCCATGGCGCCGATGGAAATCTGCGGCATCGCGATGACATAGCGGTCCAGCAGCAGCAAGAGCAGCGCCCAGAGCGCGGTGGCTGCAATGTCGGGCAGGATGCGCGGCACCACCGATCCGTTCAGGATCAGGAAGGTCTCCCACCGGCTGGGCGTATCACGGACAATCATGGCGTTTCGCTGCCCCAGTCCTTGTCCTGCATTTCGCGCAGGCGCGAGGCGGTGCGTTCGAATTCAAAGGTGCCCTCGCCCTCGACATAGAGCATTTCGGGCTGCGCCGCCGCTGAACAGATCAGCCGCACCTTGGCCTCGTACAAAGCGTCGATCAGGGTGACGAAGCGCTTGGCCTCATTGAAGTTGTTGCGGCTGAGGCGGGGGATGTCCTCCAGCACCAGCACCTTCACCTCTTCGGCGATGGCGAGGTAGTCGCCCGGCCCCAGCATTTTGCCGCACAGGTCATAGAAAGTGGCGCGCGCCACCCCGTTGCGGAAGGCGGGCAGAGTAACTTCACGGCCCTTCACCTCCAGCGTCAGCGGCTGCGCCGCGCCGCCGCCCGACAGATCCTGCCAGATCGCGCGGATCAGGGCGCGTGCCTCGCCGTCCACAGGCGCGAAATAGACCTGCGCGCCGGTCAGCCGGTCCTGCCGGTAATCGGTGGCGCTGACCATTTCATGCACCGCCATATGCTCCTTGATCAGGCCGATGAAGGGCAGGAACAGCTGGCGGTTGAGGCCGTTTTTGTAGAGATCATCCGGCACCCGGTTGGAAGTGGTGATCACGGTGACACCCGCGGCAAACAGCGCCTCGAACAGGCGGCCCACGATCATCGCATCGGTGATGTCGGTGATCTGCATCTCGTCAAAGGCCAAGAGCCGCACCGACTCCGCCACCTCTGCTGCCGCCGGGGCCAGTGCGTCCTCGACACCGTCCTGGCGAGCCTGATGCATCCGGGTGTGGATTTCCTGCATGAAGGCGTGGAAATGCACCCGGCGCGAGGGGATGCCGTCCAGGCTGTCGACAAACAGATCCATCAGCATCGACTTGCCGCGCCCGACCCCGCCCCAGAGGTAGAGACCCTGCACCGGTTCAAATTCCGCCTTGCGGAAGAAGCCGCGCTTCACCGGCGGTGCCATCAGCCCTGCGGCAATGCGGTCGAAATGGGGAAGCACGGCCTCCTGGGCCGGATCGGGCTTCAATTCGCCCGCGTCGATCTTCTGCCGGTACAGCGTGGTCAGATGGGTCATGGGGACAGGGATAGCGCGGGGCGCGGGGGATGGGAAGCGTATCTATCCGATTGCGTATGGCACCGGAAAGATTAAGAAACTAATATGGCTTGCGTTGCTATTATAGCTTCCTGTTCGCTTTAGTTCAGCGGTTAAGCAGCAATATTTGGAACAGATTTCATTCAGGAGCGGCTCAATTGCTGCATTGGTGTCTCGCGAAGCTAAAGAGTTTTTGGCCTGTTTGCGGTTTTGCTGCTGTGCTCGCAGTCCTGCTGGCTTTCCCGGCTAAAGATGTCCAGGCGTTTGGGCGTGAGCAGTTGACGGCGAAACTGGACCACACTTTTACTTTCGCAGGCCACTTCCCGTTAGATTGGAACGGAACAATAGTGTTTGGAATGGTCACGGCTCATAAAGTCATCAATCACGAAGGCCGGATGTATGTTTGTGCCGGAGCCTTTTCTAGCAACGGTTACGCCGGAAAATTCTTGCGACACTCGAGCGTATTCTCTGGTGACGTGCGGCTGAAGGTGAACCTGAAACAGTTGCGTTGGGCCGGTTTTGGGGTTGAGGGAAATCTCACGTCAACGAGTATGCGGACGATTCCGAAAGTGTTTGCAGGGGAAGACATCCACTGTGTTCGAGGGCGTAGTAAATGGCAGCGAGAGCTTGCTAGCCAACCGACACGGATTGTCGTGAGGAAAACTGTCTGGGTCAAGCAGTCGAGGCGCTGGTAATCAAAACTTCTTAACCGGAGCCGCAAAATTCCTGATTTGACGCTGCCTGCATAATCCCTGAAAGTTTCGCAGCTTATCAGGAGAGAGCCGATGGACCGTTCCGCACCGCTGTTTACCCCCGTTCTGATCGTCGGCTGCATCATCATCATGGTGAGCTTTGCCGTGCGCGCCTCTTTTGGGGTCTTTCAGATCCCGATTGCGGAGGAATTCGGCTGGCTGCGCTCGGAGTTCTCCTTGGCGATTGCCATCCAGAACCTGGCCTGGGGCATCGGGCAGCCGATCTTCGGCGCCATTGCCGAGAAGATCGGCGACCGCAAGGCGATCATCATGGGGGCGATAGTCTATGCCGCCGGTCTGGTGCTGAGCGCCTGGTCAACGACGCCGTTTGAGATGCAATCCTATGAATGGCTTGTGGGATTTGGCATTGCGGGCACCGGGTTCGGCGTGGTGCTGGCAGTGGTCGGGCGGGCGAGCTCGGACGAGAACCGGTCAATGTCGCTGGCGATTGTCACCGCGGCCGGGTCCGCAGGGCAGATTTTCGGCGCGCCGACGGCGGAATGGCTGCTGGGTTTCCTGCCCTGGCAGACGATTTTCCTGCTGTTTGCCGGCGTGGTGCTGGCGCTGATTGCGCTGTTGCCGCTGATGCGCGCGCCAGAGGCGGCCAGCAAGATGGAACTGGAGGAGAGCATGGGCGCGATCCTGAAGAAGGCGTTCAAGGATCCGTCTTACACCCTGATCTTTCTCGGCTTCTTCAGCTGCGGCTATCAGCTGGCCTTTGTCACCGCGCATTTCCCGGCCTTTGTCACTGAGATGTGCGGGCCGATCCTGCCGGGCGGGGCGCTGCATTCCATTGGCATCACCACCACCTCGGCGCTGGGCGCGGCGGCGATTTCACTGATCGGCGCGGCCAATGTGGGCGGCACGCTGCTGGCGGGCTACCTGGGCAAGCGGTACTCCAAGAAATACCTGCTGGCGGCGATTTATACCGGGCGCACCATTGCGGCGGCGGCCTTCATCCTGTTCCCGATCACGCCCCTCAGTGTCATCATCTTCTCAGTTGCGATGGGCTCGCTGTGGCTAGCGACGGTGCCGCTGACCTCAGGACTGGTCGCGCATATCTATGGCCTGCGTTACATGGGCACGCTCTATGGCATCGTGTTCTTCAGCCACCAGCTGGGCAGCTTCCTGGGCGTTTGGCTGGGCGGGCGGATGTATGATGCCTATGGCGACTACACGCTGGTCTGGTGGATCGGGGTCGGCGTCGGGGCGTTCAGCGCAATTGTGCACCTGCCGGTCAAGGAGCGTCCGCTGGCGCAGACGGCAGTCCCGGCGGCGGCGTAACGCGGCTGGCCCGCCGGGAGGCGGGCTGTGCCTTTCAGGTCGCATCGACCTGAAAGGCGCTGTCGCCGCGCCCTGCCGTGCCCTGCCACGGCTGTCAGAGCAACCCGCGGCGGTGGTTTGCCGCGATGATCTCCAGCACTTGGTCCGTATGGGTATAGGGCAGGCCGTGGCCGGCGCCGGGGACCTCCTCCTGGCGGACAGAGCGGGCGCGCTCGGCCAGGCGGCCGGCGGCGGTCTGCGGGATCACCGCGTCGTCCTGCCCCCAGATCGCCAGTGCGGGCACGCCTTTCTGGTGCAGGCCGCGCAGTTCCGCGGTGAAATCCTCGTTCAGGATGCCGCGCAGCGAGGCGAGCACGGCAGGGATGAAGCCGCGGTACCGCAATTCCTGCTGCTGCAGGTCGACGATGCCGGGCACCGAGGAAGGGAGATTGCGCTCAGCCTCGGTGCCGCGGAGATGCAGGGACGGGTAGATCGCGTGGATCAGCCAGTCCCCGATCAGCGGAACATGGCGGATGATCTGCGTCACTCGGTCCGGGCTGCGCCCGAAACCGGCAGGTGCCAGCAGGATCAGCTCGCGCAGGCGTTCGGGATGGGCCGCGGCAAAGGCGGTGGCGATGGCGCCGCCCATGGAATAGCCGATCAGGGTAATATCATCGCCGGCCTCCTGATCCTCCAGCAGCTCCTCCAGCTGGCTGAGGAAGAAGGCGCGGTCCTGCAGGCCGGAGGGCCGGTCAGAGTAGCCGCGCCCGTAGAGGTCGTAGGTCAGCACCCGATAGCCCATGGCGCCCAGTCCCTTGGCGATGCCGTTCCAGGCAAAGGACGGCGTGGTAAGCCCGTGCACGCAAACTGCGACGGGACCGCGATGCGGGCCGGTCCAGCGGTAGTGGGTGCAGCCGCCGGGCAGCTGCGCCAGCGCGCCGGGGGCGGTCTGCCGGGCCTGGGCAGTCATCGGCTTGCGCAGCCGCTCGCGCAGGAAGGGGGCCAGGGCGATGGCAAGGACGGCAAGGAGCAGCCAGATCATGTGCGGGTCTTCCACTTTTGCAGGATGTGGTGGCTGGTCATCAGGTCGAGATGGGCGCCGCCGCCGTTCTTGAACAAGGTGATCTGCGACGGGTCATAGGCGGGGAACCGGCTGAGGCTGTAGAAATCCGCCAGCACATCGCTGCGCTGGATGGTGCCTTCGGCCAGCGGGATCTTGAATTCGCCGATGTGGTCCAGCGTGGTGCCGAAGCTGTCGCAGTAGATCTGCGCACGCTTCAGGGCAACGTCGTCGGCTTCGCGCATGTCGGGGCGGTAGGCGCCGATCAGGTTGAGGTGCTGGCCGGCGCTGAGCCACTCGCCCTTGATCACCGGGCCGGAGGACATGGTGCAGGTGACGATGATGCCGGCGGCACGTACCGCCGGTTCCAGATCGGGGGCGTGTTTGGTGCCGGGGTATTGGGCACAGAGTTCCTGCGCCTTGGACGCGGTGCGGTTCCAGACACGGATCTGCGCCTGCGGAAAACCGGCGGAGAAGGCCTCGATCAAGGAGCCGCCGACGGTGCCGGCGCCGACGATCAGCACTTCGCGGGCGTCCGGGTCGGCCAGCCGCAGCGCACCCAGCAGGCTGTCGCCCGCGGTTTTCCACTTGGTCACCAGGTGGAAATCCACCAGCGCCTCCAGCGTGCCGTCGGCGTCGGAATAGAGGCACACCGAGCCGTTGATCATCGGCTTGCCGGCCTCCGGATTGCCGGGGAAGACATTGGCGGTCTTTACCGCCAGCCCCATACCGTCGATCCAGGCGGAGCGGCTGAGCAGCGTGTCGGGTCCGCGGTAGAGGAAAGTATCGCCGATCTCTGCCTTGGGCAGATCGTGGCTGGCGGCCAGGGCGCCCGTGAAGCTGACCCATTCGAGCAGCGCCTCGCCCTCGTCAAAGCTGATGAAGGGGATGGTCATGGACGCGTTATCCTCCTGTTGCGGGCCGTCTCAGGCGGCCTCTTGCTTGGTCAGCAGCCCGGCCTGGACCAGCCGCGCCGCGAAAGGCGCGGGGGCGGTGAACAGATGGGTCTGCCAGCCGCGCGTACCAGCGGCGGCGGTGTTTTCCGGGCGGTCGTCGGTGAACAGCAGCCGGTCCGGCGCCACCCCGGTTTCGCGTTCGAGAATGGCATAGATTTCCGGGTCCGGCTTGATGCATTTCAGATGCGCGGAGACAAATGTGCGGTCAAAGCCACGCAAGGCCGGGTAGGTGTTGCAGGCGAGCTCAAACGTCTCGGCGCCGAAGTTGCTGAGGGCGAAAACCGGCGTGCCTTTGGCCTGCAGTGCCTGCATCAGGCGGACGGAATGGGGGATCTCCCGGGGGACCATCTGCAGCCAGCAATCGTGCCACCAGCGGATTTCCTCAGCCCACTCCGGGTGCTGGTCCGCCAGGGCGTAGACGCTGCCGCGGAAGGGGTGGCCGCGGTCGATGTTCAGGTTCATCTCGTGCAGAGGCACCTCGTCGAACAACTGCTGGCGGCGGGCGGCGCCGATGCGGCTGTCGTAGAAGCGTTCCGGCTCCCACTCAATCAGCACGCGGCCAATGTCGAAGACGACGGCGTCAATGGGCATCGCGTTCATCCTTCTGCGCGCGGCCGGGGCCGCGGGGCGGGGCGGTTACGGCGGGTTTCGCGCCAGACGGAGACCAGGCCCGAGGCTATGATCATGGCGCTGCCGAGCCAGACCTGCAGGTCGGGCCATTCGTTGAAGATCAGCACGCCCCAGAGGACCGACATCGGCATGGCGATGTATTCGAATGGTGCTGCCAGCGCCGCCTCGTTCATGCGGTAGGCCTGGCTGACCAGGTAACCGCCGGCGGAGCCTGCGATGCCGACGCCGATCAGATAGGGCCAGTCTTCGGGCGCGGGCCAGATCCAGGCGCGCAAGATGAAGTCAAAGGCGGGGCTGTCGCCAGTGGCAAAGCGGCCGTCGCCAAAGATCAGCCCGGCCAGCGCGCTGAGCAGCAGAAAGCCCAGCATCGGGTAGAAGGCGAGCGTCGCCCCGGCCTCGGACCCGCCTGCGCGGCGGGTCAGCACATGCAGGGTGGCATAGCCGCAGGCGCCAAGGAGCGGCAGGATCGCGGCAGGCTGGAAGGTGTCCGCGCCCGGGCGCATGATGATCAGCACGCCCAGGAACCCGGCCACCACCGCGCCCCAGCGCCAGGGGCCGGGGCGTTCGCCCAGAAACAGGGCTGACAGGGTGGTGACAATCAGCGGTGTGGCAAAGGCGATGGCGACGGCTTCGGCCAGCGGCAGCAGGGTGAGGCCGGTGAAAAAGCAGATGTTGGCGAAGAACACCACCAGGCAGCGCAGCAGGTGCAGTTTCGGCTGATGGGTGCGCAAGAGGTGATAGCCGCCCTCCAGCGGCATGATGATGGCGAGCATCACCGCAACCGCGATGACAGAGCGGAACAGCACCATTTCATAGAGCGGATAGTCGCCGGACAGGAACTTGAAGATCATGTCGATGACAGAGAAGGCAATGCCGGCACCGGCGGCGGCAAACAGGCCGGGGACGCTGACCTTCATCTCTACGCTCATGCCGTTGCCCTCCCGTCTCCTGCCCTTGATCACTGGCGGATTTGATCTGGCCGGGCAATGGGCCGGGGCGGAAAAATGCAATTTTTCCGGGCAAAATTCCGGGCCGGAATTTTGGCGGCAGAACGCTGAGGTTAGGTGATTGGGGAGGGGATTGATTTCCTGCTGAGAAGCGGTTCAGGTGCAGGTCTGCCCCTGAACGCGCCTGTCGGAGTGCGGGGCGGCCTGATCCCGCGTCAAGGCCACGCCGTGCTGAGGCACGGTCCGCTGGCGCGGAGCCTTGATCCGGGCGCAGGCCTGTGGGGGCGCACATTTGCGTTTGCGAACTGGGGGATCACGCAATGTCATTGGGCAAGGCGGGCGCGTGGCCCTAGGTTTGGCCGCGAACCAGCACATGAGGCGGCCATGATCACCTGTTACATCACTTACGAAATTCACCCGGACAAGGTTGAGGCCTTTGAAATCTACGCCAAGGCCTGGATCCCGCTGGTGGAGCGGTTCGGCGGCACACATCACGGCTATTTCCTGCCGCATGAAAGCGCCAATGATCTGGCGGTGGCGCTGTTTTCCTTCCCGTCGCTGGCGGCCTATGAGGACTACCGCGCCGAAAGCTTTGAGGATGCGGATTGCCTGGCAGCGTTCCGGTTCGCCCGGGAGAACGGCATTGTCCGGCGCTATGACCGGACCTTCCTGCGGCCTATTCTGGAGGGCGATCTGGCGCCGCTGAAGGCTGCGATGGCTTAGCGGCCTGCCTTGGCAGCGCGCAGTTCGCGCTCCAGCGCATCCAGAAACCGCGAGCGGTCGGCCTTGGTGAAGCCCTTGCCGCCGCCCTGCATGCCCAGCGGGTTGGCGGCGCGCAGGTCGGCCATCAGGTCGCGCATCGCCAGTTGCTGGCCGATGTTTCCTTCCGTAAACCGCTCGCCGTTGTGGCGCAGCACGCGGGCGCCGGCCTCGATGCATTTGGCGGCGAGCGGGATGTCGCCCGTCACCACCACATCGCCCGGGCCGCAGCGCTCTGCGATCCACATGTCGGCCACATCGGCACCCTCGGCCACGATCACGGTTTCCACCAGCGGGTTCTGCGAAGGCCGCAGCCCGCCGTTGGAGACCACGAACATGCGCAACCCGTGGCGGGTGGCGACCCGCTCGGCTTCCTGTTTGACAGGGCAGGCGTCGGCGTCGATGTAAAGCGCGGTCACTCTGCCGCCTTCTTCTCTGCCTCAGGGGCTTTCTCTGCCTTGGTCTCGGGTTTGGCCTTGGCCTTGCGCGCGGGCTTTTTCACCTTGAACTCTTCCGGGATCGGCATCCGGTTGAAGGCGTCGAGACCGGCGATCTTGTAGGCCTCCGCCAGGGTCGGGTAGTTGAAGGTGTTCTGCACGAAGTAGTCCACCGTTCCCTTGAGGTTCAGCACCGCCTGGGCGATGTGGATCAGTTCCGTCGCGCCTTCGCCGACGATCTGCACGCCCAGCACCCGGCGGGTTTTCAGCGAGAACAGCATCTTCAGCATGCCGTGCTCCAGTCCCATGATATGGCCGCGCGAGGTTTCGCGGAAGCGGGCGACGCCGACCTCGTAAGGGATGCCGCGCTCTTTCAGCTCTTCCTCGGACATGCCGCAGGTGGACATTTCCGGCACCGAGTAGATGCCATAGGGGTACCAGGGGCTTTCCGGCAGGGTCGGGGTTTCCAGCGCGTGGCAGGCGGCGACGCGGCCCTGCTGCAGCGAGGTGGAGGCCAGCGACGGGTGGCCGATCACATCGCCGGTGGCGTAAATGTGGGGCACCGCGGTCTGGTAGGTCTTGCGGTCCACGGACAGGCGTCCGCGGTGGTCGGTCTTGAGGCCCACGGCATCGAGGTTGAGCGCCTCGGTGGCGCCCATGCGGCCGGCCGCGAACAGCAGCATTTCGGCGCGCACGTGGCGGCCGTTGGCCAGCGACACCTCGATATGCTCGCCCGCGTCCTCGATGCTTTCCACGGCGGAACCCAGCCGCAGGTCGACGCCGTTTTCGCGGATCTGGTGGGTGAAATCCTGGATCAGGGTCTTGTCGATGAAGTCGAGGAAGGTCTCGCGCGGCTCGATCAGGGTGACGCGCACGTCCAGCGCCGAGAACATGGTGGCATATTCCACCCCGATCACGCCGGCGCCGATGACTGCCAGCGAGCGCGGGATCTCGGCCATCTCCAGGAACTCGTCGCCGTCGACCACGGTCTTGCCGTTGAACGGCACGTAATCCGGGCGGTAGGTGCGGGTGCCGGTGGCGATCAGGAACTTCTCTGCCGTCAGCCGGGTGGATTCGCCGGCCTCGGTGGCCACCTCGACCTCGTTCGGGCCGATGAATTTCGCCAGCCCGTTCAGGGTGTCGACGTGGTTGCGGTTGAACTGGTGCTCCAGCACGTCGACCTCGTAATCGAGGGTCATGTGCAGGCGCGCTTTCAGGTCGTTCGCCTCGATCTGGTCCTTCACCCGGTAGGAGCGGC
>JABXIA010000373.1 GCA_013373325.1 Paracoccaceae bacterium
GCAGGCCAGCGCCAGCGCATCGGCCTGGCGCGCGCCTTCTTCGGCGGCCGCAAGCTGATTGTGCTGGATGAACCCAACGCCAATCTCGACCCCGAGGGCGAAGAGGCGCTGGCCACCGCCATCGAGGAAGCCTGCGCCCGCGGCGCCACCGTGGTGGCGGTGACCCACCGGCTCAGCCTCTTGCGCCGGGTCAGCCATGCGGCGCTCCTGCAGGAAGGCCGCGTCATCCGCTTCGGCGAGGCCCGCCACGTGATCGAGGCGGCGGCGCAGCCGCTGGCCCGGCCGCAGGCGCATTCCGACGACCCTAAGATCGCTCCCTTCCGCCACCGCAACAGCCAGGGCGGCCCGGGCCAGGGAGCGGACACACAGGGGCCGGACACACAGGGCACAGACACACGGGGAGCAAGCGCATGAACCTGCTGGACAATGAGACCCGCAGCGCCGCCGGGACCGCCCGCACACCGGCGCAGGGCGGCTTCCGCGACCAGATGCCGGCCCTGGCCGGCCAGGATGTGCCGCTGCCCAAACGGCCGCCGACCCGGGTGCGCCAGCTGGTGCTGTGGATGGTTGTCTGCGGCTTCGGCCTGTTCGGCGGCCTGGTGTTCTGGGCCACCCAGGCCGAGCTGACCAGCGCGGTGGTGGCGCCCGGCGAGTTCAACGTGGCCGGCGACCGGCTGGCGGTGCAGCACCTGGAAGGCGGCATCCTGCGCGAGCTGAACGTGGCCGAGGGCCAGCGGGTCAGCGCCGGCGCGGTGATTGCCCGGCTCGACGGCCGCCGGGTGCAAGCGCAGCTGGCGATCCTGAACGGCCAGCTGGCCAGCCTTCTGGCACAGCAGGCGCGGCTGCAGGCCGAACTGGCGGACAGCGGCACGCTGCAGCCGGGGGCGGAACTGCAGGCGCTCACCGCCCGGGCGCCGGACCTGGCGCAGCTGGTGGCAGTGCAGCACGACCTGCTGGCCTCCAACCGGGCGCTTTATCAGGGCCAGATGGAAATCATCCGCACCCGCATCAGCCAGCTGGGCGACCAGCTTGAGGGCCGCGATGCCCGCATCACCGCCACCGAGGAACAGCTGGAGCTGGTGCAGGCGGAACTGGCGGATCTCTCCGGCCTCTATGAGAAGGGGCTGGTGCCGAAGGCGCGGATCAGCGACCGGCAGATGCAGCAGAGCGGCCTTCTGGGCACCCTCGGCGCGCTGGAAAGCGACCGCGGCAACGTGCTGGAGCGGATCGGCGAGATGAAGGAGCGGCAGCTGCAGGCCGGGCGCGACCGGGCGGCCCGGATCGCCGCCGAAAGCCAGGAGGTGCAGGAGCAGATCCTGGACCTGCGCCAGCGGCTGGATGCCATCGGCGACGTGGCGGAACGGCTGACCATCCATGCGCCGCAGGACGGCCGGGTGGTCGGGCTGGCGATCAACACCCTGGGCCAGGTGGTGGACCCCGGCCAGACCATCCTGGAGCTGATGCCCGCAGACACCGGCCTGCTGGTGGAAACCAAGGTCGCGGTGGCCGATATCGACGAGGTTGCAATGGGCAGCCAGGCGCGGGTGCAGCTGACCGCCTACAGCTTCCGCTCCACCCCGCCGGTCCGGGGCGAAGTGGTGATGGTCTCGGCCGGCACCACCACCGACACGGCCAGCGGCCAGCCCTATTACCCGGTGCATATCCGCATCGATGAGGCCGAACTTGCCGCCCTGCCCAACGTCAGGGCGCTGCCCGGCATGCCGGCCCAGGCGATGATCGAGACCGGCCGCCAGACCCTGGCCGACTATCTGATCAGCCCGGTGCTGCAAAGCATGTCCGGCGCCCTCAAGGAAGGCAGCGGCTGAGACCGGGGGCCCGCGCAAGGCGGGGCTGAAACACCGGCTGGAACACGGGGGGAGACACCCTTGAGCCAGCTTTGAGACAAGGCAGCAGCCCAGGGGGGAGGGCCGGCTGCCTGCCAGGCCCGCACCCGCCGCAAGGCCGGGCGCGGGCCTGTTAGCTGCCGGGGGGCGGGGGCGGAAACCGTCCGCACATGTTTCTCAAAAATGTCCGGTCCGGACCAAATGTTTCGCGCGCGAAACATTTGGTCAATTATGCTGACCTTTTCAGGGAGGCGAAAGGCCCGCTTTCCAGGCAAAGGCGGCGGCCTGCGGCCCCCGGCACAATGAGTCTTTATGGAAAGATGAAACCCCGGAGGCCCAAGGGGGAGGCCAGGGCGGCCACCCGCCGCCTATTCCGCGGCGCGTTTGCGGACCCAGCCCAGGAAGGCCGCATCCGGCATCCGCAGGCGCGGCGCGCCGGAGCGCACCCACATGGCGCGCCATTCCGCCTCCAGCGCATAGGCATCAGCGCCCGGGATCAGCGCCCGCGCCTCCTCCAGCGTCGCGGGCTTCAGCTGCGGCGCATTCAGCACCGCCTCGGTCACCGCCGCCTTCTGGGAGAACCGGATCACATCGCCCTCCAGCTCCTCCAGCGCATAATCCGGCAGGGGCTGCGCCTCAATCATGTCGCGGATCATCTTGCGGAACACCCGGCGCGGTGACGCCGAGCCGGATTTCTTCAGCAGGGTCTCCACCGAGACCTGCCAGCTGTTCTGCCGCCCGCAATGCTTGCGCGCCAGCTCGTAAATCCGCCGCTCCAGGGGTTTCCTGAGCCGGAAGTAATCGCGCGAAAGCGTCAGCACCGATTTCGACAGCACCGCCCGGTAGAGCCAGTCCGAAAGCGTCACCGCCACGCTGACCATCTTGCCCGCGCCCTTCTTGCCGGCCGGCGCCTTGCGCACGATCTCCCATTTCTCGATGAGGCCGAAACCGGTGGTGACCTCCTGGCCGCCAGTGACGATATTGGTGGTGATGCGGGTGCCCGCCAGCCGCTCGAAGGCCTCGCGCAGGCGCCGGTAGGCATCGCCGGAGGTTTCGCGGTTGCAGGCGACCAGCAGGTCATGCGCCTTCAGGTGCAGGGTGCGGCTGACCTGGCGGCCCGCATTCAGCGCCGCCATCAGCTGGCTGATGCAGAAGATCAGGA
>JABXIA010000308.1 GCA_013373325.1 Paracoccaceae bacterium
CAGCGCTTATGCAGGCCTGGGCAATCCGCATCTGGAGGTGCAGGTCTCCGAGGATTATCCGGTGCTGGAATACACCGTGCAATACGGCGAGACGGATGCGGATTTAGTGCGCCGCCAGCTGGAGCGCCACGGCATCACCTGGTCCTGGCGCCATGAGGCGGGATCGCACACGATGCTGCTGACGGATGCGGCCTTCAGCCTGCCGCAGGTGCCCGGTGGTTCACGTCCCTATTATGGTGTCGCGGGCTATCACCGCCACGAAGACGAGCATTTCCGCAGCTGGTCCCCGGCGCAGCGCATCACAACCGGAGCGGTGCGGCTGACGGAATACAACTTCAAGATCCCGGTGGCGGCGCAGGAGGCCGAGCAACTCAGCGAGATCGCCCACCCGAGCAGTGATATCGAGAGCTATGACTGGCCCGGTGACTACCTGACCCAGGGCGAGGGGCGCGGTGTGGCGGACCGCCGCCTGCAGGAAGAGCGCGGCCATGCCCTGCGCCACCACGCCGAGGGGGATGCAGTGTCCCTGGGCGCGGGCTGGCGGGTGACCCTGGCAGGCGATGAGGTGCGGGGCGCGACGGGTGAAACATTCGTCTGCCTCAAGGCGAGCCACCGTTTCCGCGCACAGGCCTATGGCTCAGGCGATGCAGGCGGCGATGAGGCCCCTTACGAGGGGTCCTACGTGCTGACCCCGGAAGCTGCCCCCTTCCGCCCCGAACGCCGCACCACCGGCCCGCGCGTGCAAGGGCCGGAGACGGCTGTGGTGGTGGGCGACGGCGAGATCGATTGCGACGAACACGGCCGCATTCTGGTGCGCTTTCACTGGGACTGGGAAAAGGCGCATACCATGCGGGTGCGCGTGAGCCAGAACTGGGCCAGTCAGGGCTGGGGCGGCATGGTCATCCCTCGCATTGGCATGGAGGTCATCGTCGAACACCTGCGCGGAGATCCCGACAAGCCCATTGTCACCGGCTGCGTCTACAACGGCAAAAACAAACCGCCCTATGAGCTGCCGAAGCATAAGACAAAATCTGTCTTCCGGACCGACAGCCATAATGGGAAGGGGTTTAATGAACTACGATTTGAGGATGAACTTGGGCAGGAAGAAATTTTTGTTCATGCGGAGCGTGACATCAACATTGGCATCGAGAATGACAAGAGGACTTCCGTAGGGGGCAATGTTCATTTTCAGACGCGAGGGAATGACACCTCGCTAACCTATGGCGAGCATGTCTCTCATGCCATTTCTTTGCGCGCTATGACCAGTGGTGACACGATGCTGATTGCTTCGGGCAATGATGAGACCGTACGTCCCGTATCACCGCATAGGTTCCTGACTGGGGATCATGATTTGCGCGACCAATCTCACCCGAGGCTCAATGTGGGACATGCGAGAACGGTTCAGAAAGGTTCAATGCTTCTGCACAGTGCTGCCGATATGATGATTTCCTCGGATGATGAATTTCAGATTCAATCGGACAAATCCCTGCGGGTGAGTTCACTGGATACCCTTTCCTTGACGTCCCCAGCAGACTTAAAGCTGTCATCGCAAGAGCGTGTGATTGTCGAAGCGAGCAAAGGAATTGCGATCAATTCCGAAAGCGGCATCGTGCTGCGCAGCGGTTCGGCGCGGATCAGGCTCAGCCCCGATGGGAAAATCGAGATCGACGGGACGCAAGTCATCGTGAAAGGAGACAGAATATGCCTAAACTGAGTTTTAGTAAAATGACGCTGGCCGCGTTCGCATTTTTTCTGAGCATTGCTGCTCAACAAAATACTGCCTTCGCGAAAGTCACTTTCCCAATGGATAGGCTGGAATCCTTCGCGCGCCGACACAGCTGCGGGAACGACCAGCGGATTGTTAACAATACCCAGCACCTAGCGTGGATGGAGGTTCTGCGGAATGTTGCGTTAGGCGGTATCGCACCTGAGCTTCTGACGGAATGTGAAGCGTCGCCCTATGGCTTTTTGACCGAGGTTATGTCTGGCGAGGCTGATCCGGCTCAATGGATTGAATCCCGGCGCACGCTTGTCTCGAGGATTGATGCTCCGTCGCCCGGCTCTGATGAGCCTCAGAAAGATCGCATTCAACAGGGCTATGCCGCAGCTGACTATGTTTTTTCAGTTTACCTTTTATGTCTCGCACAGGAGAGCTGTTTTGACACCACTCTCAAAGAGGATGGGTATGCTGAACGTATTTGCCCAAATCCAGCCCCCCCCGGCGCAGATGTTACCAGTCCTGACTTCTTTGAAGTCACCATGTACCGGAGTGAAGGGGACACGAGGCAATTTCTCCCGTACCTCCTGACAAATTGCCGCTTGCGTGCGATTTCCATCGCCCGCGATGGCCACTTTCCGATTTTCAGTACAATCGAGCGAATTGTCGAAGACTTGTAACAGCCGTGTTTCGAATCTGAATTTCCGGTGATGCAAAATTTTCTCTCTCAGGGAGGCCACCCATAATGGCTATCGAAGATAGGCTCGGAGCTGATGGCTCCCCGCGTGTTGCTCTTGGAGAGGACACTGGCGACTTTCCAATCATGACTGCGGCGCGAAGCGGCCCGATAACGCGCCCAGCCAGAACGGCTAGCACCTACCGCGAAGGTCAGCCGTTATCCAGTGGTCCTTTCGCTCCACAGGACAGGGTACTGGGAAGCATAACTATTTCCGATGTGATCTCGCCAAAGCGATTCAGGCGAGTGTCACAACCTGTTCGAATTCGGCGTAATGATTTGTATCGCGGGCCTATCAAGGTTATTTTTGAAACCCATGTCAGCGCAATGATTTCAGAGGAACTTGGGGCTTTGGCGCCTAGCCCCCGCCCAACGCAGACGCCCTCTCGCACCCAGGCTGCAACGACCCATTCAGGTGGTCGGATTACCAGACATGGTGGTAACTCCAATGCCCCTCCTCGCCGTAGCAGCCAGAAGATTTCCGCGCAGGATATGCCTTTCAATTCCGCTGCGGCTGATCGCTATGGTGCGTGGGAAACGTTAGGTGGCCAAGCCGGAAATTCCGTTGACTTCGAAAACATTAGCGATGCCCTGAACGGTGAGGGTACTGATAGCACATTGGAGCAACTTGGTGAGGTTGTGCGTCCCCGGTCCTGGACGCGCCATACTATTCTACAGATCCGTTTCCGCTATCCACTGATGGAGCCAATGCTGCCCGCTTCGAGCTGGAACAGTGACGCTATTCCCTTTGGCGACAGTTTGGTTGAGATGGAGCGGAATGCCGATCTCCAGAACACTGTTACGGAATTCACTCTGATGGCTGGATCATCCCACATCATCGAAATTCCTTATCCTGTTGGCTCCACGGTTCCGGTGCATTTCGACATCATCAACCACAACCCGCTCTATGCTGCGAATGTGAACATGAGCGCGACAGTTTATGTGAGTAAGGAATGACCGGATTTATCGGCTCTCTGTATGGGAAAGCGCTTGGCGGCCGTTCCGGGCCGCTTTTGCTGGATCTGTGGCGTGAGATTGTACGCCTGGCAGAAAAACACGCTGAAGCGCTGCCGTCGAGCCGCTCTGTCTATGATGCGCTTACACAGGAATTCTTGCAGGACCTTGCACAGGTCGACGCAAAAGACTGGCGCAGGATGTGCTGGGGCATTGGGCCAACCGTTTATGGCGCGGTCGCGTTGTCATGGTGCAAAGATGCGCAGATAGAAGAAGTCTGGATGGACTGGGAAGCTTCTGAGTTTCCTCTCAAGCCTGGCGAACTCTACGAACGCCCTGCTTTGTTTCTGAACCCGGATCTTTTACCGCACACCGTAAGCTTAGCTGAAATCGGCCGCCATTCACGAGGGCATGCGCTGAGCTACTGTGCTATGATTTGCCGAGCCGGGAGCAATCTGGAGTTCGATTGTCAGTACAGTCAGCCATCGGCTATTCCGTCTGCTGTGACCGCGTTTTTGATGGACCGGTTAGACCGCAAGCCATCAATGACAGTGCCTGAGGCCAACCTGCTTGCTGATCTGCGCCAATCTGAAGCTCCCCAATCACAGGAAATCTGATGTTCCATCCACTTTTGCAACGGGCGCATCAACGGCTAATTACGCTATCGGTGTTGTGTGTCGTGAGCCAAGGAGAAGCCTGCTGTTAAAGGGGCGGAATTTGATATGTAGGAGAATGTGTAATGCCAGCGGCAGGACGAAAAGGCGATACCGGGTCTGAACACGATGGGTTCCCGCCCACGCCAGCCACTTCAGGAAGCGACGATGTAGATATCAACGGCGAACCAGCGTTGCGTGAGGGGGATGCTTTTGCGCCGCATTCAAAGCCCAAGCATCCTCCGCACGGGCGGGCGCTGGCGGTTGGATCAAGTAGCGTGTTCATCAACGGAAAACCCGCAGGCCGTGTCGGCGACGCCATTGATTGCGGCGGGGTCGTCGAAAGCGGCTCTGGCGATGTGTTTATTGGTGGATGATCCTGCAACGCAGATCCTCCTATTGGATCGCTTGCAAAATAGTTACCCCTCTGCGGCTATTGCACGGTCTCGGTCGGACAAAAGCCGCCTTTGGAGCACTTGCAGCGAAAGCCCGCTTTGTCCCGCGAAGTGTGAGTTTGAGTTGCTCTTGAATTTGCGCTCGCAGCGAATGGCCGGATCGCGGGCTGCAACCGCAGCATCAGGGTGCTTTTACCAAGGCTGGAAATGGGCTGGAAGAGTTGTGCATTCAGCAGATGGAGGGGCAGCAAAACGCTGCCCCTCCTGTCATTTCACCACTTTGAATTGTCTCCCTTCAAAGGTCCAGCGCGGCTCACCGCGTTGAAGTTGTCCGTGGAGCATCCAGGTTTTGCCCTTGCGGGTAGCATCGGCTTCTGCCTTCTCGGCAGCAGCTAGCGCGGCAAGCCGTTCCATCGCCAGACGGCGGTTCTGGTGTTGCGAGCGGGTGTCGCGCACGACGACGGCGTAGACTTGCCCATCGGCGCTGGTCCAGCGCGCCCTGATCGCGCTCGACGTCTTGTTCTGGTGCTGGCCGCCAGGGCCTCCCGCGCGAATGGCCTGCATTTCCACGGAGGCCGGATCAATCCGCACTGCGTCAGTGGCCGCAGGCAGGTGGAAAATCTGCACAAACCAGTTCTTCCGTTTATGCCCGGGGCGCAGCTCGCTCTGACACCGCCAAAGAACTGTACCTTTAACGGCGCACGCCAATTCGACAGCCCGAGCACCGCTCAGGATCACCACCGCTGAGGCGGGGCCGTGCGTGGCGTCCCTTGTCGCGACATCGAGTTCGACTCCGTATTGAGTGGCCTTTGCCCCCAGCCAGGACAACAGATGGCCCACAGCCTGACGGCATTCACCCGGACCATTGCCGCTGGACAAGAGAAGGGCTTCCCTGCCGCTCATGCCGCACCTCCCATCGTCTTGAAGGTGACAAGCGGCAGAAGACGCGCCACCGCGTTTGCGATCCCAAAGCCCTCCAGGTTCTGCAGTACCTGTTCTGGGTCTTTGTAGGCCTGTCCGGCTTCTTCCAGCAAAAGATCGCGGTCCCCGCAAATGACGCGCCCGCCGAAACGGGTGTGGGTCAGGGCTGCCAGATCAGAGCGGGTCTTGCGGATCCGCCCATGCATGGAGGACCGGTCATACTTCCTGCCAGCCCCATGAGAGACCGAGCCAAGCGCCTCGGATACGGTATCCGGCACCTCCAGGAGATAGCTCGGCGCTTCGCGCGACCCTGCGAGCGGAACGAGGCCCCCCTCCGGGCAAGCCGCCCCTTTGCGATGCAGCCAGCTATCTGAATGCGGCACGACGTGATTATGCACCGTGTCGCAGATCAGCCGGGCCTCACTGCCAAGCGCTTCAGACGCAGAGGAAGCAATCAGCGCCCGATTCACGCGCGCCCAGCGGGTTGCCGCATCATGAAGGGCGAGATAGCGCGCCGCCGCATCGCTTTCCGCGGCGAAGCCCTGTTTCCAGCTGTCATCCAGCCCTTGAAAAATCCCGGCGCCGCGCCCGCGCGAACCGGAATGCACTAGCAGGCACAGATCATCTTTTTGCAGGTCAGTACGGGTGTGATCCATGACTTCGCCGACCACCTGCACTTCGCAGAAATGGTTGCCGCCGCCGATGGTGCCGAGTGCCTCTGGACCGATCAGTCCCGTCAGGCCAGCTGCATCCAGTGCTGCAAGCGCCTGATGAAGATCAGCCCCGTCTTCCAGTACAGCCAGCCGCCGGGCGGCCTTGTCGAGTTTGAGCCGGCGCCGAGGCAGATCGAGGCGAAACAAAGCCATACCGCAGCCGATATCCGGCCCGACAAGCTGGGGCCAGATCCGGTCGGCCAGAAAAGCTGCACCAACGGGGCCGAAGCGGCCTGGATGCAGATCCGGAAATCCGGCGACGGCCGTCATGCCCGGCCAGCCAGCCACCTGTTCAAGTTGCTCTTCTGCACGCCCGTCGATCCAGGCCGCACGATTGTAGAATTTGGAGATACGGGCGCACGCGGCGCTCCGTTCCCCGGAAATGGGATTGCCCATTGTTCATCTTTCCATAGCAATAGAAGCGGCCCGAGAGGGTCGCGGATGGATCGGCACGATGTTGGGAAACCCCGAATTGGGGATCAGAACCGCGTCAGATCCTGCGGAAGGGAAGTGTTGATGGTTACGGTCATGGCTTACCCTCCTGTCTGTTGCGGATGAAAAGTTGGGAATGGATAAGCCGCAGATGCTGCTCCCGGAAGTCCTTGATCTCAAAATCTGGGACGGTGATGCAATCACGCGACAGGGAGGCTTACCCAAGATGTGACGGCAGATGGCTGTTTGCCACTTGCCGGGTCTCTTCGGAACCGCCCATGACATGCAGTTGATGCTGCACCACACTTGATTGGCCGATTTGGTGAAGCTGCGTCGCGGCTTAGCTGGGTACTGCGAACGGCATGTGTGGGTGGCGGCTGCGTTGCATGCGTTTTCTGCGGTGATCGCGGCGGCCCGTCAGTACCGTCGTATGTCCAGCCTGTTTACACAGCCAGAGTTGAGGGTTGCTGGCCTTGATGAGCTCCCCAAACAAGGTTCCTATCGGCTAGCGTAATTTTCAAGTACTCTCAGGTATCTTTCCAAGGAGTAAGGTATTCCACCTTGGGATACCAGTGCAGCCCTGGGGTGAATGGATGGAGGTCGCATCACACTATAGATGTGGTGGCCTTACTCTAGGAAAACCCAAAAAACTGAAATCACCCGAACCGAATGCGCCGGTAGATTTCATGACATTGGAAAAACCTTCCTTGCCCTACGCTTGCGTATCATTTTCCTTTTCCATGAACTTGAACCCCAATTTCGCATCTGCAGCGCCGTTCGATATCGGCTGATCCTCCCGGATCGGGCGCAGGGTACTGTTCAGTTCACCGCTCCTGCTCATGACGAACTTCACCGAATCAGTGGCTGCGGACTGCCGTTTTCAGCCTCTGAATTTCGTGAAGACCAATGAGCAGGAACACGTAAGGCAGATCATTCCCTATCCTTGAGGCCAGACCATTTGCGAAAACACGTAGCGGCCTTTTCTTTTTCGGATTTCTGTCTGGCCAGAAGTGATCAGCCCCACTTGAGTGGTCCAATTTGATTGTTAGTGCATGACCGGCCTTTGGTCCATCTGGACGATGGTTTCCGGGGCCGGAGGGCGGTAGCCCAGAGCACTATGTGGGCGTTTCGTGTTGTAGTGTTTCCTCCA
>JABXIA010000158.1 GCA_013373325.1 Paracoccaceae bacterium
CCGCGCTCGATCTGGCTCACCATCGAGCGGCTGACGCCCGTCAGGTTCGCCACCGCTTCCAGGCTCAGGCCTTGGGCGCGGCGCGCCTCTTTCAGGCGTGCAGGCAGCAGGGTCAGGATATCGTCTGTGTTTTCCGTCATGACGGATTCTCTGCTCTGACGGGCGGCATTTGTCAATTGATCCGGCAAACTGCGGATGCTGCGCCGCGGCGGTGCACAGGGGGTGTACAAGGGGTGCACGGGGGGTGACGCGGCGTTTCAATGACGGCACGTCCCGGCAGACAGGCCCATGCTGCGGGCGCATAATGGCGCCAACGCAGGAGTTGAGGAGAGAGACCAATGACAGACATCGTGATCCTGGACGGCGCCCGCACCGCCATCGGTACCTTTGGCGGCGCGCTGGCAAACACCGCGCCGATCGACCTGGCCGCCACCGTGTCCAAGGCGGCGCTGGAACGTTCCGGAGTGGAGGGCGGCCAGATCGGCCATGTGGTGTTCGGCCACATCATCAACACCGAACCCCGCGACATGTACCTGAGCCGCGTCGCAGCCATGCAGGCAGGTGTCCCGGACGTGGTGCCGGCAATGAACGTGAACCGCCTCTGCGGCTCTGGCGTGCAGGCAATTGTGTCTGCTTATCAATCGCTTGCCTTGGGGGATGCGGAGTTCGCCCTGGCTGGCGGCGCTGAGAATATGTCGCGCAGCCCCTACATCATTCAGCAAAGCCGCTGGGGCGCCAAGATGGGCGATGTAAAATCGCTCGACATGATGCTGGGCGCGCTGAACTGCCCCTTCGGCACCGGCCACATGGGCGTGACGGCAGAGAATGTCGCAGATGAGCACGGAATTACCCGCGAACAGATGGACGCATTTGCCCTCACCAGCCAGACCCGCGCCGCTGCGGCGATTGAGGCCGGGTACTTCGGGTCCCAGATCACGCCAGTGGAGGTCAAGGTGAAGCGCGACATGGTGCCGTTCGAAGTGGACGAGCACCCCAAGCCCACCACACCTGAGGCACTGGCGGGCCTGCGGGCGGTGTTCCAGAAGGACGGTCGGGTAACTGCCGGAAATGCCAGCGGAATCAACGATGGCGCCGCGGCCATGGTGCTGGCCACTGCGGCGGCGGCTGAACGGGCCGGGCTGAAACCGAAGGCCCGCATTCTGGGCTATGCCCATGCCGGTGTCCGCCCCGAGGTCATGGGGATCGGCCCGGTGCCTGCCGTACGCAATCTTCTGGAAAAAACCGGGCTGGCCGCAGCAGATTTTGACGTCATTGAATCCAACGAGGCCTTCGCCTCCCAAGCCTTGGCTGTGAACAAGGAACTGGGGCTGGATCCCGCCAAGGTGAACCCCAACGGCGGCGCCATCGCGCTGGGCCACCCGGTGGGTGCGACTGGAGCCATTATCACTTTGAAAACGCTTTATGAATTGGAGCGTGCCGGTGGTTCTAAAGGGCTGATCACTATGTGTATCGGCGGCGGTCAGGGCATTGCCCTGGCGATTGAGCGTCTTTGACACAATACGGCATCGGGGTCGGTAAGCGGCCCCATGCCGGCCCTGACCCGCAAGCCGCAGTGGCTTTTATGGGCGGGTTACGGTTCTCTGGTGTACAATAAATACAATCGAAAGTAGTATTAATTGTATGGCGAGAATCGCTTTAAGTTACGCCTTTCTTGCCATGAACGCGCTGGAATGAGCTCCGTAGAGCTTCGAAAAGCCGGCCAAAGGTGATGCGGCTGCGCAGTCAGCGTCGGCTGCAGTCTGGTAAGGGGTAGTAATGACAACAAAGGTGCTGCTACTGGAAGACGACGCAGGTGTCCGTTTCACCTTTACGATGGCCCTGCAGGATGCCGGATATGACGTCAAATCCGTTGCCAGTTGCGCCGAAGCGATTGCTGCGCTTTCAGACATCGATACAGGCATTCTGATCCTGGATCTGAAGATCGGGGAAGATATGTCGCTGCCGGTGGCTGACTATGCGGCCCTGATGCGCCCGGACATGCCGGTCGTCTACATAACCGGCAGCCGCCTGTTCACCGGTGGCGAACTGTTCGGACTTAGCCGCAATATCCGCTGGGTGCTGCACAAGCCGGTCAACCTGCCTGATCTTGTCAGCATGATCGACTATGTCGCCGGTCAGATGGTCACCGCAGAGGCCTGCTGACCCTAGCCGAAAGAAATGGTGAAGACAGCACCTTTGCCGGGTTCAGCATCCGCAGTGAGCAGCCAGTTGTGGCGGCGGCAGATCTCAGCGCAAGTTGACAGCCCGATGCCGCTGCCTTCGATCTCGCGGTGTGCCCGGTGAAAGGGCTGAAGGATCATGTGACGGTGTTCCGGATCAAAGCCGGTTCCGTTGTCGGCAACCGATATTTTCCACTGATCCTGCCTGGCGCCGCTGAGATCAATTGTTATTTGCAAAGGCCGGTCGGGATGCCGGTACTTTATCGCGTTCGACAACAGATTGGTGAGTACCAGGTGCAGCAGCGTCGGATCTGCATGCATCGGGAAACCGTCACCGTTGACCTGGATTTTGCCGCCGCAGGCTTGCAGCTCCTGCGTCAGGCTTGTGCATGCCTCAGACACCGCATCCCGTGCGGCGACTTCTTGGACGTTTATTCTGGCTGACGTCGACACGGAATGGTCCAGAAGCTCGGTTGTCAGCCGATCCATTTGCCGGGTGGCCCGGGTCATGTGCTGCAGGAATTCCCGTGCTGTTTCAGGCAGGTCGTCGGCGTAATGCTCCCAGAAATAGTGCAAGGAACCGCTAAGGGTGCTGATCGGTGTGCGAAGGTCATGGGATGCTGCGTGGGCGAAGGCCTCCATCGACAGCAGGGTTTCCTGCAGTTTCAGGTTGGCATTCTTGGCGCCATGCAGCTGACTGTTCAGCTTGCCGCGCAACTCATTCATTTGCCGGAGGGAATCTGCGGCCAACCTGAGCTGGTCGTGAGTCAGCAGGATCAGCCGCTCTCCCTGTGCATTGGAGCGCAGCAAAGAAACGCGGAACTCCGCATCCGGAGATGCCGCCGTGCGGATGCCGGCGGTCATTGGCAGGGTCATGGCACCCTTGGCCGTACCATCCCGGAGCCGCTCGACGACGCGTTCGGTCTCGAGCGTCGTTAGCTTACTGATACAGGTTCCATTCAGCGTGCCGCTGCCAGGCTGGGTGGCGGGGGCAAAGCTGCGCTCTGCCCGCCGGTTGCAGACAAGAATACGGCCGTTCCAGTCGAGAATGAACGATGCGTAAGGGGAGGCCAAATAGGCTCTCCCTAATAGTTCAGCCTCAAGGGTGTCATTTTCCTTCGGCAACTGCATCAAAGCCGGTTGTCGAAAGTTTCGCGGCGTTGTGCGTGAAGGCTCGGCTGCGGACGCCAAAACCTAGGACAGGTGCGTTCCGGACGCTTATTTTTCAAGCACGCCTGGGTCACTCGGGTCCGCTCCGGTAGAGCTTCATACCGCCAAAGACATGGGTCGTGCGCCCGGCCCCGTCCTGACGGGCTTGGGCAAACAGCTCGCCTCTTTGGTAGCTGTCATCTGCGGACTTCAGCCTGACCGGATAGAGGAAGGGCTGCCCCGCAGTCAGCGCGTCCTGCAGCCCGTCGTTCACAAAATCCCGATCTTCCGGGTGGAGGCGCTCCAGCAGCGTTTCCACGGAGGGCAAGTCCTTGGCCTGATCACATCCCAGCAGGTCGTACATCGGCGCATTCCAGAGCGGCACATTGTTCCTGACGTCAAAGGAGAAGGTGCCGACTGAGAAATGGTTCAGCACCGCTGCGCTGGACCCCAGCATGAAATTGCGTTCCTCGAATTTCGCCTTGTCCCAGCACACGCCAATCAGCTGGAAGTTTTCGCCGTGGGAATCCTGAAAGACCATCATGCTCCCGGCAATGCCAAGTGTGTTGCCCGCATCATCGAAGAAACGGGCTTCATATTCAAAAGACCCGCCGTCCTTCATCAGCTTGTCCAGCCGCGTTTGCAGGCCGGGCTGGTCTTCCGGATGGACCCGGGCTAGCAGCCCCTCAAGATCGAGGCCGGCCTTGGAGGCATCGATTCCCAGAATGGAGCGGGATTCCGGAGAGAGGTACGTCTCCTTGGTCTGCAGGTTTTGCGTCCAGAAACCGACGCTGGTGACCTTGCTGACCAGCTTCAGGAGATGGTTGAAGGGCTCGTTGTCGAAACGGGACACGGTGATCGAGATTCCGATCAGCTTTTGGTGCTGGTCAAGCACTGGGGCCAGGATCAGAGTGTAGTATTCGCTGCCTGAAAGTACGGGAACACGCCGGATTTCCTGCAGCCGCAGCACAGAGTTTGCAATCGGCGCCAGAGCAGGGAAACCGCTGGGCAGGTTGCAGTGGCTCAGGTGCAGCCCGGTTGGAGGAAGTTCACCAATGCCAAACAAATCCTGTGCCGCACGCGACAGCCGCCGGATGATCAGCGCCTGGTCGGCCAGTGCAATGGCATAAGGTGAAGATGCCAGCATTGCCTCCATTTCAGACGCTAGTGCTTGGCGCTCTGCTGAGCTGACTTGCATTTCCTCGTTGACGGTCAGCAGTTCTTCGTTTGTGGATTGCAATTCCTCGTTGGAGGTTTCCAATTCCTCGTTTGTGGCCTGAAACTCCTCATTGGTTGATTGCAATTCCTCGTTGGAGGATTGCAGCTCTTCGTTGGCGGTTTGAAGTTCCTCGATTGTCTGCTGAAGCGCTTCCTGGGTAGACCGGATCTCCAGTTCCATGCGCTCGACATAGTCGCGCTGTTCCCGGTCGGAAATCTCGCCGAAATTGATTTCCTTCTGTTCTTCGAACTTGGAGTTAATTGCCAGCAAGCAATGCATTTCACCGCCCTTGCGGCTGAAGAACGGGAAAGCTTGCAGCTGGACGCGGTTGCAGTTTGGCAAGGAGATATTGTGCCAGCGGCCGTCGCGGCGCTCTTCATTGCGGATGGAGACGGCGATCAGACTTGCAGCTTCGGTGCGCAACGGCTCTATCAGCATTTTCACGTTCAGCGATGTCGACATTCCGGCCCGGATCTCGCTGTAGATGCTGATATCTCCCAGGATTTCAATGATGTCTCCGTTGCGGGTGCAAATCATACCATTGGGTGCAACTGCGCGCGCAAGGGAAAGGTCGGCTTGGTCCGCCTGCTCGGCTGCCGCCAGCGCGGCTGACCGCCGCATGCTTTGGGACCGAAGATAGGCGCTTCCTGGCGTGCTGGGGGCAACCGTCAATTCCCTAGAAATACCGCGGCGTTTGCCGAAAATCTTGTCGGCCCCTTGCCGGGCTTCAAAGTAGATGCCCATTTCACCTACAGTTTCAGACGTGCCGAGGAACAGCAGCCCACCGGAGGCGAGGGAGTAGTGCAGCCGGGTCAGCACTCGTTCCTGCAGTGCCAGGTTGAAATAGATCAGAACATTGCGGATCGTGACCAGATCCAGATTGATGAAGGGCGGGTCCTGGAACACGTTGTGCTGCGAGAACAGAGTGACATTCCGCAGCTCCTGGCGGACAGAGATGTCGCTTTCGCTAAGGGTGAAATACTCCTTCAGGTAGGACGCTGGGATGTCCTGGGCGGCCGAAGCCGGGTAGATGCCTTTGCGTGCGACCTCGATGGCATTCTGATCAATGTCGGTGGCGAAAATCTGCACGTTGCTCTTGGACAGCGCGTGGAGGCCGCCAAGCTGCTCTGCGATCAGGATCGCAATTGAATAGGCTTCCTCACCAGTGGCGCAGCCGGCCACCCAAACCCGGATCGGGCCGGGGCCGCGGCTTGCCAGCTGTTTTTCCAATTGGTCGTTTAGTTTTCGGAACTGTTCCGGGTCACGGAAGAACCGGGTGACTGAGATCAGCAGGTCCCGGTGCAGCGCGTCTACTTCCTCGAGATTCGACCTGCAGAAGTCAACATAGGCCTCATAGTCCTCAATACCCAGTGCCGTCATGCGCCGGGCGACCCGCCGGTTTATGGTGTTTTCCTTGTAGTTGGCAAAATCCACCTGGGTCCGGGCCATCAGGATGGTAAACAGGTCGTTCAGCTTGCTGGGTTCATCCGTGTTGGACTGCAGCAGTGCCAGATTGCGCGGTCTTGTCAGGATCTTTTCGAAATGCTGGCCGATTTGCTCCGGTGTCAATTTCAGGTCAATGCAGCCGGTTTCAATGGCAGAAACTGGCATGCCGTCATATTTCGCCGAAGCCGGATCCTGGGCAATTGTAATGCCGCCGCTTTCACGGATGGCCTGGACGCCATAGCTGCCATCGCTGCCCGTCCCGGAAAGCACGATGCCAACGCAGCGCTCCGCGCATTCTTCGGCAATGCTCTTGAACAGACGGTCGGCAGAAGGCTTGGGAGACGCGGGGTGGCCAGCAGGGTTGCGAAGGCGCAAGACACCGCTTTCCAGCACAACGTCAGTGTCCGGCGGCGTGATGTAGATTGTACCGGCTTCCGGCTTGGTCTCGCGCCCCAGTTCCATGACCGGCAGTTTTGTCTCGCGGGCGATCAAAGACGTCAGTACGCTTTTGTGAGTGGGCGACATGTGCTGTGCAATGACATAGATCGCGTTGGCTGCAGGCGGAAGGTTCTGCACCAGGGCAGACAGCGCCTCCAGCCCGCCCGCAGAAGCGGCAACACCGACTACATGGAGGCCGTGTTCCTCTTCTGAGGCTTGTATCTTTTCTTCATCCGGTGAGGCAGAGGAAGTACCAGCACTCATCTTCTGATCCATATCTTCCATTAGTTGTCGGCCGTTTCAAAAATGTCAAAAAGATAGCATCCACTCCGGAAGCTGTCCGGACTGGGAAGCGCGGGATCTATGCCGCTGCGCAGAATTTGTCGATGATTTTCAGAATCCGGCCCGGAGAAACAGGCTTGGGTGTAAAACCGTCCATGCCCAGTTTTTTTACAACTGCCTCGTTGTGATAGGCGACATCTGCAGTCACGGCGACGATCGGAACATTGTTGGGGGGACTCATCGGGGTTTCCCGAATCTTCTTGGTCGCGTCGACCCCCGAAAGCAGCGGCATGTGAAGATCCATCAGAATCAGGCCGTACTCGCTTGGGGCGCTGCTGAGTATGTCGATGCAGGTCTGACCATTCTCTGCGATACCGACTTCGACCCCAAGGGCAGTGATGATCTCGCGCATCATGTAGCGTGTGAATTCGTCATTTTCGACGAGCAGAACTTTACGCGGGTTGTTCATCAACTGGTTCCGTTGTTGCTGCAGCTTGAAGTAGGAACAAGGCATTCCGTAACGGCCATACTGCAAGAATGAATTGGCAGGCTGAATAGTGCTCCTGCTGCATCAGGTACTTATGCGGGAAATCTGGTCAAGACTCCCGCTGCCATAATGGGGTTGTTTAACCTGCTGGTCAACGTGTCAAGAGCACTTGTGCTTCGCTTAAAAGGCGAGTCTTCAAGGGCATCTGCTGGTCTGATTTGCGGAGCACCCGAAAGGCCTCCGGCTGGATTTCCGGGCTGGCTTGGGAAAGTGCAGCGATAATTTCTTCTTCTCTTGTTCAGATCAGCAAGGCAATCACCGCCCAGACGCCAGTCGCACCGGCTGCGCCTAGCGCCGCGGGCGCGATCCAGCTTCGTGTGCTGCGCGGCCGTGCGCCATTCTGCGCGGCCTGCGCGATCAGCGCCTGTTCCACCAGCGCAGGCAGGCGGGGGCCAAAGCGGGCCATCACTTTGGCGGTGTCCAGCAGATCGGTGACGACCGCGCGGGGACCGATGGATTTCTTGATATAATCCTCAACCACCGGCCGCGCCGCTTCCCAGATGTTGATATGCGGGTCCAGTGAACGCGCGACGCCTTCGACCACCACCATGGTGCGCTGCAACAGGATCAGCTCGGTGCGGGTTTCCATGCCGAAGCGCTCTGTCACTTCGAACAGGTAGTTCAGCAGCCGGCCCATCGAGATCTGAGAGGCGTCCATGCCAAATATTGGTTCTCCGACCGCGCGCAACGCCCGCGCGAATTCATCGACGTCACGGTTGGCAGGCACATAACCGGCCTCGAAATGCACCTCGGCCACGCGTTTGTAGTCGCGCTTGATGAAACCATAGAGGATCTCGGCATAGACCCGGCGCGTGTATTCGTCGATGTGGCCCATGATCCCAAAGTCATAGGCGATGATATCTCCGTTGGCCGCGACCTTGAGGTTGCCCTGGTGCATGTCGGCGTGGAAGAAACCGTCGCGCAGCGCATGGCGCAGGAACAATGACAGCACTCGGTCGGCCAGGATCTTGCGGTCGTGGCCTGCCGCATCCAGCGCGTCATTGTCGCCAAGCGCGATGCCGTCGGCCCAGCCCATGGTCATCACCCGGCGGGCGGAATAGGCCCAGCGGATCTCCGGCAGCTGAAAGCCTTCGTCCTTCGCAGTGTTGGCGGCAAATTCAGAGGCGGCGGCGCTTTCAAGACGCAGGTCCAATTCACCCTGCACCACACCGTCGAAATGCTCAATCACGTCCATCGGCTTCAGCCGGCGGGCGCTGGGGGCAAAGAGGTCAACGATGCGGGCTGCAAAGTAGAAAGCGTCCACGTCTTTATTGAACGCGCGCTCGATGCCAGGGCGCAGCACCTTGACCGCGACTTCCTCGCCGGTCTCGGCCAAGGTTGCGCGGTGCACCTGGGCGATGGAGGCAGCGGCGATCGGGTCGCTGAAGTCTGAGAAAATCTCGGAGACCGGGCGGCCCAGTTCCTTTTCCACTTCGGCCAGTGCCTCGGCGCGGGAGAACGGCGGCAGTTTGTCCTGCAGGACGCGCAGCTGGTTGGCCAGCTCCTTGCCCACCACGTCCGGGCGGGTCGAAAGCACCTGGCCGAACTTGATATAAGCAGGCCCAAGCGCGTTCAGCGCGCGGGTTTCCGGCGGCATCGCCGGGTCGCCCTTGTAGCCCAGCCATTTGAACGGCCAGCCCAGTGTGCGGGCCAGAATGCGCAGGGGTTTTGGCGCCTCAAACGCCTCCAGCACGGAATGCATGGCGCCTGTGCGCTCGAAAGTGGCGCCTGTGCGGATCAGGCGCAGGATATTATGAGGGCCGCGCATGGATCAGATCTTCCAGCCGGAGTGCAGGCAGGCGATGCCCATCGACAGGTTGCGGTATTTGGCGTTTTCGAACCCTGCCTGTTTCACCATTCCCAGGAAGGTCTCCTGATCCGGGAAGTTGCGGATTGATTCCACCAGATACTGGTAGCTGTCGTAATCATTGGCGATCAGCTGGCCCATCCGCGGGATAACGTTGAAGGAATAGAGGTCGTAAAGTTTCTGCAGCCCGTCGTTCGGCAGCTGCGAGAATTCCAGCACCATCAGCCGCCCGCCGGGGCGCAGCACACGGTAGGCCTCATTCAGGGCTTCCTGCGGGCGGGTCACGTTCCGGATGCCAAAGGAGATGGTGTAGACGTCGAATGTATTGTCCTTGAACGGCAGCTTCATCGCATCGCCAGTGACCCAGTCGAGGCTGTCTACCATCTGCTCCGCCTCGGCGCGCTTACGGCCCTCCTCCAGCATGGGGCGGGTGAGGTCGAGCACGGTGGAATGGCCGTGGCCTGCGCGTTTCAGGAAGCGGAAGGAGATGTCGCCGGTACCGCCCGCCACATCCAGGAGCCGCTGACCGGGCCGCGGAGCCAGCCAGTCCATCATCGCGTCTTTCCAGACCCGGTGGATTCCGACGCTCATCACGTCGTTCATGATGTCGTATTTCGAAGCGACAGAGTTGAAGACCCCCTGCACGCGGCCTGCCTTCTCCTCCTCGCGGACGGTTTCGAACCCGAAATGGGTGGTGTTGTCGCTCGTTTTGCTCATCAGGCTTGCCGTTTGCTGAGTTTCGCCCTTGTTATAAGGCGCTGTGGGGCAGGCACAATGCGGCCCGTTGGTTCTGGAGGGGTGTAA
>JABXIA010000349.1 GCA_013373325.1 Paracoccaceae bacterium
CCGGCCAGCTGCTTGCAGGGCACGGTCGTGACGAAGGAGACGCCGTTGGCGGCCAGATCGTCAGCGATCCTCTTGTCTATGTTCATGGTTGGTAGCCTTTGCTTCGGGTGTCGTGTTTCGGGGTCAGGCGGTCCGGCAAACGTGGACCGCGCAAGGGGCGTGGCGGACAACGCGGGCCGCTGTCGAGCCGAGGAAAAAGTCGCTGAGCCCCGGTTTGTGGGAGCCGACGACGATGCAGTCCACGCCGTGCTGCTCCGCGTAATCGATGATGGCGCGGTAAGAGCGGCCCTTGACGATCTCCGCCGTGACATTGCCGTGGCCTGCAGTTTTCAGGGCCAGCGCCTCGCGGGCTTTGTTAAAACCTTCGCGCACGGTGTCTTCGTCCAGATAGGCAGTGACCGAACTGTGCGGCGGCTCGTAGACATGCAGAGCGGCGATCTGCCCTCCCGGATTGCACAGGGTGGCGGCGGCCTTCAGCGTGGTCTCAGAGACCCCGTGATCCAGGGCCATGGGAACCAGGATTTTGTCATACATGGTTGCTCTCCGTTTGCTCCGTGCGCGGGCTCATGCCCAGGGGTCGAGGATGATCTTGGGTGCCGCCACCGCGCCGGACCGCAGGTCGCGAAAGGCAGCGGCGCCGTCTGACAGCGGCCGCCGCTCGGGCCAGTCCAGCGAGCCAAGACGGCCGTCGAAGACTGCTTGCGCGGTGTCGCGGAAATCCTGCGCGGTATAGGTGTAGGTGCCGATGAAGGTGATTTCCTGCAGCGTCATTCGGCGGATATCCAAGCCTCCCGTATCTTCGCCCAGTCCGACATGGGCTATCACTCCGCCGGGCGCGGCAGTTGCTGAGGCCGCGGCGCGGGTGGCGGCATAGCCCACGGCGTCGATCACCAGCGGCGCCATACCCTGGAACTCTGCCACCGCCTTTTGACCGCAGCGGTCCGTCAGGAAGGCCCGGCGCGCTTCGTTCGGTTCCTGAATGGTCACCTCCGCCACCCCCATCGCCCTGAGCGCCAATGCCGCAGCCAAGCCGATGGCGCCGCCGCCGATTACCAGCGCGCGGCGCTCTGTGCTTGGATGCAGCGCCTCCAGCGCCAGCCGGGCGGCGTGCCAGCTGACAGCCAGCGGTTCGGCAAGTGCTGCCTTTTCCAGCGGCACATCACCCGGCACGGTCACCAGATTGCGCTCCGGCATAGCCACAAACTGGGCAAAAGCACCCTCGCGCGGCGGCATGGAAATGATCTGGCGGCTGGCGCAAAGGTTTTCGCGTCCGGATGCGCAGGCGGCGCAGCTGCCACACGTGACCAGCGGGTTTATCGTGACACGGCGGCCTGCCTGCGGGCCGTCCTCGATCACGCCGGCAGCCTCATGCCCCAGGATCAGCGGCGCAGGCCTGCGCGTGTCATGGCCCAGATAAGCATGCATGTCGGACCCGCAGATGCCCGATGCATGGATGCGGATCAGTTGTTCATCCGGCTGAACTGCCGCTGCTGGGACATCCCGCAGCACCAGCGTCTCAATCCCTTCATAGACCAAGGCTTTCATTTTGCGGTGAACCCTCCGTCAACCATCAGGACCTGCCCGGTGACATAGGCCGAGGCTTCGGAGCACAGGAACAGAAGCGGCCCGTCGATATCCTCCAGCTGTCCGTTGCGGCCGATACAGGTCTGTGCTGCGTTACGTGCAGACCGACCTTCATCAGAGAACACAGCCTGCGTGAGCTCGGTCGGGAAGAACCCGGGACCGATGGCATTGGCAGTGATGCCGAAAGGTGACCAGGCTTCGGCCATGGCACGGGTCAGCTGGCCGACCCCGCCCTTGCTGGCGCCATAGGCGATGCCGCCGGGAAAGGCGCGGGTGGTCTGCAGCGAAGCGAAATTGACGATCCGTCCCCAGCCGCGCTCCTTCATCACAGGCACCAGCGCCTGGCTGAGAAAGAAGGGCGCCGAGAGGTTTAGCGCAAGTGTCTTGTCCCACTCGGAAATGGTGACTTCATCTGCAGGCTGCCGGGTGTTCACCCCAGCCGCATGCACCAGGATATCCGGCGACCCGAAGGGGGCGGAGACCGCCTGCCGCAGCGCTTCCAGCCCGCTGCGGTCCGCCACATCCGCGGCCGCATATGCGGCCGTCGGGCCGATCTCCGCGCAGAGGCTTTCCAAAGCCTCCGCCCGCCGTGCCACCGCCACCACCTGTGCGCCTGCGGCTGCGAGCGCCACCGCCGCCCGCCGCCCCAGGCCGGAACTGGCGCCGGTGATGCAGGCGGTCCGGCCTGCCAGATCGAACAGAGTTCGCGGGTCAGCCATTGGCGGTCAGGTCAAAGGTTTCATCCGGGAAATACTTGGCCAGCCGCACGTCGGCCGCGCGGGCGTGGCCCTCCATCCCCTCCAGCCGGGCAATCCGGGCCGTGGCCTCCGCCACCGGCTTGGAGCCCTCGCGGGTGGCGCGCTGCCAGGTGACGATTTTCATGTATTTGTGGACACTGAGACCACCGGTATAGCTGGCCGCGCGCGAGGTCGGCAGCACGTGATTGGTGCCCGCCGCCTTGTCGCCGTAGGAAACCGTGGTCTCCTCGCCCAGGAACAGCGAGCCGTAGCAGGTCAGTTGCTCCAGCCACCAGTCCAGATCCTCTGCCTGCACGGTCAGATGCTCGGGTGCGTATTCGTCGGAACAGGCCGCCATGTCCTTGCGGTCGGCGCATAGGATCACCTCGGCATAGTCGCGCCAGGCCGCGCTGGCGTTCTCGCGGTTCACCTCGGGGAGATCGTCGATGTAGCCGGGCACCAGCCGCATCACTTCTTCAGCCAGTGCGCGGTTGTCCGTCACCAGCCAAACCGGAGAGTTGTAGCCATGTTCCGCCTGGCTCACTAGATCGGTGGCGACGATATGCGCATCCGCAGTGCCGTCTGCCAGGATCAGGCTGTCGGTCGGGCCTGCAATCATGTCGATGCCGACCCGGCCGAACAGGATCCGCTTGGCCTCTGCCACGAACTGGTTGCCGGGGCCGACCAGGATGTTTGCCTTCGGCAGGCCAAAGAGGCCAAAGGTCATCGCAGCAACTCCCTGCACACCGCCCATTGCCATGATCTTATCCGCGCCGCAGATGTGAGCGGCATAAACGATGGCCGGTGCCACGCCGGTGCCGGGGCGCGGCGGCGAGCAGGCAGTGATGTGCTTGCAGCCGGCCACCTTGGCGGTGGTCACCGTCATGATGGCGCTGGCGATATGGCTGTAGCGCCCGCCGGGCACATAGCAGCCCGCCGCATCCACCGGGATCACCTTCTGCCCGGTGACAAACCCGGGGGAGATTTCGGTCTCCACATTCTGCATCGTGCTTTTTTGCAGTTCGGCAAAGCGGCGCACATTGTCGTGCGAAAACTGAATGTCAGCCTTCAGTTTTTCCGGCACCAAGGCGCAGGCGGCTTCGATCTCCTCCGCCGTCAGCAGCACATTGCCTTCGTAACGGTCGAACTTGGCAGCATATTCCAGCGCTTTGGCATCGCCGCCGGCCTCAATATCATCCAGGATGCCTTGCACGATCTTATGAGTCTCGGAGGCATCCGACTTGGGGGTCAAGGCAGCCTTTTTCAGGTATTCACGGGTCATTTCCAGGGGGTCCTACTTGTAGATATCAGGAAGCAGCGTGGTCGAGATCGGCGGGATGTAGGCGATCAGCAGCACCACGATCAGCATTGTCAGCACGAAGGGCACGGCGCGGGCGGCGATCTTGAGGATGGATTCGCCGGTGATGCCGGAGACGACGAACAGGTTGAGGCCCAGGGGCGGGGTGATGAAACCCACACCCAGCGCGGTAATCATCATGATGCAGAACTGGATTTCGTTCATGCCGATGTTGTCCGCCAAGGGCTTCAGGATCGGCGCCAGGATCACGATGTTGGGGGTTGTCTCCATTACGCAGCCGGCTGCGATCAGGATGCAGATCATCAGAAGGATCAGCACTGAGGGATCATCGGTCAGTCCGGTCACCGCGGTAACAAACCCCTGCGGCACGCCCATGATCGCCAGCGCCTCGGCCAGCGGGGCGGAGAAGGCGATGATCGGCAGGATCACCCCGTTTACCTTGGCAGAGCTGACCAGCATCGCCGGGAAGTCCGACAGCTTCAGGGTGCCGAGCAGGAAACCCATCAGGATGGTGACGACCACCGCGGTGGCGCCGGCCTCGGTCGGGGTCAGGCGGCCGGAGAAGATGCCGTAGAAGATGATGCCCGGCACGATGAAGGCATACCAGCCGGATTTCAGCGCATGGCCCAGGTTGCCCAGCCATTCGCCCA
>JABXIA010000317.1 GCA_013373325.1 Paracoccaceae bacterium
GACGCGGCATTCCTTGCGCGGTCAGTATTTCAACCTGCCGCAACTTCGTGACAATCTCTTCTGGCTTTGGTCGCTTGTTGGCCATGCGTTTCCTCCGTTTTACTAAACATAGCGGAGGACCACTTCAGTGGGGGAAGACCAAGGCAGCTGCACCTGGCGCCGGGAATCAAAGGCCTGCCAGCCCGGCGGCAGCAGGGCGTGGTTAAGGAGGTTTTCCACGCTTGAAAAACCGGAAGCAGGAACGTTGCGCAGGATCAGCACGGCGCCACGGGCAAGCTGCGCGTCCACTGCAGCCGGGGAGCCGAAGGCCGCGGCGATCCGCAGCAGCAGAAGCAGCCTGTCTGCTGGCAGGTCTGTTTCCGGCAGCCAGCTGCCCGCGTTATCACATGCGTACGGGTCGGCACCTTCCTGCTCCAGCGCTTCCCAGAGTTCCGGCGGCAGATGCCGCGCGTCCGGCTGCTCGCTCAGATGTTGCAGCAAAGAATGGGGCTGTTCCGGGGGCGCGGACACAAGCGGCTCCTCGGCGCCAGCACTGCCGTCTGGTGCGTCTTCTTTGAGTGTCTTGCGGCGCGTCTGCTGCAGCTCTCTGTAAAAGAGATGATAGCGGCGGGCGCAGTCTTCGGCGAACTGCCACCAATCGGGACGCGCGGGGTTGGAGTGATCAAGCTGGCTCATGGCAAGCCTCCTTCAAAAAGGCAAAAGAGATCGGGCGCCCGGTGAAACCGGGCGGGAGATGTTGGAAATTGAAGAGGAGTGGGCGCTTAGGTGTCTTCTTCCGCTCGGATGGCGTCGAGCATCGCGAAGATCACCTGGGTCGCATCGGCGAAGTAGACCTCGCTTTTGACGCTCAGCTCTTCTGCGTAGAGGTCTGGCGGCGCGACGCTGTCGGGGTGCTCTGCCTTCAGCCGCGCATGCAGGCCTTTCTCAATTTGCACAGCTGTGTGGCCGGAGCTGATGGGAACTGTCCGCAGGACCTGCGCCTCCGTCTCCTTGGTCTTCAGAAGTTGGTGGTAAAGGCGGGAGACGGGATCGCGGCTGTAGCCGAGTTTGATCAGCTTGGCACCTTTGGCGAGTTTAAGCTGCATGACGTAGAGAAAACTTGGCGCACTGCTCCAGCCCTCGCCGCAGCTGCCGCATTGAAACCGGCCAGTCTGCATGTTGGCACGGGCGACCCGCTGAACATGGCCGCAGGCTTGGTGCTGGTACAGGCGGTAGTTCTGGTTCCTGTTCGGATCCGGTCCAATCAGCTCCCAACCCTGCGCGGAGGCTTCTTCTTGCTCCTTATGCTGCTGGCAGAGTTCGCAGCGTACGTCGCAGACGCCTTCGGCGGCACGCTTCACCATCTCAAATTGCCGGCGCAAGTTATGGCCGCAGGGGGCGATATAGTGGGCATAGTGACGGTCTTCCGGATCGCGGCCTGCCCATTCAAGGCCGGCTGCCGCGGCATCGTCCCGCCACCGGTCTTGAATGCAATGCGGGCACTGCGGCTGGCTGTTCATAAGAACAAAGATCTTGCTGGCATGTGCCCGTCGGCAGGTGTGGCAGGATAGGAGAAGGTGATAGCGGTCTTTGATGCGCTGGACGATTTTGAAACCTTTTGCGCTGGCGGCGGCGCGCCAGTGGGTATGGATCGTTTGCGGGAAATGTTCGCAGGTTGAGTGGGGCATAGCAGCCTCCGCATAGGCAAAAAGGGGCAGGGCAGGCGCCGGAACTGGCGCTTGCTGAAACTTCGGAATTGGCATGGCTGAGCCGGGCGCAGCGGCGTGTCCGCCGCGGGCCGGGTTAGCAGAATGCTGGAATGCTTGGCTTAGTTGGGCAGGAAGTTCTGCGCTTCAGCCGCCACAGAGAGTTCGATGAGAGCGTTCATCTGTCGCGCGCCTGTCTGCAGCAGGGCCTGGCAATCACCATCTTCGACGGTGAAAAGCTCTTGGTTCTCATGGAACAGCTGCTGAAATCTGCGAGCCTCTTCCGCTCCCGTGGACTCGATGAGGAAGTGCAGCAGCATGCTCATGCGCTGCATTGGCAAGTCTTCGGCACTGACCACCTGTGCGGTCAGGATGTCTCCGCTGAGTTTAAGGCAATCCAGCCAGCGGGCTTCGGCGGCCTCTTGGACACCGGTGGATGCGGGATCCCAGGAGAGGGAATGAGAAAGATCGCGCTCCAGTTCGAGGGCTTCGTCCACTGCCTTGGTTAGTGCGCCGAAGGTGCGGGTGATGAAGGTGGGGCTGTCATCTGCGACAGATGCGGGCCACAGGGCTTTCAGCGCGCATTCGCGCGTGATACGGCAAGTATCAGCCATAGTCGGTCTCCTTCCATGAGATCGGTTTTGGTTAGGGCGAGGTAAGAGGTTCCAGCTCTTGCCTCGCCTGAACAATGTGCGATAATGCCATCATGATGTCAACATCAAAATGGTAATATCGGAATGGCCCCTCCCAAGAAAGACACAGAAGCGCTAACGCTCAGATTGCCGCGAGAACTCATAAATGCAATCGATGACCGACGTCGTCTCGAACCTGATCTCCCAACCCGTCCGGAAATGATTAGGCGCGCATTGATTGACTGGCTGGATAAAACAAGCTGATCGGCAACAGGCTACGGAAGCGAAACACCCTTCTGCCATTCAAGATTATCGAAAAAGAATAAGTCATCCACGGCCCCCGGCAGGGCGGGTCCAGCAGGCTGCTGGCCGCAGGAAGTTTAACCGGGTGACGCCCGGATAGGCTGACGAGGAGGGGATCGAAGGGGGTATCCCCCTCGCGAACTGGCAAGTTGAAATTCCGGGGTCCAGCCCGGGATTGCAACTTGCCTAGTGAGTACAAGCCTCACAAAAACAAAAAAAGTCTATCGGGATTTTCTTCGTCTTCGCGGAGACTCGGATCAGAGAAGCAGATCCGAGCAGCAAGATGACCGTACAGCCCAAGTTTACTCAAGCCCAGCCCGTAATTCTTGATGAAGCACCGGTTGTGCTGCGCTTTGCAGGCTTGTTTCCGCAGAATCTCGGCAAGTTCAAGATGCATGACGAGCGCTGTGGCGGCGACCTGGATCATGTCGACCAGGAGCTGTCCCGGCTGAACCAGGTGCTGGCCGGCGAACCGGGCTGGCAACAGCAGATACGCGGCGAAATTGCTGAGATGCGCCGTCACAATCACGAGGAGCATTTGCGCGCGCTGAAGGCCAAGTCACGCATGAAGGACGCAAGGAAGCTGGAGGCGGAAGGGCCTGCAGACCCCTGGCGGTCCTGCAGCAGAGGTCCGCTTCGGGAAGGCATCATCACAGTCAACAAAGATTGGCTGGGCGGGGCAGGGCTCTCTGAATGGGATCCGGAACGTGTCTCTGCTTTCCGCAAAACCGCCATGTCGTTCCTCGGTGAAAACTTTCCAAACGGGCAGCTGCGCTATGCCAATGCCCACGTCGATGAGGAGGCTTACCATATCCACTTTGTCGTGGCCGTTTGGACCGAGAAACCATCCGCCAACCGCGGGCATCAGATCCTGCTGCAGCCGTCTGAGAACCCGCTCATCAAAAGCTATGAGCATGCCCAGGATCTTGCCGGAGAAGCTTTTGAGACAATTGGGCTCGCCAGGGGGGAGCGCCGTGCCGAGGCCCGGCGCCAGGCGCGGGCAGAGGGAAAACCTCTGCCTGAGAAGCGGCAGCATGTGCCGCCGTCAAAGTGGCGTGCCGAGGAGCGCCAAAAGGCGCAAGTAGAAAAGAAACGCATCCTGGGCGATCCCCAGGATGCGGCAAAGGCGGCCGTTGAAAACGGCCGGGACCTGGCCAAGGCCACGGTCAAAAAGTCGCGCAAGCGCGCGGTGAAAGAGGCGCGGGCCCGCAAACAGCGGACCACGCGGGAAACTGCAAAGATGATCCGCCGCCGCGATGCGGCAGAGGCAGAGGCTGTGCAGAAGGAAAAAGCGGCTGACGCCGCGAATGCTCTGAAAAGGAAATTTGTGGCTGAGGTCGGGGCATTGGAGCCGAGAGTGAAAGGGTATGAGGCGAGGGCAGAAGAAGCTGCGGAAAAGTACCGGGCCGAGACGGCAGCGCGGAAGGCCGAAGAGGAAGAACGCGCGCGGGTTATCCAAGAAAGGCAGCAGGCCGAGCAGGTGCTGAACGCCACGAAGGCAGAGAAATCTGATCTGGCCGCTCAACTGCGGCGGATGGTTCAGCACCGCGGCCAGGAAGAAAAAGCGGCTGCTGAGGCCCGGGCTGCCCGGCTGGCTGAGGAGAAGAGGCTGCAGGAGGCAGAAGAAAAGGTCCGGTTGAAGGCAACGGAGGCAGAGGTCATCACGGATGCCATCGAGACCGGATTGGATTTGGTTGCTGATGGGGCGGTCTTCTGGCGGGAGGCGTCTGCGGATCAGCAGGCCGGCTTGACTTGGGGCGGGGCCGCTCCGGATACCAAGGGTGCGGGGGATGAAAAGCTGAAAGAAATCCGCCCGGCAATGCGGATGGTCACGCGCATTGCTCAACTGGTGGCCCGGACCGTGAAACGCGCGCTCGCCAACGAACGGCAAAAGTTGAAGCAGGACGCGGATTATGTCCGCGGCCTGCGTCAGAAATGGGAGCCGGAAGATGCAGCGAGGCTGTCGAGGATCACGCTCGGTGGTATAAACAGCGGACCGAAATAGGGCCGACTGCTGACTTTTGCTGCGTGAAAAGCCAAGGTTTGCTGTGCGGGACGAAGCACCACTTCGCTGCGTCTGCGCCAATGTCGTCTTACGGGAAAGGTGGTGAAAAGTGATAGACGCTGGCGAAGGGCTCGACCCCAGTCAAACGAGGCCATGGGTTTTGGCAAACGGGTCCCAATCTTTGTCTTTGTGCCAATCGTATTCGCTCCACGTCGCAACCTTTTCGGCTGTCTCGCGGTCGTGCATCAGCGCGATGGCACCCAAAGCCATATCCATCCCGGCTGAGACACCGGAAGAGGTAATGAACTTGCCGTCTTCCACCCATCGGGCTTGTTTCACCCAATCGACCTGCGGGTACTGATCCGCAATTTTTGTGTAAGCCGCTTTGTTCGTCGTGGCGCGACGCCCGTCCAAAACACCTGCGCCTGCGAGAAGCAAACTGCCTGTGCATACACTCAAGACGTACTCTGCTGAACCTGATGTTGTTCTGATCCAATCCAGGAGAGCCGGGTTGTTCACTTCGCGGCGCGTCCCCATGCCTCCGGGAACGAACAAAACATCGACGTGATCGGCACCTTTCATTGTTGTGTCCGGGTTGGCTCGAACCTGTTGATTGCTTGCAATTGGATCAGATGTCTCTGCTACCAGCTGAAGGTCAAAATCGTCTTTGAGCAACCCGAACATTTCAAGCGGCCCAAAGAGGTCCAGCAACTCAAATCCGGGAAAAATCAAAGCCCCTACACGCCGCATTGCACAGCCTCTTTCATCAATTTGCTTCGAGCGCACGGTAGCGCTGTTCAAATGCTCGCTCCACCAGAAAAATAGAGTTTCCCTCGCTTCGTCGGTTGGAATAACCGGTCATTCAAACATCATGCGGCATCACGCAAATTCGGGCTCTCACCACGATTTCGCCGCCATCAGGCCGAACCACGGCTTTTGGGACGCGGGTGGCAGCGCATCACTGGAGAAGTCGCAGGATCAACCCCTTGGCCAGATCTGTCGATGGCCGGTCTCTGTCCAGCATAACAAGGGTCGTGCTGCCCAAGCATTCGGCGGCTCAGAGCCCTTCTTATACCTTGGATGTTCTCGCCGCGCGCGCTCGCAGCATGAAGACCGCTTCAAGTGCGAAGTAGCGGATGCTACTGCGCAGCGGGGAAACCGGTCATTTATGTTTGCCGCGGCGAAAATGAACCAGGCATTTTACAGGGCGCGGGACAAAGCAGATTTTCTCTGCGACTGCGCGATTGTCCTTTGTGGACTTCGCCGGTTCACCAGTACCACACCGCTCAGCAGTAACAGCATTGGCCCATCGGGCAAGAACTGTAGTCACACCGCGGCCTGAGATTTCGTTTCAACCCGTGACGTTTCCTTTGAAGCATCTGAAATCCTCCACTAACTGCATCTGAGTGTGGCGTGCGCGCTGCCAACTTATTGAAGGCAGCTCTGATCAGCTTCAGGATTGCTATGCAAACACCCGTAAACGCATGGGATTGATGTGCAACTACCCAGGGCAGAAATGCAATACGCGCAGCTCCCTGCCTTAGCTATTACTTGCCTAGGCATGCCTCCAGCGCGCGCAGTACGGTTTCCTTGCCGTAGGGCTTGCTGATCCGGAACACATTTTGCAAGGCCGCCGGGATATCGGCGTGGTCGCCGTAGCCGCTGGCAAAGGCGATTGCATGCCCGCACTCATGCAGCTCTTGCGCCAGGTCGAAACTGGTATGGTCGCCGAGGTTGATGTCCAGAAGCACGAAGTCGAAGTCCTGACTGTTCACTTCCATTTTGGCTTGGTCCGCGGTAGAGGCAAGCACGATGCGGCTGACGCCAAGTTCTTCGAAAATGGCTTCCGCCCCCATGGCGATGACCAGGTTGTCTTCTAAGATCAGTACCGAGTGTGGAAGGTTGGGACAGGACACATCAGCCCTTCTCTCTTCCGTCTGTATGGCATCGTCAGAGCGGGCTGCTGTCACATAGGCAGCAGGGATTTCAAACTCGGCTTGGACACCGGATAGCTTGTAGCTGATCTGTGCAGACCCGTTCAGCTCGTGAGGGATCGACCGCTCAACGATGGTCGAGCCGAACCCCCGCCGCTTTGGTGCCTGAACCGGGGGGCCGCCGTGTTCAACCCAAGCGATTTTCCGGCCGCCGGATGGCGTGGGAGAGATTGTAACACCAACACTGCCGCGGTTGTCAGAGAGAGCGCCGTATTTCGCCGCGTTGGTCACCATTTCATGCATAACCAAGGCCACTGCGGTAAATGCAGCGGGGGCGAGCATGAAGTCGTCACCCTCAAATTTCACCCGGTCCATTTTCTGCAGCAGGTAACTTTCCATTTCCGTCTTCATCAGGCGAATGAAGGAGGAAGCAGACCAGTTCTCGCTGGTGATTTGATCGTGGGCGCGCGCGAGAGCATGAACCCGGCTGTCCAGCACTTCCATGTATTCAGCAGCCGAACGCTCGCCAGACTTTGACTGCGCAATCAGCCCCTTCACAAGGCCGAGGATATTCCGCACCCGGTGGTTCAGTTCAGCGATAAGCAGTTCCTGTTGTTCCTGAGAAGCGGCCCGTTCCTTTTCCGCCTCACCTGTCAGCCGAAGGACAATTTCCAGAAGGGTCAGCCGCAGTTGGCCGACGGCGGCAAGGGTGGCAGGCTGCCAGTGCTCGCTCTCCCCCTCAACCAGTGACTGCCAGGCTGCGAAGCTGCCGCGAGGCGTCAGACGGATGCCATTTGTCCCTGTTGTGACCGGTTTGTCAGGATCTCCTGCCCAGGATACCGATTTCACCACTTCCCGGCGAAAAAAAACAATATAGTCGCGCGGTGAGCGTGAGATGGGAACCGCAAGGATGCCCGCGGCCCGGTCCGCGAATTGCTCAGCCTCCGGCAGAGATGCGGAGAGATTGTGGGCCGCGAAAATGGTATTGGCGCTGGTCCGGTTCAGAAGCTTGACGATTTGACCGAATTCATCCGGCGTCGGCGTGCTGCCCTCAAGATGCACGGCCCCGTTCAGCATCACTCCAAACCCGTCGGCAGCAATAAACTCTGAAAACTCCTGCAGCATCGGAACCATCTGCTGCAACGGGGCATCAGTCGTCGACATCGTACTGGTGAAGCGGGATGTCAGCGCCTGCACCTTCCGTTCGGTCGTGCTGTCCTCTTCGCTGAGCTTGCTCGTAAGAAGCAACGAGAATATCTGTCCGAAAAGTTCGGCCGCGCCCCGTTTGGAATGGGACAGTGCCATCGGCGTCTGGTGATGGCAGGCAAACAGCCCCCAAAGCTTGCCGTTCACGATGATCGAGATCGACATGGAGGCTGCGACCCCCATGTTGCGCAGATATTCCAGATGGATCGGCGACACGCTCCTCAGCACGCTTTGCGATAGATCCAGGATTTTGCCTTCGGGTGAGACCGCCGGAAAAACCGGGACGCCTTCGTCGGCCGAGTCGGTGATCGTCCGGATCGGGTTGCGCAGGTAGAGGGCGCGCGCTTGTTTGGGAATGTCAGAAGCCGGATAGCGGAGGTTAAGAAATGCTTCCAGCCCGGCCGTCTTTGCCTCGGCGATCACCTCGCCGCACCCGTCCGGCAGAAACCGGTAGACCATGACCCTGTCCATCTCGGTCAGGGCGCGCAAATATCTGGCGGCATCTTTGCAGAGCTTGTCAACCCCTTCCGTTTGCGCCAGCCGGGCCATCAGAGAACGCACTGTCGTTATGTCGCTGTCAAAATCTTCCGCCTCCGCGGCGGGCTCCAGTTCCAGGACGATCTGCTCTCCGGATACATGAACCGTAGCGCCCAGAGCCGCGTCTGCATCGCGGAATGATACCTTCCGGACGCGCTCGGTGCCCTCCCCCCCTTGCAGGAAGGCCAGACGGTTGCGGATATCGTGAACCGACTGGATGTCGAGAAGGGTCTCCAGCGGCTCGCCCACGGCCTCTCTGGCGGAAACGCCTGCGAAGGTCTCCAGGTTTTCCGAGGCATGAGAGATCAGCCAGTCGCGGCTCACCGCAATCAGGCAACCCAAGGACTGAATTCTTCCAAGCAGGTGGATGGGTTCCCGGTCGCATGTTGTCAGATCGGCTTGCACCGGCTGCGGCGCACTGTCACCCGGAGTAGAGTGAGCGTTGGTCATTCCGCAATCTCTTTCAGTAGAAATCCGGCGGTTGCCGTATAAAGGTCAAAAACCGAACGGGCAGAGGTGACAGCCTCGCGGCGGCTGGCAGGGCCAAAAGACTGACTGTCGAGCCAGTTTAGATAGGAGCGCCAGAGCTGGCTGCCGGATCCGTGCTCCAGGAACGCTGCGGGCACGGCCTCGCTGACAGAAACAACCCGGCGGACAAGGAGTTTGCCGCCAAGCCGGGAACCTTCCAGGACATACAGCACGCCGGCCACTGAAGGCAGGGACGGGCGCAGTTCTATCCCGACAGGGGCGAGCGGCTGGACGGACAGCGCCGCGAGATCACTTTGCAGTGCGCCCCGGCGCTGGCGCACGAGCCAATCCGGCAGCAACGATTCAACACCGCTTCGCTCCAGCCACTGTTCCAGCGGCGGGATCAGGGCAGAATGCAGGCGCAGGAATTCGGCATAGCTGTCCCGGTGCGAAAGATCCCAGCGGGAGACCAGCCGGTCCAACTTCTCATGATCGGCCTGCGTGGCTGCCTTCAATTCTGATCTAAGCCCCATTCGCCCTCTCTTCTGCAGCGGTTGCCGCGTCATAAGATGGATTAAAGGAAGATTTTTCAAGCTGGTAAGATGATAAAAGGGGTATTATTGGCTGTTCGAGCGACTGATGGTGTGCCCAATGACATCGCGGCCGCGCTTTCCTGCTGTGGATTTCTTGGATAGGCCGCGCGTTATGAGGCTGATGGATAAACATGGTAAGGCCAGTCAGGCCTCCGGAAGTTGCCATACCTTCCGGTTGTGCCAATGGCGTGCAAGGAAGTCATTTGCTCAAATCCGCAGTGCTGGCCGCTTCCGGTGATCTCAACCCGTTGGATGGCGCGGGGCTGGCCGCTTCACCTTCTAAGTCCAGCTAGCGGAAGCTCAAGCCTTCGGGTATGGTTTTCAGCAGTCCAAGGATCCTATCTTTCTCTCTGGCCTTCATTGGTTGTTCATCCAGGATCTGAAGCATCCATTCTTGATGGACCGGGCTTCTATTAATCACACTCGCCGCCGCATCCCGAGCTACAGTCAAGCGCTTTTCGCGGTCCAACGCCAGTTTCAAGCCAAAGAGCACGCCTGCGCGATGGCTGAATTTTTTACATGAGGCCTCTGTTAAGGCATCCCGGTAATCTGCGAGCGCTTTTCTGGTTTGCTGCTCAGCCGAGTGGATAAAGCTCTTCAGTTCGATCATAACACGCACCTCAGGGCAGCTTGAGAAGTTGAACGTGATTGACGGTGGACTGTTAATCTACATGAGTCGCTATGTGCGGCAAAGAAGTTTCGGTTATCTGCAGGCTAGGCCGTTGCCGCTTCCAAACGGTCATTTCTTGGGGGTACCTTTGCGGGTCGTGACGGTTGTTCGAGTGTTCGCCTGTAGTCCTTTTCTGAAAATTTCTTCCGCGGGAGCGTAAAGGGCCGCGATTTTGCGGGTTAACCAGCGCCACTTTCTTGGGAAGCGGCATGTCGCGTGGCTGCCGCTTCCTTCCATGGCAAGAAACTATCTTACCGCCGACGCCAACATCCGTTCGTCCCCAGCATTTTTACGAGCCTCGTCGGCTATCGTCATGTTTTGCTGCATTGCTATTTCCCGGGGCCCGACAAAAACTCCCCGAATGGTTTCAACGTATCAATATGGCTGCACAGAACCCTGAACGTCACCAAAAGCGGGACAGCCATAATCATCCCCATGACCGACCAGAGCCACGCCCAGAAGGCCACCGAGATCAGGATAACAACCGTATTGAGACTGAGGTGCCGCCCGACAAGCCATGGCGTTATAAACTGTCCTTCGACAGCGGTAAGGGCAAAGTAGGCGACGGCAACAATCAGCGCGTCGGAAAGTGTAGGAAGCGTGATCAGCGCAACTCCAAACGACACAACCACACCAATGATAGCCCCGACAAACGGCACGAAATTCAATACGAACGCCAGCAAGCCAAAGGCCAGAGGATTGGGCATTCTCAGCATCGCAAGCGAGATACCAACGGCCAACCCAAGGCCGGCGTTGACGCAAGTGATGGCCAGAAGGTACCGGGAAACCTCTTGTTCGACGTCGTACGCTATCTGAATAGCACGTTTCTTGTCTGCAAAACTGGGCATCACGTTCACCAATCGTTCGTAGAACAAACTCCCGGAAGCCAATATGAAGAACATGAGTATAATAACGAAAACCGTCTGGGCCACGATCAATGGAGCACCAACTGCCACTGTGGTGAGTGGGCCGCTGCTATCATCAATCACCACTTCGACCGGCTGATCTTTGCTGGATGCGGCACCAGCAGCAGCCTCTTCAATCCGCCTGTCAGCTTCGGCAACGGCCGCCGCCACACCAGATATGTCTTTGAGCTTCCGCTCCACCTCCAGCGCCATACGTGGCGCGTCCTCGACCCATTTCGACACTGGAATTGCCAGTATTGCTGTTGTCGTGAGCAAGCCGGCCACTAACCCCAGCATTATGCCTGCAGCGGTGACGGGCTCAGGAACACCCCGGCGCCTCATCCAGCGGCAAGGGCCGCTGAAAACAAGTGCTAAAAGGAAGGCCAGGATTACAGGGACCACAAATGCCCGCGCGATCGCGAGCGCCGAAACTACCGCAACCAAGGCAATTACGACAATTGCGGCACCAGCAACACGGTTACTGGCATTGCCGGTTGCGGCAACTACTGGGGCCTCCTGCGCGTTTACGGGAACGCCCTCTGCCTCATTCATTTCAAAGCACGAAACTTACGATCGCTACAACTATGACTACTAATCCGACTAAGTAGATGATGCGGTGCATGTTCGCCTCCCCTTACTATTTTACTGTTTCTGTATCCAACGCAGGATAGGCGTCCTGCAAGTCTCGTTCTCAAAGCGCTTTCAGATATTGCGCTCTTCAAGAAGACGGTAGATCACCATCCCGTTATTGCAAGAAAACAACCTCCAGCTGCCGTCTCCCTGCGGCTCACGCCCTTTTCGCAACAGCGGTGGCGTCCTTCGCGACTTCTAGCCGACCGCCGTGAAGCGTTTGCTCCCATTCTTCACGCCCGGGTGGGACGCCGAGCGGTGAACCATGAGGCAAGCCGTACCGATCATTTGGCCGTTGCCTCGTGATGGGCATCTCAAACCTCATTTGTCTCTTGGCAAAGGCGCCACAGTCATCGTTCCGCCGATTCCGCCGATTCCGGCGGTTGCTCTGAATTATCAGCTGCCTTGGTTCTAATGAGCCGAATTCTTCCGGAAGCGCAGCGCTTCAAAACGCGCCATTGTTTTCAAGTGAGATAGTCCGGTGGATGGGACGTCTGGCATGGGCGGAAGTATGGCCAGTGGGCTTTGCAACCAAGCTGTGAGGATTGCAATGAATGCATCTCTATGCACGGAAAGGTCTGACATGTTCACCTGTCAGCATGCGTGCCGAGAAATTCGCTGCAATACGAGGTTCAATTGCTTCAGAGCCTATTTCGCAGAGCGCAAGGAGCGCTGCAGGCTCACTTTTCCTTCTCGCCTTTCTCGACGCTACTTTCTTCTTTCTCGGTGTGGTCTGCGGCGGCGTGATCAGGTTCGCCCTTCTCGCCTGGGCGGTTTTTCAGCGGATGGTGCTGCTCAGACCCCTTCAGACCGTCGATCACCTTGTAGCTCGGCTGCTGCTTTGACATGGCACTAACCTTTCAAGTTATGTTTGAGATCGTGGCGGGCAGCGTGTGCCTTGCCAGCAGATCACATAATATCAACGCCGCATGTCAGTCTGGGTTCCATTTCAGGCTGGAAGTTTTCAGCAGAAGCAGCCAGTGCTGTCTTTTCCCGGCTACGGCACGGCTAAGACGGACGTCCTGCTGCCGGTGAGGCGGGTGCCGTCCTTGCTTGTGATGCGGATGGTTTCGGCGCTGCGGCTGAAATCGAACCGCGGGTAGTTACTGAGAATGCGGAAGAGTGTCATTTCCTGCACCGCGATATCTTCGCCGCAATGCTGTTCGGTTGCTTCCACACTCGATTCCGCTGTCGGCTGGCGGGCGTCGATGGTGCCGCTGAAGGTGTTGCAGCCGCCGAAACCGTGCAGCGCGATGGGGCCGGTTCCGTCCTGCCGGATGACGAGAAAAGGAGCAGGAAGATGGGAGAATGCAGCCGAGTAGCGCAGCACTGGCTGGCCGCCGATGGTGGTCAGCTGCCAGGCGCTGGTTCCGACAGAAGGGTTCTCTTGTCCGCTGGTGCAGGCGGCATTAGTGAAGGCGGCAGCCACGGCGGCCGTCCATAGCAGCGGTTTAAGCATCGAAGTCCCTCCTGGCAGGTTCGGCGGCCGCCATAAGCACTGAGAGCGGCAAAGACAGGCTATCACGACGCTGCGGCTGCCGTCAGCGGGTTTGCGAGACCCGCGCGGCAGGAAATATTTCTCTGATCCCAGAAGCTTTGCCTTGGACTGCAAGATGCAGCGGAACGCTGGCGGCGGCCTGCGAGTTGAGTTGTCACGGTCGCGAACCTGTATCTGAACTCAGCCACAGTAAGGAGCAATCCATGAAAACCCTGAGTGACGTTTTCCTGCACACGTTGCAGGACATCTATTATGCAGAAAACAAGCTGCTAAAATCTCTGCCCGATGTGCAGGAGGCGGCTAACGGCAAACCGTTGAAGGACGCCATCGGCGAGCATCTGGAAGAGACCAAGGGTCAAGTGAAAACCCTGGAAAAGGTATTCGAGTCGATCGGCGAGAAGCCCTCGGGCGAGAAGTGCGATGCCATCGAAGGGCTGATCAAGGAAACTGAAGGGGTGATGAAAGAAGCCACCGGCGACGGAAAAAACGCGGCGCTGGTCGCTGCCTGCCAGGCGGTGGAGCATTACGAGATCGCCCGCTACGGCACTCTGCGGGAATGGGCCAAGGAACTGGGCCATGCCGAAGCGCATGACCTTCTGACCTCAATCCTCGATCAGGAGAAGGCGGCAAACAGCAAGCTGACCCATCTGGCGATTTCCAAAATCAACTGACGCCGGGGGCTTCGCTGTACGACATGCCGCCGCGGGCCAGCCTCAGGCCGCGGCGGCGTATCTCTGTTATACCGGGGCCTGGCTGCCCGAGCCGCAAGGTCAACCTCTTACGAACATGACGTGACTCCGCCGCGGGAAATGCCAAATTCGAGCTCAGTTTCCCTACCCTTGAAATTCGGGGTGGCAATAACTGTCACTCCCGTGGCTTCCAAGAGTTTCAGATCACGCTTGTCGTCTTCGTTTAAACCATCTTCAGGAATTCTCAGAAGCACTGCCCGGATACGGCCTGGATGCCGCCTGACCGCGGCGAGGTAGATGGCAGCATCCTTTTGCCCGGTGTCGCCGACCAGCACCGCGGGCAGCCGCGGATGCGCATTGAGCAGCAGGTCGATGCTCTGACCCTTGTGGCTGCCGTGTCCTGCTGAAATGAACTGGGTCTCGCTCAGTCCAAGGTCTCGCAGGAACATCGGCCCGCGCACGAGATCTGCTTGCTTGAACACCTGTGCGAGGAAGGCATGCATATTCCACGGAGATGAGCTGACATAAAAAACTGGATTCCGGCCCTGTTCCGACAGCCGCCGCAGCAAGGCGGCGGAGTCCGGGTAGATGCGCCGGGTCAGCACGTTGCCGCTGAAGGTTGTCCATAGGTTGCGTAGCAGGGAATAGGCGGAAGTGTGCAGCACTGTGTCATCGATATCGGAAACCACCAGCAACCTCGCATCCGGCCGGGGCACGAAAACCGGGCAGGCAGCCGGTGCGCCGCCGTCCGCAACCGACACCTCTATGTCATGCCAGCCTGGTGCGCGGCCGACCGGGAGAGGCAGTTGAAAATAGCCCTCCTCGTCAGTCACGGCCTTAGTCTCGCCATGGGTTACAGTGACACCGGCAGCCTCGTCCGTGAGAAACAGTGAGACCATCTGCCAGATGTTGCGTAGCACCCCCTGGCCCTCGCGCGCAGCGGAACTCCGGAGCGCAGCCAGGACACGCCCCCGCACGATCAGGTGCTCCGGTGTGGAGTATCCATAGTAGGGATCAATCACCAGAGGTGCGCTTTTCCTGCGGATGCGCGGTTGCAGCCTGTCCAGCAGGCGCTCGGCGCTCAGAGCGGTCCGGTGGAGGACTTTTTTGATCATGAGCAACCTCTCTGCTGTATCATGACATCAACACGCGGTGCGTGCCCAATTGCCTCCCGCGCTCGGCTGCCCCGTCGCGGTGCCGGGGTTGGCTCCCGGTTTCGCAAGGCCGGGCGGCGGAAGGAGACTAGGCCGCTTCGGCCGGACGGGCCTCAGGGAAAATTTCGGTATTGCGCTCTTCGGCAATCCGATTGCCAGCTGCAATGATCATTTCGCGGGCTTTGCATGCAACATCCCATGACGTGTTAGGGTCAGCACAGGGCAAGGCGAACCATACGTCCTTTCCGAACACATCATGGCCCGCAACCCGCACTTTGACATCATCGAGATCACCCAGTTCGTCGGCATCCAGCTCGGACACGATCCGGTCGAAGGCTTCACGCAGCGCGTCCACATCTGCATTGTGCGCGCATTTTAGCTTGATAATGCGCAGCATCTTCGCCTCTTTCATCGTCCAATTCTCAAACGGCGTGGAGATGAACTCCTCCACCGGGACAATGAGGCGGGTGCCGTCCCAGTCGCGCAACTGCACATAGGTGAAGTTGATCCGCTCGACGTGGCAAAGGTAATCATTGTAGACGATCCGGTCTCCGATCTTGGCGGACTGGTTCAACGCGATCTGCAGCGAGGCGATGATGTTGCCCAGCACCCGGCGTGCGGCGAAACCGAGAATGAGCGTCAGCGCTCCGGCAGTGCCCAGAAGGGTAAACCCAAGGTTTTGGAAAATATTGCTTTGCGAGAGGAATGTGCCGCCTCCAAACAGCACGGCGGCAACCACAAATGCGCGCCGTGCGGCCGCGATCCGCGTCGCCATTGTGCGTTTGTGAACTTCCTGGCGCTCGGTCAGGTCCGCTTCCTCGAACGAGGTGAGCCGGTCCAGAACTGCTTCGGCGCTGTTGATGGCCAGCCACAGGGCGGACCCTGCCAGGCCCAGCCAGGCCGCCGGCGTCAGGATGGTTGATATCTGACCGGAAAAGACGAAGGCATTCGAGCCAGCAGCAAGGGCGAACAGAGTTGCAGCACCCGTGCTGGCCGGTCCTCTTACAGACAGTAAACTGTCCTCGATGACCTGATGAGACGCCCCATGCGCTGCCCGGCTCAGCGCCTTCCAGACCAGCCAGCCGACCAGCACTGTCAGCGAAAGAAGCACCGGCAGCCCGACCACCTCCCACCATTTGAGGCCAAAGGCAGCGTCTTTCTTGAGTGCGCCGGGCAATTGCTGCTCGAATTGGCCAGGACCATGATGTGCGTGCAGCGCTGGGATATTGGTCACCGTCTGCCGGGAGAATACCCACACCGCAGGGCCTTCTTGCGGTTTGATGCGGTTCAGCCGGACCGCAGCAGGGTGATCTTCGAGTTCCAGCGTCCAAAGCAGCAGTGACTTGCGGGGCTCGCCGGCCATTGCGTGGTCGGAGGACGCACCCGCATCTAGCGCGTCAGGACGGTCGAGAATTTTGTCCCAGTCAATGACCGTTTTACGGCTTATTATTGTCTCCAGTTGCCGTGCTAGGTTCGCGCCTTCGGTTAACTGCAGATCCTCAGGAATGCCGGAGAGGTCCAGCAGATGCGCTGCATCCTCCCAAGCGCCCACTCGCGCCGCGGTGATCAGGCTTTCGATGGTGGCGCGGGGGGTGTCGCGATTGATCAGTGTTGAGGGTTGCGGCAGGCCGACATTGAAAGCACTCGCGCAAAACCAGCGATTGCTTTCACAGGGCGGCTCTTCCTGCCCCGCCAATGGCGAAGCAAAGAGCAACAACGGAAACAGCAGCCGAAAAAGGTATCTGAACATAGAAAAGAAACGCTGCCGACCGGTTTGAGTTCCCGGCTGCTTAGAAAGTGACTGCAGCGACTTGCGTTGCTGACCGATAGCCTGAGCCGCCGAAAACAGCGGCGACAAGGCCGTATCGGCGGTTCTGTCATACACTCGGCTGTGTTTCCGGCGCGGGTCGAAAGCGGTGGTGGCGAAATGGAAGACATGACCAAACAGGAGGCCGCCAGAGGGCTGCCGCCTGCAATCTCACGCTTTGAGGTTCCAATGTGCCAAGGACGCGGCATCGAACCCAACTTCCGTTGCCAGCGTTGCTGGCTGCAGCGCGGCGGAGCCGGTAATCCTGCTGAGGAGGCTGGGCAGGGAGCTTAATTGGTCCGGCACGGGAAAACGGCAGCATGGTCCGTCGCCCCTTCATCGCGGCTGGGATTCTACTGTGGACAACCGGTTTACCTGAGCGGGCGGGTCAAGCGCGTGTAGTTAGAGGCGGTGGTACGTCTGTAGGGTGCCACTGCCCCGGCAAAGACAGCCTGCGCCGGCTTGCCTGCCGCCGCCAGCTGCGCTGCCGCACAGGTGCCAGACTGGAACGCCCTTACTTTCTCCAGAACCATGCGCGTGGTTTCATCCGGAGCGGCGGGCAGAACACCTATTATGCCAAGGGTGCGGATAGAAATGATCACCTGCGCTTCGAATGCCATGCGCGCTAAGCTGGCGGCAAACCGGATCTGTGAAGGAAGATTCAAGAACATAAGCAGGCTCCTCAGTCATGGCCGGGGCGGCGTTTCTGCAGGGTCAACGCCTGCATAGGCTGATCCGTTCCCGTCTGTGCCGTTCAGCGGCAGAAATCCGGCGAGCCATTCGGCTGGTGCGCCGGGTGGCGGTTCCCAGTGTTGCCTTAGTGGAATTACGGCTGTGCCGCTGACAGCCGCGGCGGGTGCCCGGGTGGCGCCTTGTTTTGCCGGCGGCAGGGCTCATGTTCTGGGGGGAGGAGCCAATATGAAACGTGATATCAAGGGCCTTCGCTACGCGCGCGAAGTGGAAGGGCACCTGCAATGGCTGGACAGCTTCACCTCGGCGGCGCTCGGCGTGCTGGCGGTGGCCTCTGGCATCTACACCTATCTCGGGGTGCGCGGCCTGCTGGATGATGACGGCGCGCTGTCGCTGTTTGCCGCCGTGTCCTACAGCGCGGCCGTGTCGACCGGGATCTATGTGTTCTGGTCCTATCTGCTGCGGCTGCTTCCGGCGATGCGGACCGCGGCGGCCCGGATGTGGCTTTGCTTGTCCATGGCGCTGGGGGCGGCGGCGATTGTGGCGATGTCGTCCTGGCTGAACGCTGCCGCGCTGGCTGGGTCGGCAGCGGTGGAGCAGCATCTGGCGCGCACGGTTCAGGAATACCAAACCTCGCTAGAGCGCGCCAATGCGTTTGCGCTGCAGGGCCAGGCCTTGCGCTTGGACGTCGGCAGGGCCCGGCAAGGGTTCGAGGACCTGTCGCAGCAGGA
>JABXIA010000151.1 GCA_013373325.1 Paracoccaceae bacterium
GCCCAGCCGCATCCGGCCATAAACCTGTGAGACCGGCGCGCCCTCGCTGGCCTGGGTCAGGCGGAAGCGGTCGGTCTTGCCGGTCTCCACCGGCTCAGCGCCGGAGCCCATCAGGCGCTGGTCAATCAGCCGGCCCAAGGTGGCGCCGACCGCGCGGCCGATCACGGCTGAGGACAGCCCCGCGACCGAGCCGCCGATTGCGCCGCCAACCGCCGCGCCGGCGGCAGAGAGAAGAATGGTTGCCATCAGATCAGCTCCTTTGCCAGGACGTGCCAGGGAAGTGAAACCGCGCCACGATGCGGCGCTGCCAGGGCGGGCTCAGCGGGCTTTCGACAACCCCGTGGCCGGCATAGGCGTGGATGAAGGACGGGACACTGCATACCTGTTCCGCCCGGCGGCACCGCCGGGCTGCGCCTGCCTGCCCCCCAGCAGGCGCATTCGCGCCCGCCCAGGCAGACGCAGCCCTCATTTCTTTGGTACAAACGACAGCCTGCACCCCCAGATGCTTGGCCACCGATCCCTCGCGCATCCGGAACAGGATCACATCGCCGGGGGCAGCCTCAGCCAGCGGTTTAGCCGCCAGATGCCGCGTTGCGGCCTGCCACAGCGCCTCGGCGCCCTGAGGTTCGGACCAGTCCATCGTATAGGCGGGCGGCAGCTCCGGCTCGGCGCCCAGCAGCTCGCGCCACAGTCCCCGGATCAGCCCCAGGCAATCACAGCCCGCGCCCTTGCAGGACGCCTGATGCACATAGGGCGTGCCGATCCAGCCGCGCGCGGCCTCCACCACCCGGCTCATCTGCGGCTGCCCCCGGTGTTGGTTCCGGACTGGCGCGGCACCGCCATCACCCAGTCTTCGCCCGGAATATCGGGAAACCCCTGAAAGTTCAGAAGGTTGTTGAACTTCAGCCGGCAGGTCTCCATGCGTTTGTCGCAGCCGGCCTGCAGCCGGACCATGTCACCCGGCTGCACCGCAGCGCGCACCGGCTCCCACAGGGTGATCCTGCGCCCCTCCGCATTGGACTGGTCCGACTTCACTGCGGCCCACAGGCCCTTTGCCGCGCCGCTGAGGACAGTCAGCCGCCCGCCGGCAAACCAGCCCGGCTCAAACCCCGGCAGCGCGTCCCAGCGGAAGTCCTCGCTGCGCTCGGCGTTTTCCACCTGAGTTTCCGCAGCATAGCCCGGCGTATCCAGATCAAAGCCGCAGGCCCGATCACCCAGAACCGCCGTGCACGGATTCTGGTAAATCCGTCCCAGCGGCTGGTTCAGCGCCTCGGTCAGTCCGCGCAGCTCTGCCTCAAAGGCACCGCCGGCCCGGCGGATCTCGCCGATGGAGCCGCGGAACTGCAGCCACCGCATGCTGACGTCCTGCCAGTTGACCAGCCAGCAGCGCACCTCCGCGCCGTCAAACCGGCCTGCCTCGATATCCTCTTCACGCACCGCAGCGTCGCTCAGAACCCCGAGCGCCTCGGTGTTGTCGACCGACAGGCCGGTGGCCTGCTGCACCGCCCGCGCGGTCAGCCCGCTGCCGGGCTGGAAGGTGATGGCGTCAAAGGACAGAACGCAGTCATGGTCGGTAAATCCCAGCACCGTTCCGTCGCGCCGCTCTAGCGCCCAGGCACGGCACACAGTGGTGATGCCGGATTGAAGATGGTCGTGCAAGACACTGGAAAGGCTTGTCATACCCGCACCTCCACCACTGGAACGGCAGGTGCCTCCCCGGCCTGAAACGACGCCACGCTGGTCTGAATGCTGGCGGTGTCAAACCGCACCGGCACATCAAACTCAAAGCCTGCATTGATGCTGAGGCCAACCTCCGGCGGGTGCGCCAGGGTGATGAGGCCGGTGGCAGTGTCCAGCGCGTAATCGACGCCTTCGCGCAGCTCGTCCTGCTCGATCCCGACCCGCACGGTGCCCGCAACCGGCTTGGCAATCGGGCGCTGATAGGTGAATTCACCCGACCGGTAGGTCTTGGTGAGCTGGAACGTCACGCTGCTGCCGTCGCCGGTGGCAATCACCTGATCGTCAAAGGCTGCCTCCGCACTGGGCCGGCCGGATTTGAAGTCGCTCCAATCCTTCCAGCGGAACCCGTACAACTGCCCCTGGCGCGCCTCGAAGAAGGCGATCAGCACCTCGATATCCTCCAGCGCGCGCAGGCCAAGGCCCGCGTCATAGCGGCGGCGGGAGTGCGCCCAGGGGGTGTTGCGCTCCTCATAGCCATTGGCCAGCGTCACCACATCGGTGCGCCGTTCGGGGCCCCCGACGGAACCGAAGCTGAGCGACGCGGGAAAGCGGACTTCGTGGAAATTCATGGTGTTACCCTCCATCCTTAACGGTTGCGTCCGCCGCGGCTCAGCGCGCGCGACAGCTGTGCGGCAATCTGGCTGCGGCTGCGTTCAAAGCCTTTGACGTCGGGTGTGGAGACATTCATCACCACGCTGACCGCGCCTCCGCCCTGGCTGCGCACGCCCAGCGAGCCATCGGCACCGCGTGTGAGCGGCAGGATCGCCTCTGGCCCCGCTTCCCCCATCAGTCCGGTTGCACCCCGCATCGGAAAGGTTGTGGGGCTGGTGACAACGCCGCCCTTGGCAAAGGGCATCACATTGCCCTGGCTGAAGGCGGCGCCATTGGCGAAGGGAAGGATGTTCCCGATCAGACTGCCGAACCCGTCGGAAATCAGCCCGCCCACATGGTTGGTGACCGGCTTCATCGCCGCGTTATAGGTGGTGCGGATCATGCTGTTCCTCAGCGTCTCCATCGCCTCGGACAGGCTGTCGCCGTCGAACACAAGACCGTCAAAGGCGCGGCGCAAGCCCTTGGAAAGGCTGCGGTCCAGGATCTGGGCATCGCGGCCGGTCTCGGAGAAGCCTTCCTTGACCCGCCCCAGCACTTCTGCAAAGGCCGCGGCCATTCCTGAGGCACCGTCCAGGGCTTCGCCCAAAGCCTCGCCCTGCAATTCCAGTTCTGCCATCGAAGATGAGTCAGTCATCTGTTGTCTCCTTGTTCTTCAGGCCGGCGGTGTCCGGGAAGGCCTCCATTAAGGCTGCCAACCGGTCGCGGCCCAGCGGCTGCGGCGCCGCCGGATCGCCCAGCATCAACCGCAACTCGGCAGGGGTCAGCTGCCAGAAGTCGCGCGGCAGCAGTTTCAGCCCCGCCATCCCGGCGCGCATCAGCGCGGGCCAGTCAAGCGCGCTCATGGGCTCTCGGGCACGGCAAAGCTGCGCACCAAGAGTTCCGCCGCCACCCGCGCCGCCTGCATCGGGCCGCCGGTGATGGTGGCCGCGGCGAGGTCCTCGCGGCTGAGATCATACCCGCCGCCCTGCAGGCCTGCGGCCAGCAGCGCCAGCACGTCGCGGGCGGAAAACCGGCCCTGTTCGAGCCGTTGCACCAGATCGACCAGCGTGCCTTCCTCCAGAGCGGCCTCGAGCCCCGCCAATGCGCCGAGTGTCAGCTTCAGCGCGTAAGGGGTTCCATTCACGAGCAATTCCGCCTCGCCTGCATGCGGGTTCACCATCAGTCAAACCGCCGCAAAGCTGAGCTGGCCGGCGCTGGCGAGCGACAGTTCATAAGTCGCCTCGCCATTGTGGCTGCCGGCATATTCAAGTGCTGTGACCTGGAATGGCCCCTGCACAATGCCGAAGTCGGGGATGATCACCTGGAACTCCGGCGTCAGCCCGTCAAAGAACAGCTGCCGGGCGCGTTCGTCCGTCGCCTCATCCCGGAAGATGCCGGAGCCGGAGATGCTGGCGGAGCGCACACCGGCGCCTGCCAGCAGCTCGCGCCAGCCGCCCTGGCTTTCGAGGCTGGTCACATCGACGCTCTCGGCGTTGAAGCTGATGCGCGTGGCGCGCAGGCCGGCGATGGTCTCAAAAAGGCCTGCGCCGTTCATGTCCACTTTGACCAAGAGGTCCTTGCCGTTTTGAACTGTCATGGGGTTTCTCCATTTATTTTAATTGGTTTCGGGAAGCAGTTGTGGTTCACACGTCATCCACCCGCGCTCGGAACCGCAGGGTGATCTGCCTGCCGCCGGTGCTCAGCCGTTCGGCCTTGGCCCGGTCGAACCACAGGCCGGTCAGCTGGCCGCGCGGCAGCGGCACCTGGGCGCCTACCAGCGCGTCGCAGACGGCAGCAGCGGCGGATTTGGCGGTAGCAAAACCGGCCATGTCGGTGGTGACGATAATAAAAAACCGGTGCTCAGCCCCGCCTGCGGACTTGTCCGATCGGTCCAGCACCTCTTCTGAGCCCAAGGCCACATAGGTCTGCGGCAAGGGGCCTGCGGGGATGGCGTCGTAGATTGCGCTGCCGACCAGCGCCGTCAGGTCCGCGTCGCCGGTCAGATGGGTGTAGACGGCGGATTGCAGCCCGCCTGCGATGGCATAGGTCATGCGCTCACCTCCGCAACCGCGAAACAGGTGAGATAGCGGGCGTCCGGTCCATTTTCCGTAACTGCATCAATACGGTAGAGGCGGTCCCCGTCCCGGAACCGCTGGTCCGGACGCGGGCGGGACGCAAAGCCATCCGGGCTGGCGCGCAGGGTGATGCGGTATTTTTGCAAAGACAGGCTGTCGCTGTTGAGGCGCCCGCTGAGAGATTTCACCTCAACCCAGAGGGTGCCAAGCGCCACCCAGGTCTCGGTATAGCCGCCGGCGCCGTCGGGGGCGCGCTGGGGGTCTTCCAGCACCAGTTTGCGGGTCAGGTTCGGGGGGCGTTTCATGCCAGGCCTCCCAATGTCAGCCGCAGCGTGCGGTAACGTTCAATGAGGCTGGTGACGCCAAAGGGCATGCAGCCGCCATGCAGGCCGGTGTCGGCCCGGTATTCGTAGTAATGCGCGGCCAGCAGCATCACCGCCTGGCCCAGATCGGCGGGCAAGCCGCCCCAGTCCGCGGCCATGCCGGCCTGAAGGGTGATCCGTGCCAGACCGCCGGTGGGAATGGCGGGCAGCAAGCTGCCCGCGGGACACAGCGCCGGGCGCTGGCTGTCGCGCTCCAGATGGTAGTTGGCGGGGTCCAGCACCGTCTCAGCGCCTTCGGCGCCGCGGATCATCACCTCTGTCACGCCTTGCACCGGAGCGATGGGAAACACCATCCGGGCACGGTCGCGCCAGTGGCGGATCTCGATCTCAAATTCACGTGTTATCAGTGCCTTGCCGGTTCTTCCTTCCACCGCGGCCACGGCGGCGCGCAGGAAGCCGATCAGCACCTCATCCTGCAGGCTGTCCTCGCCAAAGCCGGTGCCCAGGCGGAGGTGCGCCTTGAAAGGGGCCAGCGGCAGGGCGGCCTCGGGCACGGGGGTCACTTCGCTCAGCATCATCATCTCACTCCTGCGGGCCTCCCCCTTGTGCCGGCCCTGATCTGCTGTCCGGTTTTTAAGGTTCGGCCGGCACGCACCATTCCCTGCCGCTCGGACGGAGGGGGAGCAGCTAGACGGCAGGGAAATATGGGGTGCGTGCCGGCCGGCGGACCGGGCTGCCGGTCCGCCATCAGCGCTGAGCGGTCAGCTCAGGCCGAATTTCATCAGCTTGATCGCGGCAAAGTCGCTGACGTCGCCGCCGACGCGCTTGGTCGCGTAAAACAGCACATGCGGCTTGGCGCTGAAGGGATCGCGCAGCACGCGCAGGTCCGGGCGCTCGGCAATGGTGTAGCCGGCGCGGAAGTCGCCGAAGGCGATGGGGTAGCTGTTGGAGGCCGGGTCCGGCATGTCCTCGGCAATCAGCACCGGGTAGCCCATGAGGCGCGCGGGTTCCCCCGCGGCCAGGCCGTCGGACCACAGGAAGCGGCCATCGGCGTCCTTCAGTTTCCTGAGCATTCCCGCGGTCTTGGAGTTCAGAACGAAGGTGGCGTTGGCGCGGTATTCGGCCCCCAGCGCATAGACCAGGTCGATGATCGCGTCGCCGTTGCCGACATCGCCGTCCACGCCAGAGACCTTGTAGCCGATCTCGCCCCAGGTCCAGCTGTCGTTGCCGGTCACCGGGTAGTTGAGGAAGCCGGTGGGCTTGTCGATGCCGTCGCCGTTGATGAAGGCATCGGCCTCGGAGCGCGCGAATTTGTCGGCGATGCGGGTGGCCAGCCAGCCCTCGATATCAAAGGCGCTGTCAGCGAGCAGCCGCTGCGACGCCTTGGGCAGCGCGCTGAGTTCATGCAGCGGGATGGTGATGCGGTCGATATTGCCGGTGGAGGTCTCCGCCGCCGGGCCGGTTTCATTGGCCCAGCCGGCGCCCATTTCGCTGTGGTCGATCAGCACGTCATAGGAGGTTGCCTCCACATGCACCACGGAGGCCACGGCGCGGATCGAGGCGGAGGCATTCAGCACCGATTTCACGGTTTCCGAGGTCTGCGGATCGACCAGATAGCCGCCATCGCCGGCCACGGCGGTGGACATCGCCTTGCCTTCCAGTTCGAGGCCCCGCAGGCCGTCGTCGTCGCCGCAGCGCAGGTAGGCGTTGAACGCCTTCTGATGCGGCGCGCCCGCGTCCTGGCTGGCTGCCAGATGTGGGCGGTTCTGAGAGATTGTCTTAC
>JABXIA010000200.1 GCA_013373325.1 Paracoccaceae bacterium
GCGCCGACGAACTGGCCCATGATCTCCGGCTTTTCGGGGTTGCCGAAGTTCAGGTTGTCGGTGGTCGCCAGCGGCAGGGCGCCCACAGCGGTCAGGTTGCGGTAGGCTTCGGCCACCGCCTGCTTGCCGCCCTCAAACGGGTTTGCCTTGACGTAGCGCGGAGTCACGTCGGAAGTGAACGCCAGCTTCTTGTCGGTGCCGTGCACCCGGACAATGCCGGAGCCTGCACCCGGACGGCGCTGGGTGTCGCCCATCACGGTGGTGTCATACTGCTCATAAACCCACTGCTTTCCCGCGTAGTTCGGCGAGGACAGCAGCGCCTTCAGCCCGTCAATCGGGTCGATGGTCGGCACATCCGCGTCGGTCAGCGGCTCCGCTGCCGGGGTTTCCACCCACGGGCGGTCGTATTCCGGTGCGGTGGAGGACAGTTTCGACAGCACCAGATCGGCCTTCACTTCGCCGTTGTGCATGATCAGGAAGCGGTCTTCGGCAATGGTCTCGCCGACAATGGCAAAGTCCAGGTCCCACTTTTCGAACACCGCGCGCGCTTCGGCTTCCAGCTCCGGCTTCAGCACCATCAGCATCCGCTCCTGGGATTCCGACAGCATCATCTCGTAGGCGGTCATGTTCTCTTCGCGCTGCGGCACCTTTTCCAGGTCCAGGCGCACGCCCAGTTTGCCCTTGTCGCCCATTTCCACGGCAGAGCAGGTGAGGCCCGCAGCACCCATGTCCTGGATCGAGATCACCGCGCCGGTCTGCATCAGCTCCAGCGTGGCTTCCATCAGGCGCTTTTCGGTGAAGGGGTCGCCGACTTGAACAGTGGGGCGCTTTTCCTCGATGGTGTCGTCGAATTCCGCGGACGCCATGGTGGCGCCGCCAACGCCGTCGCGGCCGGTTTTGGCGCCAAGGTACACAACCGGCATGCCAACGCCGGAGGCGGCGGAGTAGAAGATCGAGTCGGTGCGCGCGAGGCCTGCGGCAAAGGCATTCACGAGGCAGTTGCCGTTATAGGCGGGGTGGAAGCGAACCTCGCCGCCTGCACAAGGCACGCCGAAGCAGTTGCCGTAGCCGCCGATGCCCTCAACCACACCGTTGACCAGCTGGCGGGTCTTGTGGTGGGACGGCTCGCCGAAGGACAGCGAGTTCATCGAGGCAATGGGGCGCGCGCCCATGGTGAACACGTCACGCAGAATGCCGCCGACCCCGGTTGCCGCGCCCTGGTAGGGCTCGATGTAGGAGGGGTGGTTGTGGCTTTCCATTTTGAAAACAACGGCATCGCCGTCGCCGATGTCCACGATGCCCGCGTTTTCGCCGGGGCCGCAGATCACCTGCGGGCCGTCGGTCGGCAGGGTGCGCAGCCATTTCTTGGAGGACTTGTAGGAGCAGTGCTCATTCCACATCGCCGAGAAGATGCCCAGCTCGGTGAAGGTCGGCTCCCGCCCGATGATTTCGAGGATCAGATCGTACTCATCAGGCTTCAGCCCGTGATTTGCGATCAGTTCAGGCGTGATGGCGGGTTCCTGCATCCGTAAACGTCCCCAATGGCTGCGATTGCGCGCCTTTTAGAGCAAGCTTTGCCATTGGGAAAGAGGGGTTGCGCAAACGGATGCATGCAGCGTGGCCGCAGGGCAGAAAAGCCGCCCGCCGGCGGGCGATCACGCCGGCCGACGTCACTTTTTGCCAGCTTCGGCAGCCGCCTGTTCCGCCGCTGCCTGCTGCTGCGCGGCGCTGCCCGCGGCGGCGGCAACGGCGGCCTTTTCGGTATCGTTCAGCTGATCGCTCTCCTCCAGACCCGGGATTGCCACCCGGACCTCGCGGCGGGCAAAGTCGATGCCGTTTTCGGCAAAGGCCGCCTTCACCCGGTTGTAAATCTCCTTGCGGATGGTGAACTGGGTACCCGGCTTGGCCATGAACTTGCCGCGGATGATCATGCCGACATCGTCGAAGTCAAAGACGCCCTGGCTCTTGAATGGCTGCAGAAAGTCGTCCTTATACAGCTCGTCGGCCATCATCGAGGCGCCGATCTTCTTGAAGATTTTCTTGACCTTGTTGGGATCAGTATCAAACGGCACCGTGAAGCGCAGCTTCATGATCACCCAGTCGCGGCTGTAGTTGGTCAGCTTGGGGATCTCGCCGTAGGGAATGGTGTTGATCGGGCCGCGGTGGTGGCGCAGCTGCATGGATCGGATCGAGATCTTCTCGACAGTGCCGCGTGTGCCTTCGACCTCGACATATTCACCGACCCGGAAGGCATCGTCGACCAGGAAGAAGATGCCGGAGACCACGTCCGAAACCAGCTTCTGCGCGCCAAAGCCGATGGCGAGGCCCAGAATCCCGGCACCGGCCAGAAGCGGCGTGATGTCGATGCCCAGCGCGCCGACCGCCAGCAGACCGAAGATCACGACGATGGCGATCTGCGCGGTGACCAGCAAGAGCGGCAGCACCGTCGCCAGCCGCGAACCGCCCGCACCGCCGCCTTCGCCGCCGGCCTCGGCCTCTTCGCCGGAGGTCTGCTCCCTGGCGAGCCGCCGGTTGATCCACAGCGACACGCCCTCATAAACCACATACCCCACGGCAATGGTCATCAGGCAGCCGATGATATTGCCTGCAATGCCTTCCGCTCCGGTGGCAATTGCCATCAGGTCCACATCCCATGCGTTGGAGATGATCATCAGCACGATGCCCGCGACCAGCACCCGGCCGATCCGGATATAGCTGCGTTTGGTGGAGATATACGCCGCTTCCGCCAGCTGGCCCTCACCGGACATCGGCGGCACCAGATGCTTGACCAGCCCGCGGATCGCTGTGTCCAGGGCCGGCGCGGCCAGCAGCCAGAACATGGTGACGTAATGGGCGCCATGCACCAACTGCGCCACCTTGCCAAGGCCCACGAGCGTTCCGACGACCACCCAGGTCAGCGCCGCCACCGCCATCGCGAAATAGGGATAGTAACGCGCCGCCACCTCGTCATAGCGGGTGCGGTCCGGGTCGGTGCCGCGCATCATGTCGGTCAGCCCTTCGCGCGCAGTCCAGGCGATCCAGATGATGTAGACATAGACCAGGGTATCCAGCCAATAGGCCAGGCGGATCGATTCCGGCGGCACGCCGTTGGCGGTGTTGAACCTGACCGAAAAGATGGTCAGGCCGGCCAGGAAAATCAGGCCGATGGTGTGCAAATGCAGGAAATCGGCCCAGCGGTCGCTGGCATTGACCAGCCGCCGGTCAGGCCGTTCCGGTGCCATGATGAAACGGGACACCGCCGCGCCAACCCGCGGCATCCAGATCAGATAGGTGACCATCGGCGCCGCAAACTGCAGCATATGCGCATCCAGAAGCGTGCGGCCCACAACGCGGATCACAACATAAAAGACCACCAGGCCGATCATCTCGCGCAGGAAACGGCGGCCCAGAAAGCTCAGCGCACCACCCAGCGTGTCCGCATCGCCGCTGACTGTTTCAAGGTTGCGCCAGCGCGCGATCAGTTTGCGCACCGCGAACTCCGCGGCCAGGCCGATGGCGAGGGTCAGGGCAATCAGCCCCAGCATCTTAAGCACGCCGCCGAAACCGCCATGTTTCTGCATAAAGTTCCCGATAGCCCGGGCCTGGCCTTCCGGTAGCACCGGCAGTTTGCGCACTGCATCCGTTACCGGCAGCGTGAAGGCTGTCCACAGCTGCACAACCCGCCCCGTCAGGGTCGGCGGCGGGGTGGCAGCCTCTTGCCGGGCTGCCACGGCGTCCAGCCTTTCAAGCAGCAGCGCCCGGACCTGATCGTCTGACATTCGGGCGACCATCTCATGAATGGCGTCCTCTGTCAGCGGATCAGGCAGGGCAGGGGCTTCGCTGGCCTGAGCCAGTGCCGGCGGCGGCGGGATGGTCCCAAGAACCAGAACTGTCAAAAAAACGCTCAAAATGCGGGCGAAGTGCTGAAAAACAAACATCAACGGAACCTCCTGTGCCTGAAAACCGGGCCGGGTGCGGGTAACCTCTGGCTCATTTGACCCGATGAGTTGTATTCAGGTCAAAGGAAAAAGGGCTTGTTCCGCAGCACGTTAATCTGCGGCCGTCAGCCGTAAGGCCAAAAAAAAAGGCCGAGCACTAAGCTCGGCCGAAGTCCAACAGGGAGGTATGAAGGGGGGCGAAGCCGCCGCCTTCATGAGGTTCATTTAGGGTGAATGGGCCTACCCTTCAAGGGGAGTTGCGCCAAATCAGCGTCAATGCTGCTATGCGGTTTTTGCATGGCTGACGCATGTATTTGCCGACGGTTGGCCCGGCTGCCGTGAAGCAGCCGCAAAACCATAGCGCCACCCCGGTTCGAGCGCTTAGAGTTTGCCCAGTTCCTTCATATGCTTGCGGTGTGCCATGATCTCGCTTTGAACAAAATCCCGGAAGGCGCCAACGCGCTGGGAATGGCGCAGTTCCTCCGGATAGGCGAGGTAGACCGGAACCTCGTTCTGGACCTCTTCCGGCAGCACTTCGACCAGCTGAGGGAATTCTTCGGTCACATAGTCAGGAAGAATGCCGATGCCCAGATTGTGCAGGACGCCCTGCAGCACACCAAAGTAATTATTCACCGTCAGCAGCGAACCGGGGTTCAAGGCCATCAGTTTCTTGCCCAGAACAGCAGCGGACCCCACTTGGGCCGAATGCTGGTTCTGGCAGATCAGCCGGTGATTGGAGATGTCCGCGGATGTTTCCAGGTTTCCATTCTTTTCAAGATAGGACGGCGTCGCATAAAGCCCCATCCGCACCGTCATCAGCCGCTTGCGCACCAGATCGGCCTGGCTCGGCTCCTTCATGCGGATCGCCACCTCAGCCTCGCGCATCGGCAGGTCCAGCACACGCTCTTCCAGCATCAGGTCGATCTTGAGGTTGGGGTACTGTTCATACAGTTTGGTCAAGCGCGGCGCCAGCCACAGGGTTCCAAAGCCTACGGTGGTGGTCACCCGCAGCTCGCCGAACACTTCCTCTTCGCTGTCGCGGATGCGGGCAGAGGCCGCCTCCAGCCGCGCAGACATGGATTGGGTGGCGTCAAACAGCAGCTCGCCTTGCTCCGTGAGAATCAGTCCGCGCGCGTGACGGTGGAAAAGCGTCGCATTCAGGCTTTCCTCCAGCGCCCGGATCTGGCGGCTGACCGCGGATTGCGACAGATTCAGCTTGTCCCCCGCATGGGTCAGGCTGCCCGCATCGGCCACCGCGTGAAATATTCTGAGCTTATCCCAATCCATATGTGTTACTTTCTGTCCGTTCGGGGCCGACTGTATGAAATCTTAGTTATGTATCAGTTTCCCCGGCGCAAGCGAGCAAAATCGAAAAAAATGCGGCTATTCAGGTCAGCAATTATGACCTATTCTTGCGGGCAGAAAGTGCAAGCTAATCCCGGTTGAGGAGGCCACGATGAGCACGCCGAAAATCACGCTGAACGACAAATACGACCTGACCAAATCGCCTGTGCTGCTGAACGGCACCCAGGCGCTGGTTCGCCTGATGCTGATGCAGAAGCACCGCGACAAGGCTGCGGGCCTCAATACCGCCGGGCTTGTCACCGGCTACCGCGGATCGCCCCTGGGGGCAGTGGACCTGCAGATGTCCCGCGCCGAAAAGCAGCTGAAGGAAGCTGACATCACCTTTCAGTACGGTCTGAACGAGGATCTGGCTGTCACCGCGCTCTGGGGCGCGCAGCAGGCAGAGGTTCGCGGCGAAGGCAAATACCACGGCGTTTTCGGCCTGTGGTACGGCAAGGGGCCGGGCGTTGACCGCTCCGGCGATGCGATCCGGCATGCCAATATGGCCGGCTCCTCCAAATACGGCGGCGTGCTCCTGGCGATGGGTGACGACCACACCGGCGAAAGCTCCACTGTGCTGCACCAGTCGGAATGGTCGCTCTTGGACTGCTATCTGCCGATCGTCAGTCCGGCCGGCGTGCAGGAGATCCTGGATTACGGCATCTATGGCTATGCGCTTTCCCGCTTCTCAGGCCTCTGGACCGGCCTCAAGACCATGAAGGACACTATTGAGGTCACTTCGGTTGTCGATGCCCGCCCCGAGCGCATGCAGCTGGTCACACCTGAGTTTGACATGCCGGCTGATGGTCTCAACATCCGCCTGGATGACGACCGTTTCCGCCAGGAAAACCGCATCATCGACTACAAGCGCTTTGCGGCAGAGGCGTTCAGCCATGCCAACAAGATGGACAAGCGTATGAGGGGCAAACCCGGCGCCAAGATCGGCTTTGTCGCTGCGGGCAAGAACTGGCTCGACCTGGTGCACGCCCTGAAGCTCTTGAACATCGACGAAAACATGGCCGAGCGGCTGGGCATCACCACCTACAAGGTTGGCCAGACCTGGCCGATGGACATGAAGGGCTTCAACGACTGGGCCGAGGGCCTGGACCTGATCGTCGTGGTCGAGGAAAAGCGCAAGCTGATCGAGATCCAGATCAAGGAAGCGATTTTTGACAACCGCCGGGGCCGCCGGGTTTACGGCTGGTACAAGGGCGGCGCCGGCGGCATGCACCGCGAGGAGCTGTTCCCGACCAAATACGCGCTCGACCCGATCATGATCGCCGAGAAACTGGGCGGCATCCTGATTGAGGAAGGCCGCGAGACCGAAGCAATCAAGGCAGGGCTGGAAGCCCTGGCAGAGGCGCGCCGCGCCGACAACGCCGAGGAAATCGCCACCCGGCTGCCGTACTTCTGTTCCGGCTGCCCGCACAACTCGTCCACCCGCCTGCCGGACGGCTCCCGTGCCTATGCCGGCATCGGCTGCCATTTCATGGTGCAGTGGATGGACCGCGAAACCACCGGCTTCACCCATATGGGCGGCGAGGGCGTGAACTGGGTCGGCGAGGCGCCGTTCTCCACCCGCAAGCATGTGTTCCAGAACCTGGGCGACGGCACCTACAACCACTCCGGCGTGCAGGCAATCCGCGCGGCATTGGCCGAAGGCACCAACATCACCTACAAGATCCTGTATAACGATGCGGTGGCGATGACCGGCGGCCAGCAGGCCGAGGGCGGCCTGACCGCGCAGCAGATCGCGCATGAGCTGAAGGCGATGGGCGTCAAGACCATGGCCGTGGTCTATGACGAGAAAGAAGACGTCGACGCCGCCCTGTTCCCGGCTGGCATGCGGATGCATGAACGCGCCGAGATGATGAAGATCCAGCGCGAGTTCGAACAGGACGAGGGCGTCTCCGCCATCATCTACATCCAGACCTGCGCCGCCGAGAAACGCCGCCGCCGCAAACGGGGCCAGTTCCCGGATCCGGATCAGCGGGTGTTTATCAACAGTGACGTCTGCGAGGGCTGCGGCGATTGCGGGGTGCAGTCCAACTGCGTTTCCATCGTGCCCAAGGACACCGAGCTTGGCCGCAAACGCGCCATTGACCAGTCCTCCTGCAACAAGGACTTCTCCTGCCTCAACGGCTTCTGCCCGTCCTTCGTGACCGTCGAAGGCGCCAAGATCCGAAAGGAAGTAACCGCAGGTCTCGACCTGCCGGATCTGCCGAAGCCGGACCTGCCCGCGATTGACGGCACGCATAATGTGGTGATCACCGGCGTCGGCGGCACCGGCGTGGTGACCATCGGCGCGGTTCTGGCGCAGGCAGCGCAGATCGACGGCAAGGGCGCCGGGCTGATGGAAATGGCCGGCCTCGCCCAGAAGGGCGGCGCGGTGCATATCCACTGCCGGATTGCGGAGAAGCCCGAAGATATCTCAGCCATCCGAGTTGCCACCGGCGAGGCGCACGCCCTGATCGGCGGCGACCTGGTGGTGAGCGCCGGCGCCAAGACCCTGGGCCTGACCACCACCGGCAAGACCGGCGCGGTTGTGAACAGCCACGAGATCATCACCGGCGAATTCACCAAGAACACCGAGTTCAAGGTGCCGTCCGACCGTCTGGAACTGGCCCTGCAGGCACGTCTGCGCGATCAGCTGGACCTGTTTGATGCGTCTGAACTGGCCCGCGCCACCATGGGCGACTCGATCTTTTCGAACATGATGGTGTTCGGCGGCGCCTGGCAGAAAGGTCTGATCCCCGTCAGCTTTGAGGCCATCGCGCAGGCGATTGAGATGAACGGCGCCGCGGTGGAGCGCAACAAGCGCGCCTTCGACATCGGCCGCTGGGCGGTGCTGCACCCGGAAGAGGCGGCGCGGTTGATCGAACCCAAGGTGGTGGACAAGCCCAAGACGCTGGACGAGAAAATCGCCTTCCGCGCTGATCACCTGGTGGCTTACCAGGGCAAGGGGCTGGCCAAGCGCTATGGCAAGCTGCTGGAGGGCATCAGCGATCCCGCCCTCAAGGAAGCTGTGGCAAAGGGCTATCACAAACTGCTGGCCTATAAAGACGAGTACGAGGTCGCCCGCCTGCTGCTCGACAGCCGCGCCAAGGCGGAAGAGGCGTTTGAGGGCGATCTGAAGCGTTCCTACCACCTGGCCCCGCCGATGCTGGGCGGCACCGACCCCAACGGCCGTCCGAAAAAGCGCAAGTTCGGCGCCAGCATGGAACGCGGATTCCGCTTGCTGGCCAAGCTGAAACGCTTGCGCGGCACGCCGCTGGACGTCTTCGGCTACACCGAAGAGCGCAAGATGGAACGCGCGCTGATCAAGCAGTATGAGAGTGACATGAAGGAATGGCTGCCGAAAGCTGCGCCTGAGATCATGGAGCCGCTGGTCGCACTGGCCGAACTTCCGCTGCAGATCCGCGGCTTCGGCCCGGTCAAGATGGCGAACGAGCAGAAGGCCGCCAAACGCCGCGAGGAACTGCTGGCTGCGCTGCGCCAGGGCGGCGTGCCGCTGAAACAGGCGGCAGAGTAAAGCCGCAGAATAATACCCAGGGAAGGGCGGGGCACTCCCGCCCGCCTTGACCCTTTCAAAGAAAGGCCCAAGCCCGTTGGGCCAAGCGCCGCGCTGACGCGCGGCGCTTGCCGTTCCGTCTTTTGGATCCTATCCGCTTGATTTTTTTTGCTGCGGCGGTCGCTTTTGGCAATTTTTCCTGCAAATGCAGCGCGCGGCTTTACGCGCCGCCGCTAGGCTCGGCCCGAATTGCATGTTTCTGCTGTACCGGAAAGGAGCCTCCCGATGTCCCTCTCTCAGGCCTTGCTGGCCGCCCGTGAACTGCACAGCCAATTGCCTGCCCTGCGCGAGTTTGCACCCTGGCCCAGTGACTTGCAGCCGGCTGCGCTTGCGCCCGCAGCAATGCCCGCGCAAGACCAGGTAGCGGGGTTCAGCCAGCCGGGCACGCCCGCGACCCAGCCGCTGATCGATGCGCTGCGCGGATCGGCATCCCAAGCCCATTGGACCCAGACCTACACCGAAGCCGAGGTCGGCGCGCATTTCCTGCAGAACTACGGTTATTTTGAGCTGTTCGGCCCGACCGGCCATTTCCGCTCTACCCAATTGCGCGGCTATATCGCCTATTGGGGCGCCGGGCTGAAATACGATTGGCACAGCCACGAGGCAGAAGAGCTGTATGTGGTGCTGGGCGGCGGCGCGCAGTTCCTGACCGAAGACAGCGAGCGCTGGCTTGGCGCTGGCGAAACGCGCTTGCACGGCGGCTGGCAGCCGCATGCGATGAACACGGGCGCAGAGCCGATCCTGACCTATGTCCTGTGGCGCGGGGCCGGGCTGGAGGGCTTGCCGCTGATGGGAGACAACCGGGAGACTGCGGCCTGACCAAACAGCCGGCCTTGGGCGGGAACCGGCTGCACATCGTCACACCTGCGTCACATACCTGTTGCATGCGGGGCTGCCGGCCTTATTTGGCCGCTAAGACCAAACGGAGACCCGCCCAGATGCAGGCCCAGCGCCAAATCGCCCGTGACATTTCTTATGCCCATTCCGCCTCGACCCGCGCAGGCCGCGCGGTGATCCGGCTGATGGAGAACTCCACCGGCCGCCTTCGCCTGATCCGCCGAGCTGCCGGTTACGAGCAGGAGGTGGCGGCGGGCCGGGACTTCTGGGCCGTGATGGCAGACCGCTACGGGCTGACGCTGGATATTGCAGGCGGAACGCTGGCAAATATACCGCGGGACAGGCCGGTGATCCTGATTGCCAACCATCCTTACGGCATCCTCGACGGGCTGATGATGGGGCATATCCTGGCCCAGACCCGCGGCGATTTCCGCATCCTGGCAAACCACGTTTTCCGCAAGGCGGAGGACCTGAACAAGGTGATCCTGCCCGTTGATTTTGCCGAAACCCGGGAGGCCATGCAGACCAACCTGCAAACCCGCAAGGCGGCGCTCAGCTATCTGGGGCAGGGCGGCGCCATCGGCATCTTCCCGGGCGGCACCGTGTCCACCGCGGCGCGCCCCATGGGCCATCCGATGGACCCCGGCTGGCGCGGCTTCACCGCCCGGATGATCGCCAAGTCAGAGGCCGTGGTGGTCCCGGTGTTCTTTGACGGCCACACCTCGCGGCTGTTCCAGATCGCCAGCCACCTGCATTCCACCCTGCGCATGGGACTGCTCATGCAGGAGTTCCGCAAACGCGTCGATACCCCGGTCCGTGTGGTGATCGGCGAACTGATTGACCGCGACGTTCTGGCACCTTTGGCAGGTGATACAAAAGCCCTTATGGATTTCTTGCGCAAAGCGACGTATGAGCTTTCTCCAGAACCGCTCAAATCCTATGCGTACGGGTTTGAGTTCGAAGAGAAACACCGCGCGTGAGAAGGCGACATGGCTGTAGGCATCTTTGATTCAGGCCTGGGCGGGCTGACCGTCCTGGACGCGGCGCAAAAGCGCCTGCCGGATGTGGATTTCCTTTACTACGGCGACAACGCTCACGCGCCTTACGGCGTGCGCGACGCCGAGAACATTTATCAGCTGACCAAATCCGCGATTGAAGACATGTGGGACAAGGGCTGCGATCTGGTGATCCTCGCCTGCAACACAGCCTCTGCCGCCGCGCTGCGCCGGATGCAGGAGGGAGGACTGCCCCAGGGCAAGCGGGTTCTGGGCGTCTTTGTGCCGCTGATCGAAGCGCTGACCGAGCGGCAATGGGGCGACAACTCGCCCCCGCGCGAGGTGGAGGTGAAGCATGTGGCGCTGTTCGCCACGCCGGCCACTGTTGCCAGCCGTGCCTTCCAGCGGGAGCTGGCCTTCCGCGCCATTGGTGTCGATGTCGAGGCGCAGGCCTGCGGCGGCGTTGTCGATGCAATTGAAGACGGCGACATGATCCTGGCGGAGGCGCTGGTGCGCTCTCACGTCGATGCGCTGAAACGCAAGATGCCGCACCCGCAGGCCGCGATCCTTGGCTGCACCCATTATCCGCTGATGGAGCAGACCTTTCAGGAGGCGCTGGGGCCGGAGGTTAAGGTCTTCAGCCAGGGCAGCCTTGTGGCTGACAGCCTGTCGGACTATCTGACCCGCCACCCGGACATGTACGGCAGTGGCGCGGGCGGGTTCTACACCACCGGAAACCCGGGCCGCGTCAGCGACCGTGCGACCCAGTTTCTCCGACGGGAAATCACCTTTCAGGCGGCCTGAGCGAAAACGTCCCGGAACCTTGTTCCAGGTCAAAGTGCTGAGGCGCAGTATTTCCTATTTCTCTCCGCAGATGGCTGCGGAACCGGCATATCACATTGAAAGACGAGGTCTGACATGACCCATAAAGTGGCTATCCTTGGCGCCTCCGGTTACACCGGCGCCGAACTGGTGCGGCTGATTGCCCAGCACCCGAATATCGAGATCGCGGCGCTGTCCGCCGACCGCAAGGCCGGCATGACCATGGCCGAAGTGTTTCCGCACCTGCGCCATATGGAGCTGCCGGTTCTGTGCAAGATCGATGAAATTGACTTCTCCGGCATCGACCTGTGTTTCTGCGCGCTGCCGCATAAAACCAGCCAGGAGGTGATCGCAGGCCTGCCCAAGGACCTGAAGATCGTCGACCTGTCGGCAGACTTCCGGCTGCGCGACCCGGCGGAATACGAGAAATGGTACGGCAACCCCCACGCCGCGCTGGAACAGCAGGAAGAGGCGGTCTATGGCCTCACCGAATTCTACCGGGATGAGATCAAATCCGCGCGGCTGGTCGCCGGAACGGGCTGCAACGCCGCCACCGGCCAGTTCGCCCTGCGGCCGCTGATCGCGGCGGGCGTCATCGACCTGGACGACATCATCCTGGACCTGAAATGCGCGGTCTCCGGCGCCGGCCGGTCGCTCAAGGAAAACCTGCTGCACGCAGAGCTGAGCGAGGGCTACAACGCCTATGCCATCGGCGGCACCCACCGGCACCTGGGCGAGTTCGACCAGGAGTTCAGCATACTCGCCGGCCGCCCGGTCAAGGTGCAGTTCACCCCGCATCTGCTGCCGGTGAACCGCGGCATCCTGGCGACCGTTTATGTGAAGGGCGACGCACAGACGATCCATGAGACCTTTGCCAAGGCTTACGCCGATGAACCCTTCATCGAACTTCTGCCCTTTGGCGAGGCGCCGAGCACCCATCACGTGCGCGGCTCCAACTGCTGCCATATCGGCGTGGCACAGGACCGGATCGAAGGCCGTGCCATTGTGATTGCGGCGCTGGATAACCTGACA
>JABXIA010000305.1 GCA_013373325.1 Paracoccaceae bacterium
CATCGGCCAGCATCCGCCCCCAGCTGGGGGTGGGCGGCTGCGCGCCAAGGCCGACATAGCTGAGGCCTGCCTCCGCCAGGATGCCCAGCGAGAACTGGATGGTGCCCTGCACGATCAAGAGGTTCATCACGTTTGGCAGGATATGCTCAGCCGAGATCCTTGCCGCACCCTTGCCCGCGACGCGGGCAGCGAGGATGAACTCGCGTTCCCACAGGGACAGCGCCGCGCCGCGGGTGATGCGGGCAAAGACGGGGATGTTGAAGATGCCGATGGCGATGATGGCATTGACGGCGCCCGCGCCCAGAACGGCGGTGATCAGGATGGCGATCACCAGCGAGGGGAAGGCAAAGACCAGATCGTTGCCGCGCATGATCAATTCATCCAGCCACGACCCCTTGCGCGCCGCGGCGGCCAGACCCAGCGGCACGCCTGCGCCCATGCCGATGCCGACGGCCACCAAGGCAACGGCGATGGAGGTGCGCGCGCCGACCATGATCATCGACATCAGGTCGCGCCCGAAATGATCGGTGCCCAGCCAGTGCTGTGCACTGGGCGTCTGCAGCTTGGCGGGGATGTTCATGGCCGCGTGGTCAAACGGCGTCCAGATGAAGGACACCGCTGCCAGAAGCAGCACCAGTGAGGACAGAAGTGCGCCTAGGATCAGGTTGCGGGTCATCTATCGCCTCCAACGGCATCAATGAACCGAGGGACGCGCCTGAACCTGGGTGGGTGCGAAGCGCCCTCCCGGGGGGAGGGGAGGGCGCGGCCCGGCGTTGCCGGGTCAAAAGACAGAGGCGGGTTCCCATATTTCCGTGTCATGTCCGGCTCCTCAGCCGCGGGTCCACCAGCGCATAGGCAAGGTCGACCAGGAAATTCACCGTGATGACGGCAAAGACCAAAAGCATCACTACTGATTCCACCACGATCAGATCGCGCGAGGAAATCGCCTGGAACACCAGCCGCCCGAGGCCGGGCAGGTAGAACACCTGTTCGATGATGATGGCGCCCGCCAGCAGGAAGGAGAATTGCAGCCCGATGATGGTCAGCACCGGGATCAAGGCATTGCGTACCCCGTGCCGCCACAGCGCCTGACGGCGGCTGAGGCCCTTGGCGCGGGCGGTGCGCATGAAGTCCTCTCCCAGGATGTCTAAGAGGGCAGAGCGCATCACCCGCGTCAGGATCGCCGCCTGCGGCAGCGCCAGCGCGATGGCGGGCAGGGTGAGCGCATGGAGACCGGCCCACAGCCCGGCGTCCCAGCCCGGAAACCCGCCAGCACCGAACCAGCGCAGGTTGATGGCAAACACCAGCACCAGCATCATCGCAAACCAGAAGTTCGGTACCGCAACACCCAGCTGGGTTGCCCCCATCACCGCCATGTCACCCGGCTTGCCGCGGCGGGCGGCGGCGTAAATGCCCGCCGGAAAGGCAATCAGGGTGGAGAGCGTCAGAGCATAAAGCGCCAGCGGCAGCGACACCCACAGCCGGTCTGCGATCATCCCGGCGACCGGCGTACGGTAGGTGTAGGAGGTGCCGAAATCGCCGCCCAGCATGCCCGCGGCCCACGTGAGGTAGCGGGCCAGCTTACCCTGATCCAGCCCCAGCTCCGTCCGCAGCGCGGCGACGGTATCGGGCTGCGCGTTGACCCCCAGCATGAAGGAAGCCGGATCGCCCGGCGCCACCTCCACCACAAGGAAAATCACCAGCGAGGCAACAGCCAGGCTGAGGATCAGCGACACCAGGCGTTTCAGGGCATAACGCAGCATGGCTGCCACGTTAGGAGCCGGCGGAGGACGGGTCTAGTCTGCGGCAGAACGAAACCGGAGAAGGCAGGCAAAAAGGCGCAACGTCAAAGGGTTGAGGCGTGCCCTTTGGCATCCGGCGGAAACCGGCTATCACTGGGCCATGCTGTCCCGCCCCTTGTTCATCGGATCGGAAATTTACCGCGGCTCCTCCTATGGCCGCACCCATCCCTTGCGGGTGCCGCGGGTCTCCACCGTGATGGATCTCTCGCGTGCGCTTGGCTGGCTGCCGGACGCGGTCTATGTAAATTCCCCCCGCGCCAAACCTGCGGCGCTGGCTGCGTGGCACACGCCCGAATATATCGCGGCGCTGCAGGCGGCGGAGGAAGCGCAGGAGGTCAGCGCTGAGGTGCGCGCGCGGCATCATCTGGGCACGATCTCCAACCCGGTGTTTCCAGAAATTTTCCGCCGCCCGGCCACCGCCGCGGGCGGGTCGATCCTGGCGGGCGAGCTGCTGGCGGATGGCGGCATCATCTACAATCCGGCGGGCGGCACCCATCACGGGATGCCGGACCGGGCCAACGGGTTCTGCTATTTGAACGATCCGGTGCTGGCGATGCTGTCGCTGCGCCATCACGGCGCCCGGCGGATTGCCTATGTGGACATTGATGCTCATCATGCGGATGGGGTGGAGCATGGCTTTGCCGGCGACGCCGATGTGCTGATGATCTCGGTGCATGAGGAAAACCTCTGGCCCAAGACCGGCACGCTGGACGATGACGCGGGCGGTTCAGCGCTGAACCTGCCGGTGCCGCGCGGATTTAACGATGATGAGATGGCGCATATCCGCGACGCGCTGATCCTGCCCGCGGTTGAGGCCTTCGTCCCGGATGCCATAGTGCTGCAATGCGGGGCGGATGCCGTCACAGAAGATCCGCTGCCGCATCTGGATCTGTCGAACAACGCCCATTGGGCGGTGGTTCGAGCACTGATGGGGATGGCGCCGCGTTACCTGGTACTGGGCGGGGGCGGCTATAACCCTTGGTCCGTAGGGCGGCTCTGGACCGGGGTCTGGGCCACGCTGAACGGTTTTGAGGTGCCGAAGTGTTTGCCGGCGGAAGGCGAGGCGGTGCTGCGCGGGCTGGAGTTCAACGGCAACCGGCTGGGCCGCAATCCGCCGGACCATTGGTTCACCACGCTGAGGGATCAGCCGCGCGGCGGGGAGGTGCGGCAGGAGATCCGGGAGCGGGTGGATTATTTGCGGGTAAGGCGTGGGGTTTGAAGCGTTGAGGGCATCGCCCGAACCGTGGGCGCTGCCCGGCCTGCCGGCCGGGCGTTCGGTTGCAAGCTGGGACTATTCCGCCCAGCTGAGCCCGCTGAGGTCGATGGCCGCTGTGGGCGCGTTCTCCCACAACCCCTGCAGCCCGGCCTTTGCCACGCCCAGCTTAGCCAGCTGGAACAGGTAGCCATTGACGTAATCCGCCGAAATCATCTCCTGCGCCTCCTGCAGGATGGCGGTGCGGGCATCCGGATCGGTCGTGATGTTCAGCTTAGCCATCAGCGCCTGGAACGGCTCGCTGTCATACTGGAAGTAATATTCGGGCCGAGAATAGATGCCGATGTCCATCGGCTCGGTATGGCTGACGATGGTCAGGCCAAAGCTTTTGCCGCGGAACACGCTTTCCAGCCATTGCGCCCATTCGACGTTGATGATCTCAGCCTTGATGCCAACCTCAGCAAGCTGCGCTGCGATGATCTCGCCGCCGCGCCGCGCATAGGAGGGCGGCGGCAGGTGCAGGGTGGTCTCGAACCCGTCCGGGAAACCCGCCTCGGCCAGCAGTGCCTTGGCCTGTTCCGGGTCATATGCTGACGTGCCGGTCAGGTCCTCGTAGGCCGGGTTGTGCGGCGCGAAATGGGTGCCGATCGGGGTGCCATAGCCGAACATGGCGCCGTCGATGATCGCCTGCCGGTCGATGGCATGAGCCAGGGCCTGCCGCACCCGGATGTCATCAAACGGCGCTTGCTTGTTGTTGGTGGACAGGATCGTCTCGCCCTCGGTCGAGCCGACCAGCACTTGGAACCGCGGATCGGCATCGAACTGCGGCAGGTTCTCCGGCGCCGGGAAGTTGTCAAAGGCGTCGATATCCTCTGCCATCATCGCAGCGAAGGCAGCGGTCGGGTCGGAGATGAACTTGAACGTGGCAGAGGCCAGTGCGGGTTGTTCGCCCCAGTAATCCGGGTTGCGCGCCAGCGTGATGCGGTCGCCCTGCACCCACTCCTGGAACGTATAGGCGCCAGTGCCGATGGGGCTGGTCTTGATGTCCGCGATGCTTTCGGGTGCCACGATTACCGCATCGCCCCAGGCGAGGTTGAACAGCAGGCTGCCGTTCGGTGCCTCCAGCGTGATCTGCACCGTTTGCGGGTCCACTGCTTCGACCGACGTGATCCCCTCAAACAGCGCCTTTTGCGCGTTGGTGCTGTCTTCAGCGCGGGCGCGGTCGAGCGAGAATTTCACATCCTCCGCATCCATTGCGCTGCCGTCGTGAAAGGTCACGCCCTCACGCAATTTGAATGTATAGACGGTGCCGTCCCCGGAAATCTCCCAGCTTTCCGCCAGCCCCGGCACCACGGAGCCATCGCCCATGAAGCGGGTCAGCCCCTCGAAGATGTTGCTGTAAACCACCGAGTCGATGGCTTGCGCCGCGGCGCTGGTCGGGTCCAGGTGCGGCGGTTCCAGCTGCAGGCCGATGGTGACGCTGTCCTTGGCCCAGGCGCCGCCCGCCACCAGCGCCAGCGCGGAGCTGGCGGCAAAAACAAAGGATCTGAAACCCATCTGAAATCTCCCTGTGTGCAAACTGCGGGCCTGAAAACGGCGCCTATTGGAAACGAGTTTCCCTGTTTCCCGTGCGTAATCAAGGCCGGGCGGCATTTCGCGCACTGGAAGCACGCGGCGTTAATTGGTAATCCGAGTCCACTCTAAGAACCGCGGACAGGACAGCCATGAGCGCGACAGCCAAGAAACAGGCGCCCAACGCCGAAGATATCCGGGCCCGCAAGGGCGGCACTCCGTTGGTGAGCCTGACGGCCTATACCACGCCTATGGCGCGGCTGATGGACAAGCATTGCGACTTTGTGCTGGTCGGCGACAGCGTCGGCATGGTGCTGCACGGGCTGACCTCCACGCTGGGCGTGACGATGGAGATGATGATCCTGCACGGCCAGGCGGTTGCGCGGGGGCTGAGCCAGGCGATGCTGGTCATCGATATGCCCTTCGGCTCCTACGAGGAAGGCCCGCAGCAGGCGTTCCGCAACGCCGCGCGGCTGATGGCGGAAACCGGCTGCGCCGCGGTCAAGCTGGAAGGCGGGGTTGAGATGGCCGAGACCATCCGCTTCCTGGTCAAGCGCGGCATCCCGGTGATGGCCCACATCGGCCTGACGCCGCAGTCGATCAACACGCTGGGCGGCTACAAGGTGCAGGGCCGCGACGCCCAAGGCGGCGCCGTGCTGGCCGATGCCCGCGCGGTGGCGGATGCCGGGGCGTTTTCCGTGGTGCTGGAGAAGGTGCCGCAGAAACTGGCCGACAAGATCACTGCTGAAGTGGCGATCCCCACCATCGGCATCGGCGCAAGCGCCGGATGTGACGGGCAGATCCTGGTGGTCGATGACATGCTGGGCTTCTTCACCGCCTTCAAACCGAAGTTCGTGAAGCGCTATGCCGATCTTGGCCCGCTGGCAGAGGCAGGCATCGCCGAATACGCTGCCGAAGTGCGGGCGCGCAGCTTCCCTGCAGCGGAGCACGTGTTCGCTGACCAAGCGCCCTCCAAAGGATGAGTGCCGGCATGACTGCTCCGATCCTGCGCCGCTTGTGTGACCTGCGCGCCAAGACCGCTGAATGGCGCCGCAAGGGCGAAACCATCGGCCTGGTGCCGACCATGGGCGCATTGCATGCAGGCCATATGTCGCTGGTGGAGGCCGCCAAAGCCGCCTGCGACCGCGTGATCGTGACCATCTTCGTGAACCCCAGGCAGTTCAACAACCCGGAGGATCTCGCGAACTACCCGCGTACTGAAAACGAGGATGCGGAAAAGCTCGCGCCCTACGGCGTTGACCTGATCTATGTGCCGGATCCGGACCAGATCTACCCGGACGGCTATGCCACCAATGTCTCTGTCGGCGGCAGCATCACCGCGGTGATGGAAGGCCCCTTCCGCCCCGGTCATTTCGACGGAGTGGCGACTGTTGTGGCCAAGCTGTTCCTGCAGACCAGCGCGGACAAGGCGTTCTTTGGCCAGAAGGACTATCAGCAGCTGATGGTAGTGACCCGCATGGCCCGTGATCTGGATATCCCGATTGAGGTTATTGGCTGCGAAACTGTGCGCGAGTCTTCGGGCCTCGCCATGTCCTCGCGCAACCTGCGCCTGTCGGAGGAGGCTTTGACCAAAGCTGCGGCGTTGAATGCGGCCATGCGCGAAGCCGCCGCCAAGGCATCGGCGGGCGAGTCCTGGGCGCCGCTGGAAGCCGCCGCGCGGCAGACGCTGGCAGAGGCCGGATTCGGTGATGTGGAATACTTCGACCTGCGCTGCTCTGAGACGCTGGAGGCGCTGGACACACCCTCTCGTCCCGCTCGCCTGCTGGCCGCGGCCTGGATGGATGGCATCCGCCTGATCGACAATATCGCAGTATCCAAACTAAATTCTTAGTAGGGGCTGGCAGCGGTAGCACCTTTGCGTTTATTGTCCCCGGTCAGAGGAGACTGGAGGGCAGCCGATGACCTATATTCTGGCAATTGATCAGGGCACCACGTCGACCCGGGCAATCCTGTTTGATGCAGGCATGCAGGTCGCGGGCACCGCGCAGCAGGAGTTCACCCAGCATTACCCGCAGGCGGGCTGGGTGGAGCATGACCCGGAGGAGATCTGGGAAACCACCGTTGCGGTCTGCCGCAAGGTGATGGCGGATCTGGATGTCTCCGCCGCGGATATTGCGGGCATCGGCATTACCAACCAGCGCGAAACCACCGTGGTCTGGGACAAGTCCAGCGGCAAGGCGATCCACAACGCTATCGTCTGGCAAGACCGCCGCACCGCCGCTATCTGCGAGCAGCTGCGCGCGGAGGGCCACGCGGAAATGGTGGCTGACCGCACCGGGCTGCTGCTGGATCCCTATTTCTCCGGCACCAAGGTGAAATGGATCCTCGACACCGTTCCGGGCGCGCGGGAGCGGGCGGCGGCAGGGGATTTGCTGTTCGGCACTGTTGACAGTTTCCTGATCTGGCGCCTGACCGGCGGCGTCTCGCATGTGACCGACGCCACCAACGCCGCGCGCACGCTGATGTATGATATCCGAAAGGGCCGCTGGAGCCGCACCATCAGCGATCTTCTGGAGGTGCCGCAGCAGATGCTGCCGGAGGTGAAGGACAGCGCCGCGGATTTCGGCACCACTGATCCGGAAATTCTGGGCGGCCCGGTCCAGATCCTGGGCGTGGCCGGCGACCAGCAGGCGGCCACCATCGGCCAGGCCTGTTTCCAGCCGGGGATGATGAAGTCCACCTACGGGACGGGGTGCTTTGCGCTGCTGAACACCGGGGATGAACCGGTGGTGTCCAGGAACCGGATGCTGACGACCATCGCCTATCAGCTGGACGGCAAGCCGACCTATGCGCTGGAAGGTTCGATCTTCATCGCCGGCGCCGCGGTGCAATGGCTGCGCGACGGGCTGGGGATCATCGAGCAGGCGTCCGAGTCCGGCGAGCTGGCCCTGCGCGCCGACCCGGGCCAGGACGTGATTCTGGTGCCCGCCTTCACCGGCCTTGGCGCGCCCTACTGGGAGCCGGAATGCCGCGGCGGCATGTTCGGCCTCACCCGCAATTCCGGCCCTGCTGAATTCGCCCGCGCCGCGCTGCAGAGCGTCGCCTATCAGACCCGTGATCTCTATGAGGCGATGCGCGCTGATTGGGAGGATGACAGCCACCACACCGTGACCCTGCGCGTCGATGGCGGCATGAGCGCCAGCGACTGGACCATGCAGAGCCTGTCGGACATCCTGGGCGCCGCCGTCGACCGCCCGGTGATGCAGGAAACCACCGCGCTGGGCGCCGCCTGGCTGGCCGGTATGCGGGCCGGGATCTATCCGGACCAAACGGGGTTTGCCGACACCTGGAAGCTGGACCGCCAGTTTGTGCCGCTGATGCAGCCTGCTGCGCGGCAGGCTTCCTACGCCCGCTGGCAGCGCGCGGTGCAGGCGGTGATTGGCGTCTAAGGCACGGGGCGTTCTCCCGCCTGTTCCGCGGCATTCACAGAATGCGCCTCACAGTTGGGCGTGGCGCCGCGCTTTGCGCGGCGCTGTTTCTTTGCTGAGAAGCGGTTTAAGGGCAGGGCCGCCCTTAAACGCGCCTTGTCGAAGGTCTGTGCGTCCATCCGAGCATCAAGGGTGAACCGTGCCTGCGGCACGGCGGCTGCGCCGCCCTTGACCCGCGGCTGGCCGCAAGCGGGCCTCAGCTCACGCGGGCGTCTGACGGGATGGTTGGGGCGCGTGCATTCAGGTCTTCGATCGAGAAACCCGCAATGGATTTGTACTTGGCGGCATGGGCGGCCAGCTCGGCGCGCGGGATCACCTCACTGATGTCTCCGAAGTCTCCGCCGCAGAGGTCCTCAACCCGCTGCAGCACCCCGTCCGGCCCGCCGCCCGCGCGGTTGGCGAGGCCCACCGCTGTTGTCACAGGGCGCACTTCTGCCTCATAGGCCTCGAGCGCCGCGGCAATCACCCCGTGCTCCAGCAGTTTCGCGCCAATCACCCGCGCGTCCACAATGGCCTGGCTGGCGCCGTTTGACCCTACCGGATAGGTCGGATGCGCGGCGTCGCCCATCAGGGTGGTGTTGCCTTGGGTCCAGTCCGCCAGCGGGTCGCGGTCCACCATCGGGTATTCATAGACCACTTCTGCGCCGCGGATCAGGGCAGGCACGTCGATCCAATCGAACTGCCAGTCCGCAAAATCCGGCAGGAAATCAGAGATGTCGGCAGGCCGGTTCCAGTCCTCCCGCCGCCAGGGCGCGGAGGGATCAAAGCTTTTCTCCGCAATCCAATTCATCGTCACGCGGTCGTCTGCATCCGGCTGGGAGATGGGATAGGCCACCAGCCGCAGATGGTCATGGCCGATCATCGCCATGGCCGCGCCGCCCTTAAAGGCGGGCGCCCGGGTCGTGGCCCGCCACAGGATACGCCCGTTCCAGATGGGCGCGCCCTCATCCGGCGCCATCTGTGCGCGCAGGGCGGAATGGATGCCATCGGCTGCAACAACCAGGCTGCCCTCGCTCCGCCGCCCGTCCGCCAGCAGCAACGCGGCTCCGCCGCCCGTGTTCTCAAACCCTGCGGCCCGTGCGCCGGTCTCAATACAGTCCGCACCGGCACGTTCTGCCAGAACGCGATAGAGCATCATCTGCAATTCGCCCCGGTGCACCGAATACTGCGGCCAGTCATAGCCCGCACCCCGGCCGCGCGGTTCCTCCCAGATGGTCCTGCCCAGCTTGCTGTAAAACCCTAGCTGCCGGGTCCTGACGCCGATTGCGTCCAGCTCTGCCTCAAGTCCCAGATCGAACAGCTCCCGCACCGCATTGGGCTGCAGGTTGATGCCAACCCCCATCGGCTTCAGCTCCCGCGCGGCCTCGAAAATGCGGAACGGAACCCCGATCTGATGCAGCGTCAGACCCAGGGTCAGCCCGGCAATTCCGCCGCCGGCGATCAGGATGGACATGATAAGCATACTCCCTATTTGCGGGCGCAGATAACCACGGCATGGGGAGCGGGGCAAGCTGTCAGGGTGTGAAAGAGGTCAGCGCCGGCCGCCGATGATCAGGTCAGGGCCAAAGATCACATCGGCGTAGTTGTGCAGGTAGATCTTCAGCCAGGGGGTGAAGCGCTCCGGGGGGCGGCTCACCTCTGCCAAGAGGTCATGGTAATCAACCCAGCGGGTCTCCATAACCTCATCCGGGTTGGCGGCAATCCGCAGCGGCCGGTGGGCATGGGCCAGGAACACATCCACGGCTTCATGCTCGACCAGCCCGTTGCCGACATCGGCGCGGTATTCCAGGTGGTGGCGGAATTCAGGGTAAAGGCCAGAGAGCCCCAGTTCCTCATTCATCCGCCGCACCGCACAGGCCGAGGATTGTTCATCCCACATCGGATGGGTGCAGCAGGTGTTCGCCCAAAGGCCCGGCGTGTGGTATTTTCCCATCGCGCGCCGCTGCATCAGGATTTCCACGCCTTTCACCACAAAGACGGAAACCGCTTTGTGCTTCAGCCCGCGCTCATGCGCGGCCAGCTTGTCGACCGGTGTCAATTCACCGTTCACCCAGGCGGGGATCATGTGGCTCATGCTGTGTCCGTGACGGTTTCTTGTTCTGCGGCCTGCCGCATTTCGACAGCTTTGAAAACTACCGCTAACGTTTGCTGGCACGGAAAGCAATTACGCGAAAAGCCGCGGCCAAAATGCCGCGGCTTCGCTGCCGTCACGGACGGGGCTGCGGGCTTATTCGGTGGCGGCTTCTGCGCCTTCCTCAGCCGCGGCATCGGCTGCCGGGGCCTCTTCGGCCGGGGCCGGGCTGTGGCTTGCCAGGAAGGCGTAGATGTCCTCGCCGCCCTTCTTGAGGCGGAACGACATTTTCGACTTGGCCTTGGCATTGCCGGTTTCAGCTTGCAGGAATTTCTTGGGGTCTGCGGCGAAGGCGATGAATTTCTCTTCGTCCCACACCAGGCCTGCTTCGCCAGCCGCGACCAGGTCATCGCCGTAATTGAATCCCTCGACGGTGCCTGCCTGGCGGCCGGCCAGGCCCCACAGGTTCGGGCCGGTCTTGCCGCCCTTGACGATCACGTCGCCTGCGTCGGACACCACCATGTGGCACGATTTGCATTTGTTGAACCCCTTTTCGCCCTTAGCCGGATCGCCTTCGGCAAAGGCTGGGGCTGCGAGGAGGCCGAAAATGGCGGCGGTCATAAGAGGTTTCATATTGCTTGCTCCAGTTCTGAGTTGGCAGATGTGACTCATGATTTATTACCCGGCAGTGTCAACCGGCAGTTTGACGCGCATCAAAGTTCCGGCGGGAAGCTGCGGTGTTTCAAGGCGCGGCCCAGCAGGGCAGCAGGTCGCCCGGTTCAGGCCGGGCGTGGTAGACTGCGCGGGCAATGGCACGGGTCAGGCACAGCGCTGCAGCATGGCAAAGCGGCCCCAGCTCTGCGTCCGGTGCGTCCAGCGCTCTGGCGCCAGTACTGGCGGCAAAGACCAGGTCGCCGTCGCCGGGGGAATGGGCAGGCACGATGGCGCGGCCGATGCCGTCATGGGCCGCCGTGGCCAGCCGCTGGCATTGCGCCTTGGTCAGGGCGGCATCGGTGGCAACGATGGCGATGGTGGTATTGGCCCGCTCAGGCGGCAGCGGGGCGCCGCCCAGGTTCTGGATCGCTTCGATCTTGCGGCTGTGCAGGCTGCGGCCCAGCCCGGTGGCTGTATCAGGGCCAATCCCGCCGAATTCATCGCCGATTTCAAAGGGAGCGGCCCAGAAATGCTGCTCTCCCGGGGTGGTGACGGCGCCCAGCGGATTGGCCGCGACCAGCGCGCCGACGGTGACGCCGCTCTCCAGAACAAGAGAGGCAGAGCCCAAACCCCCTTTCAGCATTGCCGTGAGGGCACCCGCGCCGGCGCCGGCGGTGCCCAATTCAAATGCCTCAGCCGCGGCGTCAAAAGCGGCCCGGCCCAGAGCGCGGTAGGGGTTCTGGTCCCAGCCCTTATTCCCGCCGTTCAGAAGGTCAAAAAGAATGGCCCCCGGCACCAGCGGCACCCGCACCGGGCCGACCGGAAAGCCCCTGTCCGCCTCATGCAGAGCGTCCATCACACCGGAACAGGCATCCAGCCCGAAGGCAGAGCCGCCCGACAGCACCAGCGCATCGATTCTGGCAACCGATTTGTCAGGCGCCAGCAGATCGGTCTCCCGCGTGCCCGGCGCACCGCCCATCACATGCACCGAAGCGGTGAAGGGCTGGTCTGCTGTCAGCACCGTGGTGCCGGATTTCAGCGCTGCGTCTTGGGCGTTGCCAACCCGCAGGCCGGGCACATCGGTGATCAGGTTCCTAGGGCCGGGGAGCATGATGGCTGTCCTTTCCGATTGGAAGCGTGCTGGCGCGCGCGGCCTCCGGCGGGAGTATTTGAAGAAAGATGAAAAGGCCGGGTCAGATCCGAGGCTTGGAGGCTGCGGTTGCTGCATCACCAGTGTTCGGCTCGCCTTTCGGTTCAATCAGCAGCACTTTGCATTCCTGATCGGCACGGGGGCGGTGTGTGACGCCTTTGGGGACCACGAACAATTCGCCCGCGCGCACGGTCCGGGGCGGCTCACCCTCGATATCCATGACCATCTCCCCTTCGAGCACCAGAAAGAAATCGTCGGTGTCCGGGTGGTGGTGAAAGGGAAATTCGCCCTGAAACTTCACCACCATCACATCGTTGCCGTTGTAATCCGCCACCACATGCGGGTCCCAGTGGCTGGAGAACATCGCCAGCTTTTCTGCCAGGTTCACGGTCTTCATATGCAGCGTCCTCCATCCACTTCCATAGCGACTCCAGTCACCATGCTTGCCTCGTCCGAGCACAGGAAGCAGGCGGCATTGCCCATGTCCTCCGGCGTTGAAAACCGGCCGATCGGGATGGTGGACAGGAACTTGGCGCGCATTTCCGGGGTGTCCTCACCCATGAAGGATTTGAGCAGCGGGGTTTCCCCTGCCACCGGGTTGATCGCATTGACCCGCACCCCGTGCGGGGCCAGTTCCACCGCCATGGTCTTGGTGGCGGTGATCATCCAGCCCTTGGAGGCGTTGTACCAGTTGAGATTGGGGCGCGGCGACACGCCGGCGGTGGAGGCGACATTCAGGATCGCACCGCGCCGGTTGGCCTTCATATGCGGCACCAGCGCGCGGGCGGTCAGGTAGACCGACTTCACGTTGACGCCCAGCACCCGGTCGAAATCCGCCTCGCTGATCTCTTCCAGGGGGCTGGGCAGATGGGTGACGCCTGCGTTGTTCACCAGAATATCCAGCTGCCCGAAGGCCGCCAGCGCGGCCTCTGCCATTGCGCTGACCGATGAGCCATCCGCGACATTTACCGTCTGCGCCACCGCATTGCTGCCCAGCTCCGCTGCCATCGCCTCTGCTGCGGCAGCATTGATGTCGGCGATCATCACCCGCGCGCCTTCGGCCAGGAACTTGCGCACGATGCCCGCGCCAAAGCCCGAGGCACCGCCGGTCACGATGGCGGTTTTTCCGTCCAGCCGCATGATTTTCCTCCCGCATTGATTGGCGCCAGCATGGGGTGGAGAGAAGCGCTGTGCAATCCCCGGCACCGGGCTGGGTCAATCCGGATCGATCTTACCGCGCGTCGCTTTCAGCTCGCCGCGCTGCTTCTTGGCGTCCAGCCGCCGCCGGACAGAGCCGCGGGTTGGCTTGGTGGCGATGCGCCGCTTCGGCGCCACCAGCGCCTTGCGCACCAGTTCCGCCAGACGCTCGCGCACAATCTCGCGGTTCCTTTGCTGGGACCGCGTCTCGTCGCATTGCAGGATGATGGCGCCGTCCTTGGTCCAGCGCCGTCCGGCCAGCCGCTTCAGCCGCGATTTGACTGCGGGCGTCAGCGCCGGCGAACGCTCCGCCTCGAACCGCAGCTCGACCGCGGTCGCCACCTTGTTCACATTCTGTCCGCCGGGGCCCGAGGCGCGGATGAAACTCTCGGTCATTTCCCAGTCCTGCAGGGTAATCTGGTCGTTGATGCGGATCATGGCTTCGTTGGTTTGCGGAAGGCGGCTTGAAAATCGAAAGGGCTGTTCCACACGCGGGGAACAGCCCTTCGAGATGATAGGAGGTGCACCGGTTAGGTCAGCACCAATTCAGGTATCTATACGCGCCAAGGGCTGCCTCGGCCGCACTCCTTCTGAACTGTTCCGGCACTGCTCTCCATAGCTTCTCTAGACAATGGGCACCTCCTTTCTGATGTTTCGTGTAAGCCTAGCCTGCCACAGATTCGGTTAATGTCAAAACAAAATCATGTGGTCTTTACGTAGAGCTTACGCACGATGATGCGGAAGGGCACAAGCGCGAGCAGCGCCAAGGACAGTTTCACCAGCCAGTCGGCGAAGGCCAGCGAGACCCAGTAGGGCACCACAGGACCCTGTCCGATCAAGGGCAGCATGTCGCCGGCCCAGGACACATCATTGGACGGGTCGATCCAGGTCAGCGAGACGGAAAAGGCGACAGAGAAGAAGATTACGGTATCCACGGTGGAGCCGGTCAGGGTGGAGGCCAGCGGCGCCCGCCACCACTTTCCCTCGCGCAGGGCGGAGAAGATGGCAACGTCCAGCATCTGCGCCGTCAGGAAGGCGAGTCCGGAGCCAAGCGCGATGCGCAGCGTCACCGCCGGATAGGTAAAGCCATCACCTTCGAGCATCACCTGAGTGCCGATGAGCGAGCAGATCACCCCGGTGATGAAGCCCGCCACCACGACCTTGCGCGCAGCGGCAGCGCCGTAGACGCGGTTCATCACATCGGTGACCAGAAAGGCCACCGGATAGGTGAAGGCGCCCCAGGTCAGCCAATTGCCGAACAGGAATTGCACCAGGACATTGGAGGCCACCACCACGGCGGCCATGGCAAGAATGCCGGGAATATGCGAGCGGGTCATGCGCGGGATCCGTTTGTTCCGGGGCTGCGAAGAAGGCTGCGCAGCAGCAAAAGACCGGCTTCTTTAAACTGTTTGAGTCTGTTTCGCAAGATAGCCGGGTGCAAGGGGAGGGGGCTCCCGCCCGCGCCGGGTGCCTTTTGCCAAAGGCCCCCTTGCGGTTGGGCCGGGCGCCGCTGGCGCGGCGCGGGCCACCGGGTCAGTCGGGCAGGGCGTATTCCACCAGCTCGGTGCGCTGCAATGGCAGGAAATTGTCGTCCGACACCATGGTGGCGAACATCCGTCCGGCGCTGCCGGCCCAGACCGACAGGCCTTCGAGGTTGTCATGGGTGCCGGGGCCTGTTTGCAGCAGCAGAGTCTCATTTTCAGGGCCCGCGGCGGTAATGTCCCAGCGCCGCAGCCGGCTGCGGAAGCCGAGCAGGGTCAGGTCGCGCTCCAGCAGGTAGAACCGGCCGTCGGGGCCGAAATCCGCGTCCACCGGCAGGAAGCCGCCGCGCGGCGGCAGGCTGAAGGGCCGGCTCCAGCGGCTGCCGTTCCAGCGCCACACCGGGATCTGGCCGTGTTTGTCCAAGGCGCGCTCCGGCAGGGTATAGAGGTGGCCGCGGGCATCAATCGCCAAGGTTTCCAGCGACTTGTTGATCGGCAGCCTGCGAAACGCTTTGGGTCTCGGCAGCACCTTGGCGCGGCTGTCGGGGCGGCGGTAGCGGGCGACCCGTGCGGTGCCCTCAAAGGAGATGTAGCGGCTGCCGTCGGAAGCGACGGCCAGGCCCTCGCTGTCGCCGGCAAAGCCGGTCAGCACCTTGCCGGTGGAGGCGCGCAGCCCGTGCGCCGTGCGCGCGGTCACGCCGGAAATCAGCCCGTCCCTGCGCTGAAGAGTGGTTGTTACCAGTGTGGCCCGGTCGCTGAGCACCGTCATTTCCCGCCCGCTGGCGCTGATCTTCAGCGCAGAGAAACCGCCGAACCAGGGCTGTTTCAGTTTCCATGTGTAGCTGCCCAGAAATTGCGCCTTGCTGATTGCCGGTGCCGGGCGGCCGGCCGCATAGGCCGCCGCCGTCAGTCCGGCGGCGGCGGCAATAGCCAGGATCAGTTTGATTGCAGAACGGCGGCGCATTGCTGGGGCAGGTCCGAAAGGGTGTAGTCCCGTCTCGGTTTAGGCTTTGGCGCGTTCGGGTCAACCGGTTTCGGCGGCGGCGGGTTCAGGATGTCATTGACCCAGCGCTGCGCGTCGGCGCAGCCGTCGCCCTTGGGCGGGGCCGCCTGGTCGACACAGCCGCGGGCGCCGCGCGGGCAATTCAGCCGTACATGGAAGTGATAGTGATGCCCCCACCAGGGCCGGATCTTGCGCAGCCAGCGGCGGTCGCCCTTCTCGTCGTTGCACATCTGCACCTTGGCGCCGGGAAACACGAAGATCCGCGCCACCCGCCTGTCCTGGGCAGCCGCCTTCAGGATCTCGTGATGCGCCCGCGTCCAGCTGGCGTTCACATAGGCGCCCTTGGCCCGGCGCATGGAGATCGAGGAGATGTTTTCCCGCGCGCTGCGGCTGAGGTTCAGCCTGTCCGGCGGCCGCATCCAGATGTCGATGTCCAGCCCGATCTGATGGCTGCGGTGGCCCGACAGCATCGGCCCGCCGCGCGGCTGGCTGATGTCGCCGATATAAAGACCCTTCCAGCCGCGCTGTTTCGCGGCCACGCGGCTCAGGTCCTTGACGAAATCAATCGCGGCGGGGTGGCCCCAGTTGCGGTTGCGGCTGAGGCGCATCGCCTGCCAGGTGGGGCCGGTCTCGGGCAGCTGCTCAGCACCGGCGACGCAGCCCTTGGCGTAGGAGCCGAACGGCGCTGGTTTCTGCTGCGAGGCGCTGGGCTTGGCTCCGAACAGCGCCTTGGCGGGGGTCTGCGCGCTTGCCGGAACACTTAATCCCGCAACCGCCAGACAGATGGCAAGTAACAGTCTCAACCCTGATCTCCTTCTCCTTGAACCCAGAATAACAGTACCAATCCGATCAGAAACAGGCCGATGACCGGGGTGATCCCCAGCCGGGCACTGCCGGTGACAGTTGTTGCAACGCCGATCAGCATCGGCGCCAGAAATGCGGTGGCGCGCCCCGACAGGCCATAAAGGCCAAAGCTCTCGGTTGCCTTGGCCGGGTCGGTGTGGCGCACCATCAGGCTGCGGCTGGCCGATTGCAGGATGCCGCCAAAGCCGCCGATCAGCACGCCGCAGCCAAAGAACACGGCGTCCGGCAGTTTCGATCCCGCGGGCAGGGCAATCCCGAAAATCTGGTCGCGCGACATGCTGACGATGGTCAGGCAGACTAGGCTCAGCACCAGAATAGAGAGGATGATCACTGGCTTCGGCCCGTATTTCCGGTCCGCCTTGCCGCCGATCCAGCAGAAGATTGTGGCCGCCAGCGCCGCCACGATGCCAAAGACGCCAATGAGAGTGATCTGCCAGCCCAGCACCAGCTTGGCGTAGACCCCGCCAAAGCCATAGAGCCCGTTGAGCGCATCGCGGTACAGCATGGAGGAGCCGAGGTAGCTGGCGAGGCTGACCCGGTTGCGCAGGTTTTTCACCGACTGCACCACCAGCGCCACCGCTTGGCCCACTGTGCCGCGCTGGCCGGTGGCGCGGCCCTCGCGCACCCACAGGAAATAGGGGATCATGAAGACGGCAAACCACAGCGCGGTGAAGGGGCCGACGGCGCGGGTGCCTTCACGCGCTTCTGCATCCAGGCCGAACAGCGGGCTGAGGCCGATGAGCGTCTTGCCGCTGGCCTGCTCCACAAACAACAGCAGCATGATGAACAGCGAAATTACCCCGCCGAGGTAGCCAAAGGCAAATCCGGAGCCGGAGACATTGCCGACGTCTTCCTTGCCGGCCAGCGAGGGCAGCTGCGCGTTGACGAAGATCAGCGCAAACTCCGCGCCGATGAAGCCGAGGCCAAAGCTGATCAGCATCCACCACAGGTTGCTGCCCGCAGGATCCATGAACCAAAGCCCGCAGGCACCCAGCACATACATCAGCGAAAACATCATGATCCAGGGCCGCCGCCGCCCGGAAATATCGGCCAGCGCTCCCATGAAAGGCGCGCCGAAGCCGATGATCAGGCCGGTCACGGTCAGGCACATTGACCACACGGTCTGCGCCTGCGCCTTGGCGGCCTCGCCGTCCAAACCCTGTCCGAGGAAATGCTCCGCCGCGACAGCGGCGAAGAACGGGCTGAAAACAAAGGTGACCAGCAGGGTGTGATAGGGCTGGCTGGCCCAGTCGAAGAACCACCACCCCCAGATGCGCTTGCGCATGGATACCTGCTGCATGCCCGCCCTCTTGTTATCGGGGCGCAGGAGTTACGGGTCTGCACCCTCTTGCCTTCAGGTATGGCAGGCGGGCAGGGGCCTAGGCAAGCCCGTCCTGCATCGGCGGCCAGGGCCGGCCGCCATCCGCCGCGCACCAGTCCTTGATCCAGCCGGGCAGTTCCGGCGAGGCTTCCGCGTCCTGCCCCAGCGCTGCCAGAACTTTTTCTGGCGGCACGATGCCGTTGCGGTCCGTCACCGCGGTGCGCAGCATCACATGGCTGGCGCACTCGCCGTTCTTCTTCCACATCGACTGCTCGACATAGATGAATTTGCCGTCCCAGCCCGCGGTGCGGCTGCGCATCTCGAACTTCTCGAAACCGCGGATGCGGCGGCGGTAGCGCACCGAAGATCCCGCCACCGTCAGCCCCCAGCGCTGCTGCCGCAGGCAGCGGATCAGCCCGACCCGCTGCGCCAGCATGGTGCGCCCCAGATCATACAGCGTCATGGTGCGGCCGTTGTTCAGCTCCATCCACATGTCCAGATCCCAGGGCCAGCAAATATGGCTGGAGACATGCATGCCGGTGATCGGCAAAGGCTCCATCCGGCTGGCCAGAACGGTATCCTTGATCAGGCGGAATATCGGGTACATCGGCGCGCGCTCCTTGATGGCATGTGCCCGTGATGCCACCCGTTTACAGCGCGTCAACCGCAACCTCGCGGAAGCCTTGCGCATTTCGCCGCGTCTGCTTACCTGTGAGGCTGTTCGAAAGAGGGAAATAAGAGATGGTCTCGCTGTTCCAAATCCTGATGCTGATCCTGGACGTGGTCTGGTTCTTCATCATTGCCCATGTGATCATGAGCTGGCTGATCAACTTCCAGGTCCTGAACCTGCACCAGCAGCTGGTGGGGCAGATCTGGTACGGCCTGAACCGGATACTGGAGCCGCTCTATGCGCCGGTGCGCCGCATCCTGCCCAACATGGGCGGCATTGATCTGGCGCCGCTGGCGGTGCTGATCGGCGTCTATGCGCTGCGCATCATCCTGGTGAACAACGTCTCGGCGTTCTACTGATCTGAAAATCTCCGGCCCGGCATTTCCTGCCGGGCTTTTAACCTGCGGGCCTTGCCGCCCCATGCCTCCTGTGGGATTGTGCCTGCCAAAGAAGAGCAGCACTGACCACGAGGCCCTCCGCCCCCATGACGGATATGACCGCCCTCAGCGGCGCGACTCCCATACTGCGCGAGATTTTCGGCTTTGCCGCTTTCCGCCCGGGGCAGGAGGAGATCGTCGACGCCGTGACCGCCGGGGAAAACGTGCTGGCGATCATGCCCACCGGCGGCGGCAAGTCGCTGTGCTTTCAGCTGCCCGCGCTGCTGCGCGACGGCATCACCGTGGTGATCTCCCCCCTGATTGCGCTGATGCGCGATCAGGTCCGTGCCCTGCAGGAGGCGGGCGTCAACGCAGGCGCGCTCACCTCCGGCAACACCGATGAAGAGACCGAACAGGTCTGGGAGGCGATCGAGGCCGGGCGGCTCAAGCTCCTCTACATGGCCCCCGAACGGTTGGCTTCCGGCGCCGCCATGGGCATGCTGCGCCGCATCGGCGTCAGCCTGATTGCGGTGGATGAGGCGCATTGCGTCAGCCAATGGGGTCATGATTTCCGCCCCGACTACCTGCGCATCGGCGAGCTGCGCCGCGCCCTGGACGTGCCGCTGGCCGCCTTCACCGCCACCGCGGACCAGGAAACCCAGGAAGAAATCGTCCAGAAGCTGTTCGACGGCGAAGCCCCCCGCAGCTTCCTGCGCGGTTTTGACCGGCCCAACATCCATCTGGCCTTCGGCGCCAAGGACAGCCCGCGCCGCCAGATCCTGGAATTTGCCGCCGCTCGCAAGGGCCAATCCGGCATCGTTTACTGCGGCACCCGCGCCAAGACCGAGGCACTTTCGGCTGCCCTGCGCGAAGCCGGCCATTCCGCATGTTTCTACCACGGCGGCATGGAGGCCGAGGACCGCCGCATCGTCGAAACCCGTTTCGCGCGCGAAGACGGGCTGATCGTGGTCGCCACCGTCGCCTTTGGTATGGGCATCGACAAACCCGACATCCGCTGGGTCGCCCATGCCGACCTGCCGAAATCCATCGAGGCCTACTACCAGGAAATCGGCCGCGCGGGCCGCGACGGTGCGCCAGCGGAGACGCTGACCCTGTTCGGTCCAGACGATATCCGCCTGCGCCGCTCGCAAATCGACGAAGGCCTCGCTCCGCCCGAACGCCGCGCCGCCGATCACGCCCGCCTGAACGCGCTATTGGGCCTTGCCGAGGCACTGCACTGCCGCCGCCAGAAACTGCTGGGGTATTTCGGCGAAGAAGCCGAGCCTTGCGGCAATTGCGACCTCTGCGACAGCCCGGCTGATGTTTTTGACGGAACCACAGTGGTACGCAAGGCGCTGTCCGCGGTCCTGCGGACGGAGGAATGGTTTGGCTCCGGCCATCTGATCGACATCCTTTTGGGCGCCGACAACGAGCGGATCCGGGCCAAGCGCCATGACGAGCTGTCGGTCTACGGCTGCGGCAAGGAGTTCGGCAAGCGCCAATGGCAGGCGGTGTTCCGGCAGATGATGGGCCACGACCTCTTGCGCCCCGACCCGGACCGCCACGGCGCCCTGCGCTTTACCGAGGCGGCGCTGCCGATCCTGCGCGGCGAACAATCCATCGAGCTGCGCCGCGACACCATCAAATCCGCGGACCGCCGCCCGGCCGTCAAGGCGCTGGTCTCCGAGGAGGACGCGCCGCTGCTGTCCGCGCTCAAGGCCAAGCGCCGGGCGCTGGCCGAGGCGCAGAAAGTGCCGGCCTATGTGATCTTTCCGGACCGCACCCTGATCGAGATGGCCGAGCAGCGCCCGGAAACCCTGGACCAGATGGCCCGCATCAACGGCGTCGGCGCCAAGAAGCTGGAACGCTACGGCGACGATTTCCTGAGCGTGATCACCGGCGCCACGGAGCAGCTGCACCCGGCGCGCCGCAAACTGGCAGGGCACAACTCCGGATCCGTCTATGACGGGCTGCTGGAGGTGCAGGCGCAGCTGGCGCGCGGTGCATGCGGCACCCTGAAGCCCTTGACCTGCTCGGCCTCGCTGCTGGCCAAGGTGGCGCAGCTGCGCGACGGCGACGAGGCCGGCATCACAAGGCTGTTAGGGGAGCGCCGCGCCGAACGTTTCGCGGCGGCGTTTCTGGACGTCCTGCGCGGCGCGGGCTAGGGTCGCGCCAAGAAACCGGGCTAGGAAAATTTGGGGGCAGACATGCTGGTAGTAACCTCTCCGGCCAAGAAGCTGGACTGGGCAGAGCGGGAACAGGAAATGACCTGGCCCGCGCTGCATGACGATGCGGTGGCGCTGGCAGAGGTGGCCCGCGGACAATCCGTGGCGGACCTGATGAAGCTGATGCACATCAGCGAGGATCTGGCCAAGCTGAACCATGCCCGTTTCCAGGACTTTGCCGCCGACCCCAAAACACAGGCAACCCGCCCGGCGGCGCTGGCCTTTGCCGGCGACACCTACCAGGGGCTGGAGGCTGCCTCGCTGGACGCGGATGAAATGGCCAGGGCACAGGAGCATTTCCGCATCCTGTCCGGCCTTTACGGCGTGCTGCGGCCGCTGGACGCGATGCAGCCCTACCGGCTGGAAATGGGCTCGCGCCTGAAAAATCCGCGGGGCAAGAACCTCTATGAGTTCTGGGGGAGCAAGATCTCCGAGGCGCTGAATGCGCAAGGAGAGGCCGTGGGCGCGGAAGTGCTGGTGAACTGCGCCAGCCAGGAATATTTCGGTGCCGTGGATCTGGCAGCGCTGAAGCTGCGGGTGGTCACGCCGGTCTTCATGGAAGACAAGAACGGCACCCCCAAGGTGGTAAGCTTCTATGCCAAACGCGCCCGCGGCGCGATGGCGCGCTATATCATCCAGCGCCGGCTGACGGATAGCGCAAGCCTCAAGGATTTCGATGCCGGCGGCTATGCCTACCAGCCGCAGATGTCGGAGCCGGACAAGCCCGTCTTCCTGCGCAAGGCCTGAACATCCGCAGCGGCGCCGGCTCCCGCCCGCTCCGGCACATTCAAAGAATGCACCGTCCCGGTTGGGCCCGGCAGCGC
>JABXIA010000027.1 GCA_013373325.1 Paracoccaceae bacterium
AGACACCCCCTGCGGGCGGGCCGGGGTGCGGATGTGGCAAAAGTTAGTACATTATCAACACTTTAACCAGCATGTTAGGCAAATTTTAAGGGATATTAACGCCCCCGCCGAACCCAAGCCGCAGCCCGCTCAGATCAGCCCGAAATCACCAGAAGCAACCGCCGCCGACGCAATCAGACCATTGGCCAGCAAGTTGCTCAGCCAGCCGCGTTGGGCAAGACTTCTGCGCGGTAGTACTCCTGATACCACTCAACGAAACGGGAAACACCTTCATGCACTGCAGTCTGCGGCTTATAGCCCGTGAGACTTTGCAGCAGCGACGCGTCTGCCCAAGTGGCCGGCACATCACCGGCCTGCATTGGCATCAGGTTCTGCTGAGCCTTGCAGCCAGTGGCCGCTTCGATGGCTTCAATAAAGGTTGTCAGCCGGACGGACTCGGAATTGCCGATATTGACGATCCTGTGCGGCGCAACCGGCGAAAGACTGTCTCCCTCCGGCACAACACCGTCTGCCGGGCGGACCGGTACCGCATCCAGCAACAGGCAGATTGCTTCAACCAAATCAGTTACATAGGTAAAGTCACGCTTCATGTCTCCGAAATTGTAAACGTCTATCGGCTTACCTTCGAAGATCGCCTTGGTGAATTTGAACAAGGCCATATCCGGCCGCCCCCATGGACCGTAGACGGTGAAGAAGCGGAACATGGTAACCGGCAAGCCGAACAGATGCGCATAGGAATGTGCCATATTTTCAGTCGCCTTCTTGGTAGCGGCATAGAAGGACATCTGGTAATCGGCCTTCTGGGTTTCCTTGTAGGGCATTTCAGTATTGGCGCCAAAGGCTGACGACGTGGAAGCCAGCAGCATGTGGAGCGGAGGATAAGCGCGAGCAGCCTCCAAGATTTCGAAAGTGCCGGTTACATTGCTTTCCAAATAGGACCGCGGATTTTCGATAGAAAATCGCACCCCGGCTTGTGCTGCGAGATGCACAACGTAGTCCGGCCTGTGCGCTGCAAACAGATCCGGCATGATACCCGGCTCTTCAATACTGCGGTTGACCACTGTGAAATCAGGGTACTGTTCCAGCATCGCCTGACGGTCTTTTTTGAGCTGGACACTATAGTAGTCAGAGAGGTTATCGATCCCCAAAACGCGAAAGCCGGCCTCCAGCAGCAGCTGGCACAGGTGGTAGCCAATAAATCCGGATGACCCGGTTACAAGGACGGTTTTCTGGGTCATTTGTCTGCTCCTAGATCTGTCTGAGCTGCCAAGGTTGAAGCCCGGCGCAATGGTGCTGTTTTCTCTTTCGCCACGGCACCCGCAGTAATTTATGGCAAACCAAGTTGGGTCACGCCATGCCCGGTGGTCTTGCACAATACGTAAGCCACAGAAAAGGTTAAACAACCCAGTTCGTGTTACTCACCAGGAATACGAAGCCCACACGAGAAACAGGCCTAGCTGCGGCTTTATGCCCATTCCTTCAGCCAACGGCGGGCGAACATCAGCTAGTTTGCCGCCCTTCGCCCATGTACAGCTTTTGCATATCCACGAAGCATCCGTTCTCCAGCCGCTGCCGGATCGCTGCCCAGGCTTCAGGGTTACCCTGGATGGCCCTGTAAAGCTCCGCCGGGATTGTCATATATTCGAGAAACTGCTCTGATCCGGTCTCCAGCCAGGCGAAGACATAGCCGTCAGTCTCCTCATCCGCCTCAACCAGGCGCAGTTCTATGCCTTCGGCCATCGGAACCGACTCCACGCTGCGCAGGATGTGCAGCTTCATCATCTCGACGAGAGCATCATCGAGGCCCAGCTGTCTGACCAACAGTTTTTCCCGCACCGCGGGCCAGCCGAAGGTCAGCCGCACCGCCAGGCCGCTGCCGACGTCTCGGGCCGCTGCGGGGGCCTTCGCCCCGTAGCTGGTATCGAACAGGGCCTTGGCCTCGTCCTCCAGCTCCAGGTGGTCACGCAGACGGCTGGCGGGCATTGCGGCGATCCATTGTCCGCGGCCCGCATCCAGGTAGTTGAACTGCGGCTGCAGCCGGAAACCTTCGCCGCAGGTGCCGCATTCGGCGTCCTGGAACCGGTTCTCCAGGATGTCTTCGCGCAGGTCGGGGCGGCGGTCAGCGTTCACGCTGCCCACGGCCATCATGGTCACCGGTGCCTCGCAGTGCGGGCAAACCAGATTGACAGGGTGAAATAGAGACATTGGTCAGCAGCCTTTCAATGGGTCAGAGTTTCGACAGCCAGCCAACGGCGGGGTGGTTCGGCTTCAGCTTCCCGGAGTGATAGGCGGCATAAAGCTCTGAGAACCACTCCCCCGGCGCCCGGAACTGGTAGCCTGTGATCCCCTTTGCGCGCTCGCTCAGAAGGTAAGAATTCCAGGCGTTGGGGTAACTTTCCTGGTAGACCACGCCGCCGATCGCCAGCTTCTTGGCAGTTGCCATGCTGGACCAGGGCTGCGCCGGTTCCGACGCCATGTCGACAAAGGCCTGCATCTGGATACGGCGGCTTTCCCAATCCTCTTCGGAGCAGGTTTCGTCCTCCGGTTTGGAAGGCACATGGGCACTTTTGTTATGCGCCATGTATTCGGTGACATAAGCGGTGTCATAGCTGAATTTCTTGGCGATCTTGTCCGCGATACCGGAGATATCCATACCGTGCTCTGTCCAGCCTCCGTATTCCTTCTTCTTGCCGTTGCTGTTCATGAAACCATGCTTGTCGTCCACCGCGTGGCCAACCTCATGCAGGGTGTTCCAGTTAAAGAAGGTGACCGGCTCCTCATTGGCGGGCTTGCATTTCTCCAGTTCCGCACGCTCTTCCGGGGTGGCGGCATCATCCAGGCTGCCCACAGCGTCGTCACTGCCGAAGGCATAGTTGGGCGACGCTCCGGCATCCCCCTCATGCATCACAATCCGCTTCTTATCTCCCTGGTACATTGAACCGCCTTTGGCCGCCTCGTTCACGGCGAATTTTTGCAGCGAGTCATTGTTCAGCGTGTGATCCAGCGGCAGGTCCTGCATAGCCTTGTAGAAGGCGACGATATTCGGCCCCTTCAGGTTGTTGTCAGCAATCTCCGAAGCAGGAGCCAGGTTCTCGTTGCTGAAATTCTTGATATCGCACCCGAACCGCGCCTTGAAGGCGACCTTGACCACGGCGCGCTGCGCCTCCGGTTCCAGGTTGTCGATCATCGCATCCAGTTCCGCGGTGCCGTTGGGCCGCGACAGGATTTCCTTGATATCGTCTTCCTTGGGCGGTGTGTTGGCACGCATTTCTGCCATCACAAAGGCGCTGGTGCCGATGGCGCGGGCCTCTTCCAGCAGCTTTACACCGTAGCCCGGTTTTTTGCCCGACACGGCCGCCGCTGCATCACCCAGTTTCTTGCGCATGGTGTCGATGCTGGGCTTGATGGCGTAGCGGTGCTCGTGTTTTTCCAGCACTGCCAGGCGCGGCTCGACCTCCGGCTTGGCGCGCAGCTCCTTGTACTGCTTGTGCTGCTCCGCCATTTCCAGAGCGGTCTTGGTCTGGGCGATGGCGGCCTCGATATCGGCGCTGACCTTGGCGTAGTTCTGGCCGCCCTTGGCGGCTGTTTCGGCACCGTCCAGCAGCTTTGCAACCGCGTCCGTCTCATCCTTCACATAGGCGGCCTCGGCGTGGCTTGTGACGGGCGGCAGGGCGGCGCGGGCGCGGGCGATTTCCTGCGCGATGAAGGCATATTGTGAGATCACCTCATTGGCAGTGTTGCAGGCTTCCAGCGCTGCCTTGAGATGGCCCTTGGCGGTCTTGGCGTCCAGTCCGTCCTTCTGGCAGTTCTCAATCTCGGCATTGGCGGTGTCCAGATGGGTCTTGGCGACGTCGGCGTTCTCGCGGCTGCCCACTGCCTTGATCGACAGTTTCGCCGCCTGCACCTGCGGCCACCAGGGGGCGCTGTCCTCGTCGCCGCCGATGGCGGAGTTCACCGCCTCAAGGATGCCATGGGTATTGGCGGAGCTGATCGCCTCCTCGGCAGATTTGACCACTTCCTCAGCCATGGTCTTGGCGGTGGCATAATCGCTGGCTGCCAGCTTGGTTAGGTTGTCGTATTTTGCGGTCAACCGGGTCAGCTGAGCCTGAATCGCGTCGGCGTGTTTGTGGCCCTTGGCCTCGGCCAGCTTGGCCTCGGCGGCGGCGCGGGCGGGTTCGAAATCGGACGAGCCCTTGACCGACTTCAGCAGCGCCTTGGCGTCCTCAGCGATCTGCTTCAGCAGCTTGATCGCCTGGGTATAATCGTTGTCGGTCAAATCGGTCCGAGCAGTGTCGAGCTTGGCGGCCGCCAGGCGGTCGGTCAGCGTCTTGATCCGGTCCTTGGTGGCATCATTACTTTCCGGCGCCAGCACATCCACCGCCGCTTGAGTGTCTGTCACAGTTTGGTTGTAGGGAGCGGCTGCGGCTAGCAGGAGCTTGCAGGCCTCGATCTTCTGATAGGCCTTTTCGAACATCTTGAGCGCGGCCGAATAGGTATGGGCGGCCTTCATCGCCTCGTATTTGGCGAAATCGGCATCGGCGCGGGCAATCTGGTGTACCCCGGCCTCCTTGCCCGGGCCGATCAGCGTTGCGCGTGGTGTTCTAAAGAAGGGAGTTTCCCAGCCCAGTACGGTTTTCAGGGTCTTCAGATCCTCGTCCGTTGCCTTCTCCCAGTCTGCGGCGGCCTTGGCCTTCTCGGCGGCGGCCTTGAAATCGCGGGCCGTCTGCTTGGCGGTGCTTTCGTCGAGCAATTCCTGGACATCGGTCTTGCGGTGGGTCAGCTGGGTTTCGACATCGCCGCCCTCAGTGGTGATCTTGGTGATGATCGCCGTGGCCTTGGTGCGGTCCGCCTTGATAGTCTTGTAAAGATCTCCATCCGCGCGGGCTTGTTCGGCAATATTGCGGGCCGTGCCAATTTTGGCTTCAGCGCCCTTGTAGTCATAGGCTTCCGGCTTGATCAGGTCGTCAGCTTCGCCGGTAAGCCGGGCGATGTCATCCAGATGCGGCTGCAGGCAATTAGCATCGCTCAGCGGCACCAGCGCCGCCGCCTGCGCGGCCAGCGAGGCCTTCAACTCGCCATAGGCGCTATGCTGGTGGATAAGCACCATGGCCATCTTCAGGTTCGAGATGGCATTGTCCAGATGCGCCCGGGCATCATCGTATTTCTTGGCCGTCTTGGCCTTTTCAGCCTCTGCCGCAGGCAATTGCGCCTTTGCGATCAGCGCAGTGAAGTCATTTCCGGTGTCCGCCGCGACCACCTTGTCGCGGATTCCAGTGAAGACCTTGAAGGCCGGATCCCAATTCTTTTTCAGATCGTCGAGCGCGGCGGTATCGGTCATCCCGTCCAGCTCCACCGCGGCCTCTGCCGCGGCCTTGGCGCTGTCCGCACGTTTTTCGGCATCCGCGACGCAAGCATTGGCAGTGGTGAAATCCAGTTTCAGCGCCGCTGCCGCTGCCTCCGCCATCAGTGCCTTGACGTCTTCCAACATCGCTGCAGCCTGCGGCACGTTCTTCAGGGGATCGATTTTACCCTGAACCGCGATGCGTTTTTCCTTGTAGGCCTTGCAGGCATCCGCCTGGGCAGTTGCGGCGGGCCAATCGCTCTGGGTGCCGCTCAGCAGGGTCAGGGCGGTCGAGTATTTGTGCAGCACCGCCTCAGCCTTGGCAGATGCCAGATCGGCCTCCATCTTGAGGATGAGAACTTGGATGCCCGAGGCGCCGTCGTGGTCCTTGAACTCCTTCAGCTTGGCCTCGAATGCCGTGAGTTTGGGGCCGTACTGCTGAACAACCGGGATTTCCTTTTCGATGAAGGGGCGGATATCCCAGAACTTACCCAAAAGCTTGATAGACTCGGTGTAGTCCTTGCTCGTGGCCACGTCTGAACTGGTGTAAAAACCATTGGCCTCATCCAGCTTGTCTTGCAGCAGTGCTTTTACCGGCGCAGCAAGACCTGCCCAGCTGTCAACCCAGGTCTTGGCCTTGGGCCGCCAATCTTCATAAAGCTTGCGCTGCTTTCGTACTTTGGCGGTACTTTCATGAGCCTTCGCGATCTCGTCCAGCTTCTGGATGCCATCCTTGAATTTCTTGGCGGCTTTGTCCTGCTGCGCCGCATCATACAACCGCTCCATTTCGCGTGCGGCGTCATCCACTGCCGGATCGCCGACTGTTACACCGCGGGCCGCATCGGCCAGCGCCTTGCGGTCGGGGTCGAGCGCCATTAAATGGGCGAACTCATCTGCCAGGATTTCGCCCTTGGCAATCTCCGCTTCGGCAGCGGTCAAGTCGGCGGTGGCAGTTTTCAGATCATGCGCTTTGGCCTTGTCCACCGCGGCGGTGCGCAAGCCCTTGATGCGGGTGATCTCGGGCGCGATCTCGGGCGCTGCAGCCTTTGGGTGGCTGGTCAGCGGCACCATCCGCAGATCGAAGATCTCCAGCGCCTTCTGAAACGCGGTCTTGGCCTGGGTGTCGGCGGCAACCGCTTTTTCCAGCGCGTCCAGCGCCTTTTCGCCGGCATCCAGCTTGGTGCCGCTGGCATCCACGGGCTGGGCCTTAACCTGCGCGGCCAGCGCCGCGACCTTGTCGAGCGCGGCCTTCCACTTGTCCGGGGTCTGGCTGACCGCTTCCGGCACCATGGTGTTGTAGGTCTTGACCGGCCCGTCCTTCAGCGCCTTGAGCGCGGCCTCGATCCGGGCGATCTGTTCGTCGACGGTGGCGTCCCCGGTCTCGCTGCCGGTGTCGCCGGAGGGCGGCGCGGCCTGTTCCGGCGCCTTGGCCGGGGCTTCGGGTTTGGTTGCGGTCGCGGCATCACCGCCTGCTGCTGCTTCGGTGCTGGCAGGACCCGCCTCCCCGCAGCCTGCCTCGGCGGCGGCCTGGCGGGCCTTGGAAATCGCCTGCGCCAGCGGGCCGACTGCCTTGAGCGCGCCCTCATAATCCGGCGGGCTGGCAGCGGCGCGGGCTTTAATCTGTATCCAGACGGTTTCGATCTTCTCCGACTGCGCGGTCTTCAGTGCGAGCACCTCGCCGATCAGCGGCTCCAGCTTGGTCGCTGCCTGCTGCCATTTTCCCTCCAGCAAGCTTTGCCGCTTTGCCCGCGCGGCGGCGTCCTGGGCGGCGGTCTTCATCTCCGCCGAGAGCTTGGCGACATGCTCCAGAGCGGCGGTAAAGCCGCTGCCCTCGGCCTTGGCCTGGATCGCCTTCCACAGCGCCTCTGCCTTGGAGAGGTCGATGCCGGCGATATCGCGGAGCTTGGCCATGTTGGCCTCGACCTTGACGGCTGTGGTTTTCCACTTGGCCGCTGCCGGATCCGGTTCGGCGGAAGGGGCGGCCGGCGCCTCTGCTGGCGCTTCGGTGGCGGTATCGCCGCTGGCGGCCGGTGCGGCCTGCGGGACGTCCTCTGCCGTTTCATCTTCGTCATCGGACTCCGACTCGACGACATTGCCAGACGGGTCGAGAATGAGGATCTTGTATTTGAGCCCGACCACCATGAACATCTTCTTGGCCTTGCGGGCCATGCCGGGCACGACCTTGCCCTCGACCGACATCGACAGTTCCTTGCCGTCCAGCTTCAGGGTGCCGAAGCTGAACTGCGGGGTTTCACCATCAGATTTTGCCTGCTTGCCCAGCAGCTTGGCAGCCTTGGTCTTGTGGGTCAGGAACACCGAATTCTCGATCTTCTTGCCAAAACACAACCCAAAGGACAGCTCACGCTTGCGGGCGATTGCCATCTGTTGCTTGATTTCTTTTGCAGCGGATCCATCAAGAGGCATAGGGCAGCTCCCGGAACTGAAAAACCTTTTAAAAATAGCAAGTTAACGCCATCACCCTTGCAGCGTTGCATGGAAGCCGGATTCCGACAAGATTTTTCTCTTGTCAAGTGATGCAAGCTCAGCAGACTCCCATAGCATGATTATCAAGGTGAAACGGCTATGAGATTCCGGCCGTTGCAGGAACAGAAGTCTAGGAAACCGCGCCGGATCCAACGGGCGTTTCTTGGGATCTTTGCTGGTGTCTGCTGCGGGTTGGCTGCATGGTCCTTTGCCTCTGACAGCAAAACCGGTCAAGGCGAAGGAACACCAATGCCAGCAACCACCGCAACAGATTTGAATGGCCCCTGGATTGTGAAGAAGATCAAGGGCATCGACCTTGAGCCGTTCGGTGATCTGCGGTTCGACTTTGACGCTGGCACGCTCTATGGCTCCAGCCCCTGCCGCAGTTTCACAACAACTTTCGGAGCTGACTTGCAAAACCTGATGTTTTCGCCCGTACAGATGGGCGGTGGGCTATGCGACGAAGAGGCCATGATCATTGAACGAGACTTCATGCAGCAGATCAGTCTAGTTAACCGCATGGAAATGGATGAGGAAGGTCGACTGGTAATGTATAACTTTGATCAGCCACTGCTGTGGGCCAAGCGGCTGGCAGACTGACAGGCCGCTCCGGCAGCCATGGCACCGCTTTCCTTTGCTTAGTTCAAGCGGCGTTTTTCTCTGTCCCTGATCCGAAGCTCAGGACGGAGCCGGTGAATGCAAGTCATTGCCGCTATTGAGGCTAGTAAGTCTCTAACAGTATTCGGAGGCCGTCGGGGAAGGGCTGGGGGCCGCAATGGCGCAATCCGGCTGACATCCTCCTTAAATCGTAGACGCTTTCGGCGCTGACCGTGCTTCGATCTGACCCGTCAGGACAAACGAGCCAGTTCCGATGCAGCCCTTTGCAATTCTGGCAGGAACTCCATCAGCTCCTGCAGGCTTCGGCGTTGAGCCGGAGCATGGACTGATAGTGTTGCAATCAGCCGGTTGCGAGCGTCTTGTACTGGGACCGCCACGGCGACCATTCCAGCAATGAATTCCTCATCATCAGTAGAGTAGCCGAGGCTGGAAATGGCCGTCAGTTCCGCACTGAGTTTATCAGGGTCGGTGCAGGTTTTTGGGGTAACCGCCTCCAGTTTCCGAGCCCGAAGCACCGCGTCAAGGGTGTTTGCATTCAGTGTCGATAGGTACATCTTTCCACTGGCGGTGCAGTGGAAAGGAACCTGAGTGCCAACAGGCAGCTGAATACGCAGCGGCCATTTGGTTTCCACCCGGTCCAGATAGATCATCCCTTCGCGGTCCGGCGTGGCGAGGTTGCAGGTCTCGCCCAGCTCCTCGGCCACGCTCTTTAGAATACTCAGGCGGGCGGTGCGCAGGTGCTCCGACGACATGGTGTTCAGCGCCAGCTTTCGCAGCCGCGGGCCAGGCCCGTAAGCCCTTCCATCAAGGTCGCGCTGCAGGAAGCCTTCGGCCTCAGCTGTCTGCATCAGCCGGTGCACAGTAGGCTTGGGCAAGCCCATGGCCTCTATCATCTCTGCCGGCTTCACCGCAACACCGCGGCGGACAACCTCCTCCAGCAGCACCAGCAGGCGCAGGTTGGTGGGGATTTGCCCTTCTTTCTTTTCCGGCGCATCCGCTGCCATCGCCGCCTCATCGCTACTTGTTGGGCAGCAGCACCAGCGCAAAGTCAGGAACCAGGGAGACCAGAACCCAGACCCCGATCAGGGCTGCAAGGTAAGGAACCGTATAGCGGAGCAAGCGGAAATACGGAACACCGGTCACACCGGATGCGACGTAGAGGTTCAGTCCATAAGGCGGAGTGATGAAGCCGATAGAAGCACCAACCAGGAAGATCACCGAAAAGTGGATCGGATCGACCCCGACAGAGGCTGCGATGGGGGCCAGGATCGGCGCCAGGATGATGGTCACCGGCAGGCTTTCCAGCACCATGCCAGAGAAGAACACGATGACCATCGAGGTGAACAGCACTGCATGGTAGCCGCCCATGGAGGTGACGAACCCGCCGATCGCCTGCTGTGCGCCGAGGAGCGACAGAATCTGCTGCATCACCACCGAAATTGCGATCAGAGGTGCCAGGATGCCGGTGATCTGGGCCGAGCGCACCACGATGCCGGGGATCTGCGGGATGGTGAAGCCTTCGACCACCAGCATTTCGGCAAAGGATTTCTCTTCCCATGTCTTGCCACTGCGGGCGCCGGTGATTTTTGTCACTCCCCAGGACAGCACGCCTGCGATGACGCAGAAACCAACGGTGACGCCCGCCGCTTCAGTGGGGGAAAATTTGCCAGTGTAGATGCCCCACAGCACCAGCCCGATGGCAAAGAAGCCGAGCCAGGCACCGAAGGCGGTTTTGAGGACGCGATTCAGCTGCAGGGGAATCAGAAAGCCCCAGCCGTTGCGTCGGCAGATGATCCAGCAGGCCAGTTGCATGCCGATCACCATCATTGCGCCAGGCAGGATGCCGGCCACGAACAGGTCGGAGATCGGCAGATTCATCAGGAAACCGTAGACGATAAAGATGATAGACGGCGGAATGATGATGCCGACAGTGCCGCCCGCGGCGGCGGTGGCGGCAGAGAAGCGTTCGTCATAGCCGCCTTTGACCATTTCGGGGTGCAGCATTGAACCGATGGTGGCAGTGGTTGCCGAGTTGGAGCCTGAAATGGCGGCAAACAGCCCGCAGGCGCCGAGTGAGGCCATCGCCAGGCCGCCACGCATCCAGCCAAGGCAAGCATAGGCAAAATCGGACAGGCGCCGGGCAATGCCGGACTGGTTGATCAGGTCGCCAGTCAGGATGAACAGCGGCATCGCAAGCAGGGCAAAGCCCTTGTTGAATACATTGAGAAGCTCGGCGCCCATGTTATCGAGCGTCAGACCCAGCACGAAGGAGCAGCCGATCACCCAATAGCCGATCACCAGCAGCACCGGCACCCCGAGCATGAACAGGAAGGTGACCCCAATCGAAATCAGCGTGACCCAGGTTCCCGTATCCATCACACGTCTCCTCCGATCACGGCCTGTTTGATGAGCGGCGCGCCGCTGCGGTAGTTGCGGATGTCGTCGGCCAGGTTTTCAAAAACCCGGGCGATCATCAGGACAAAGGACATCGGAGCGGTGATCAGGAACCACCATTGCAGCACGCTGTCGGTGCCCAGTACGATCTGGAAGTTGGAGGCCGACAGCGCGGTCAGCCGGGAGGTGGTGACAAAAACTATCACCGCAAAGCCGAACCACAGGACCGCATCCAGGGCAAGGCAGCCCATCTGCGCCCAGCGGGGCATGACGGTGCGGAATTCCGAGAAGCTGAGATGGGTCCGCAGCCGCACGTTAAAGGCGGCGCCGAACCAGGCCATGATCATGAATAGCAGCGGTGGAATGGTGGTGGACCAAGGCTGCTGGTTCTTGAACACGAAGCGGTCAATCACTCCCCAGAAAATGATGAAGGCAATGGCCAGATAGCTCCATACCATAATGGTGCGTTCTAGATGCCGGTCCAACAGCGGCACCAGCCGGTAGAGCAGCATCACCAAGAGGCCGCCAAGCGCGGCGGCCGCAGTGCCCAGCACCCAGGTGGCATTGCTTTCCAAAGCATTGCGGATTTCCCAGCTGTCTTGCGATGCAAACGCGCTGAAAATGGCGGCGATATCCGGCCAAAGCTGCATATTTTCCTCCCCTCAGTTCCCGGCAGCCAGACAGGCCTGCCGGGGCCAGCAAGGCCGGCGCGTGCCTCTTGCGCCGGCCCTCTGCTCGCAGTTCAGCCCGCTGTCAGCCTTTCCACCAGCGGCGCGGCTCCACGTTTTCGGGTTTCATGTCCTTTTCGACTTCGCGCGCGATGGTGTAGATTTCCTGATAGGTGTCGATGCCTCCGGCCCATTTGTTCAGGCGATCGCGCCATTGTTCCCACAGCTGCGGCTGGAACTCGGGTGAGCACATTTCCTCAGCCATGCGAATTTCACTGTCCGGCAGGAAGGCCGCGCGCACGCCGTGTTCCGCAAACACCGTGCCCGGGAGCTGCGGGTCAGAGAAGCCGACGGTCTTGACCAGCGCGGCCTCATTTGCGGCCTGAACATGGGCCTGTGCCCAATAGGCGCTCTCCATCACCGCGTCCTGCAGATAGCCTTCGAGGCCGTCGAAGACCTTGGCCGACATCGAGGTGTGCTCGGTGCCGCAGAAGAACTTGAGATCGACCGACTGCGAGACCACGGGCGCCATGTTGGCATAGGCCACCGCGGAGGCCCAGGTTTCAGCGCCATCGATCAGGCCCTGCTTCAGCCCGTCAAGGGTCTCTTCCCAGGCCACCGGCACCGGGTTCAGGTTCAGCGCGTTCATCGCGATCCGGCCCAGTTGGGTGCCGGTGACGCGGTTCTTAGTGCCGAATAGCTGCTCCAGCTTGGTGATGGTGGGCTGGTCCTTGTATTTCAGGCCCAGCTGGATGCCGCGCAGTTCGCAGTGGCTGAACAGAAACTTCAGCCCGTGGCGCTTCTCCAGCGGGTCGCGCAGGATCTCCTGGCTCTTCGGGTTATAGAGGAAATGGTACTGGGACGCGCGGCTGGGGAACATGAAGGCATAGTCCAGCACGTTCAGGTATGGTGCGCCGCCGGCCGAGTTCTGGGTCGAAGCGGCGTAGATGTCGACGATGCCCTGCTGGGTTTTCTCAACGCAGGACAGCTGGCCGCAAATCTGGTTGTCACCGATGAACTCTATACGGATTTCACCGTCGGTACGGGCCTCGAGGTCGCGGGCGAACTCCAGCGCGCCTGCCCGCTCGATCAGAAGATTGCGCGCGTTGAAGCCGGAAGCGCCGAACTTCAGCGTGTGCTTGGCGGGCTTGGTGTAGCGCTTCTCATATGTCGATTCCGCAGCCGAGGCGAGATTCGCCAGGCTCATCGCGCCCCCGAAGCCGCCCGCCGCCAGCAGGGTCGAGCTCATCCCGTAAGTCCCTGCCACACGGAACAGATCCCGCCGCGAAATGCGGCTCAGTTTATTAGTCAGCCCCATAATTTTCCTCCCTAAGATCAATTATTGAGACGCTTCGTATCAAAAAACGCTAGACCAATTTGCACATCCTGTATACAAGTTTTTTCATCGAGGGATCGGGAGGGATGGATTTGGACGCGGATTTCATCGTCATCGGCGCTGGGTCTTCCGGCTGTGTTGTCGCCAATCGGCTAAGTGCAAACCCGCAAAACAAGGTGGTTCTGCTGGAAGCCGGAGGACGTGACACGAATCCCTGGATTCATATTCCGGTCGGCTATTTCAAAACCATGCACAACCCGGCAGTGGACTGGTGCTACAGGACTGAACCGGATCCGGGCCTCAATGGCCGCTCTATTGATTGGCCGCGAGGCAAGGTTTTAGGAGGGTCTTCCTCGTTGAACGGACTATTATATGTCCGCGGCCAAAAGGAGGATTACGACCGTTGGCGCCAGATGGGCAACAAAGGCTGGGGTTGGAAAGATGTTTTGCCTCTCTTTAAGCGCTCCGAAGACCAAGAGCGCGGCGCAGATGAATTCCATGGAACTGGCGGACCGCTGGCAGTCTCAAACATGCGCATCCAACGCCCAATCTGTGACGCTTGGGTGGCTGCCGCACAGGAAGCGGGATACCCGTTCAACCCCGATTACAACGGGGCGGAGCAAGAAGGCGTCGGCTACTTCCAGCTCACCACCCGCAACGGTCGGCGATGCAGTGCGGCAGTCGCCTTCCTTAAGCCTGCGCGGAACCGGCCTAATCTTCAGATCATCACAAATGCCCTCGTCGAAAAGGTAAATCTGGACGGGCGCCGGGTGACAGGCGTCAGCTATCTGGACAAAGCAGGCCAGCGCCACACTATTAAGGCCCGCAGGGAAGTGATACTGTCCGGCGGCGCTATCAATTCGCCGCAAACCTTGATGCTGTCAGGTATCGGCCCGGCTGACCAGTTGCAGACCAATGGTATCGAACCACTTGTCGATCTGCCCGGTGTGGGCCAAGGGCTGCAGGACCATCTGCAGGCAAGACTTGTCTACAAATGCAATGAGCCGACGCTCAACGATGAGGTCCGCAGCATGTTCAACCAAGCCCGGATCGCCTTGAAGTACGCGCTGTTCCGGGCAGGACCGATGACCATGGCGGCGAGCCTCGCAACCGGGTTCATGAAAACCCGGCCTGATGTGGAAACACCCGACATCCAGTTCCATGTGCAGCCCTGGTCGGCAGACAGTCCTGGCGAAGGGGTACATCCATTCTCCGCCTTCACGATGTCAGTTTGCCAGCTGCGCCCCGAAAGCCGGGGCGAAATCCGGCTGAACGGACCGGCCCCCAGGACCTACCCCAAAATCATTCCGAACTACCTATCCGCCGAGACCGACTGCCGGACAATCGTCGACGGCATCAATATCGCCCGGCGCATTGCCCGGCATAATCCTTTGGCATCCAAGATAGCCGAGGAATTCCGCCCCAGCGCTGACCTGGAAATGGAAGATTACGAAGGAACACTGGATTGGGCGCGCAGCAACTCGGTTTCAATTTATCACCCCACTGGCACCTGCAAGATGGGAGCGGGGAGGAATGCAGTGGTAGATGAAAAGCTGCGCGTTCACGGCGTCGAGGGGCTGCGTGTTGCCGATTGCTCCATCATGCCGGAAATCGTCTCCGGCAACACCAACGCACCCGCGATCATGATTGGGGAAAAGGTGAGTGATCTGGTTGCCAAAACTGGTTAAACCATTATGAGAGCGAATACTTAGGGTTCTGGTAAAGCTGAGAAAGCAGAGGCACGCTTAACGTACCCAGACCTCTACCCTCCGATTGATCTGGCGGCCCCAATCGCTATCATCGCAGGCCATCGGCAAGACTTCACCAAAACCCTCAGTCCGAATCTTCACGCGGCTGACGTCTGCGGTTTCCGCAGCCTTGATCACCGCGTCACGCACAGCGGCAGCCCGCTTCATCGCGATCTGCCGGTTGCCATCGGCCGGGCCGACCCCGTCGGAAAACCCCGCGAACACAAGCTCCTGAGCATCGAACTCGCCTGCTTCGAGCGCCCGGGCCAATTGTTCGATGTTGCTGCGGGATTGGGCGTCAGGGCGCGAAGATCCCGGCTCGAACCGAAACGTGGCTGTTAATCTCCGCATCCCTCCCAGCGCGGTCACCAGCCGCTGCAATTCAGCCAGGCCCGCCTTCTGGTCTGCCGCCAGAATAGCATTGGACAGGCGGTTCCCCTGGCGGCTCACCGGGATTAGTTCCGGGGCCTGATCGACAAAACCAGCACGGCGTATCACTGCCTGCGCAGCGGGTCCGCGCACATAAGCCAGGAAGTCGCGCGCGACTTTGGGCAGGCGCCGGGCCGGCAAGTATAGAAACATCGGCACGGTCAACGGGTAGTCCTCGGTCTTCACCGCCTGCCGGCTGGCCTGCAGCGAAAAGCCGCACGGCCCTGAAAGGGTCAGGACCCGTGCTGCACCTCTCTCTGCGTAGCTGGCTATGCCGATGGCAAAAGGATCAATTAAAACCCGCCTGACCAAGGTGCTGCTGCGGTCATGACGGTTGATCTTGGACGTAAAACCTGCGCCGGATGGCGCCATCAGTTTATCTTCGACGGCTTGCGAGAGACCGGAACCGGACACAGGCATGTGTATGGAAATGGGAGCATTCGGACCGCCAAGCGCCTGCCAGTTGCTGATCCGGCCGGACAGGATACCTGCCAATTGGGGCAAGGTAATCTCACGCACGGGGTTGGCCGGCGCTACAACCGGAACAAAGGCGTCCAGCGCCAGGATGCGACTGCGCCCGCTCCCGGTTAAATCTCCCAAACCTGCGGCCCGTGCGGCCTTTCTTTCCAGAACGCGGATCTCCCGCGTTGCCATCGCAACGTCCGCCTCATCCGCGACAAGTGCTGCGAACCCAGCGTCTGTATTACTGATTGCAAAAGTAAACCGTGCAGCCGATCTCTGCCCTCGCAGCAAGACATGACTGAAGTTTCCATCAGGCAGTGGCTCCCGGCGCGTTTGATAACCGTTGCGCAACGCAAAGCCTTCGATCAGGGCTGGCAACAGAACCTCAGACATTGCGGAAGACCCAGCAAACGTGATCTCTGCCACAAAGGCAGACAGGCTGGGGCACCCCGGCCCATCGCAAGTCACACCCGATCCATCCACTGTGAGTTCGCCGAATTGAGTTTGCACCCTGTAGAATTCGCCATCAAATCCCAGAAGCGTGCCGGTAATCTCGACTGCGCCATCCCGAGAAGACAGGGTGACATCCTGAGCTGCAAGACCGCGTGCCAGGACTGTCAGAAAAAGTGCGGCACAAACGGCCGCACGCAAGAAGGTCATGTGGATACCTGAAGTTACCGCAAATCAGTTGGCGGCAATCTTCAGGCCTTCGAGCAGATTATTCAACACCAGAAACACAGCAGTTCGTGTAAAGGCCGGTACAAGAGAGTCGTAGCGCCCGGTGCCATTCAGGGAAACAGTGAAGATCATCCCGCTGTGATGCACTGTTAGACGCTCGTGCGGACGGCACGGGGCTTCAACGGACAGCTTAACCATCGCCTTAGGAGCTGCTTAGGCAGTAGCCGTCGTCAGGCAGGCGGGTTCAGGCACTGGTTCTGCCCTTGGCATGTGAACCCGGTCAGAAACCGGGCCGGAAAGTGCAGTAGCCAGAGAGATCTTCTCGATCCTTAGGTTGCCGTTCCCCGGATCCGCAGAGGTTTCAGCATCCGCCACATGCGGCTGGACGGATCTGCTGGTCCCCAGCGTGTTTCGGATGCCTGCATGTAGACCCCGGTTTCCAAGGCACCTGCAAGCGTCAACACACCCGTGAGCACTACCTGTTTGGTCAGCATGAAGCCCTCCTGAGACAGACTGCTAGTGACAGCCTTGTCTACAAAGAGGACCAGTTTATGGCCTTAAACAGAAGAGAACCCGGCAAATTCTCAATCTCCGTTGAGAATATGGAAGCGAATTAAGGAAATTCGCCGAGGCGGCGACTACAGGTTTTGAACTACGCAATACCTTCAACTCCAGCGCTGCGCATAACACAGCGACCAGGGAGAACTGTCTAGGCTAAGTATCCTGCGACGCAATCTGCCAAGATCACGGGAGCCCCGCAGGAACTAAAGGTCAATCAGGCCAAGCTGCCGTGGCAATGCTTGAACTTCTTACCGGATCCGCATGGGCACTTGTCGTTGCGCGAAGGATTGCCCCAAGTTGACGGGTCGTCCTCTACAAAACCAGGCGCAGCTGCATCTGCCGACGCTTCCGCGCCAGAGGCTTGCACATCCATCTGCTGCATAGCCGCTTGGCGGGCTGCCATTTCCATCAGCATCTGCTGCTGCTCTTCCTCAGTCATTGGGCGCACCCGGCTGAGCTGCTGAGAGACTTCCTCACGCAGGCTGTCAAGCATGCTTTCGAACAGCTGGAAGCTCTCGTTTTTATACTCGTTCAGCGGATCACGCTGCGCATAGCCGCGGAGCCCCACCACGGAACGCAGATGCTCCAGCGTCAGCAGATGCTCGCGCCATTTCTTGTCGATGGTCTGCAGCAATACCTGCTTTTCGATATTGCGCATGTTTTCCGGGCCGAAGGCTTCAGCTTTTTCCGCCATCAACTTATCGGACGCATCCACCAGCCGCTCACGGATTTGCTCGTCATCAACACCTTCTTCGGCTGCCCAGTCTGCAACCGGCGCGTCAATGGACAGCATTTCGCGGACCTGTTCCTGCAAGCCCTCCGTGTCCCACTGGTCAGCGTAGGTTTTGGGCGGCATATGGACGTCGAGCAGGTCGTCGATCACTTCATGGCGCATGTCGTTGGTAATCTCCGACAAGTCTTCAGCAGCCATGATTTCGCGGCGCTGCTTGAAAATCACCTTGCGCTGATCATTCATCACGTCGTCGAACTTCAGCACGTTTTTGCGCATGTCAAAGTTGCGGCCTTCGACTTTTGCCTGGGCCCGTTCCAGCGATTTGTTCACCCAAGGATGGATAATCGCTTCGCCTTCCTTCATGCCCAAAGACGACAGCAGCTTGTCCAGACGCTCAGAGCCGAAGATCCGCATCAGGTCGTCTTCGAGGCTGAGATAGAAGCGCGTGCGGCCCGGGTCACCTTGACGGCCGGAGCGGCCGCGCAGCTGGTTGTCGATGCGACGGCTTTCGTGGCGCTCAGACGCCATTACGAACAGGCCGCCAGACTCCAGCACCTTTTGCTTCTCTTCCGCATGCTTGGCTTCCTCAGCGGCACGCAGTTCTGCTGGATCCGCCTCTGGGTTTGCCGCCAGCGCCTCCAGCACCTTCATCTCGACATTACCGCCAAGCTGAATATCGGTGCCTCGGCCGGCCATATTGGTAGCAATAGTCACCGCGCCGTACCGGCCGGCATCGGCAACGATCTGCGCTTCCTGCTCATGGTGTCGGGCGTTCAGTACGTTGTGCGGAATGCCTTCCTGCTGCAGCATCTGGCTCAGGAGTTCGGACTTCTCAATGGAGGTAGTTCCCAAAAGAACCGGCTGCCCCTTTTCGTGAGCGACCTTGGCTTCCTGGATCATCGCCTCGTATTTCTCACGGGCGGTTCGGTAAACCTGATCGTCCTCGTCAACCCGGGCAATCGGACGGTTGGTCGGCACCTCAACAACGCCCAGACCATAGATTTCTGCAAATTCCTCGGCTTCAGTCATTGCGGTACCGGTCATACCGGAAAGCTTGTCATAAAGACGGAAGTAGTTCTGGAAGGTCACGGAGGCCAGAGTGGTGTTCTCCGGCTGGATCTGCACCTCTTCCTTGGCCTCAATGGCCTGGTGCAGGCCTTCGGAAAGTCGGCGGCCTGGCATCATCCGGCCGGTGAACTCGTCGATCAGCACCACCTGGCCGTCGCGGACGATGTAATCCTTGTCCTTCTGGAACAGCATATGCGCGCGCAGAGCCTGGTTGACATGGTGAACAACTGTGGTGCTTTCCGGATCATAAAGCGATGCTTCGGCCTCCAAGAGACCGTGTTCTCGAAGGGTCTGCTCCAGATACTCGTTGCCTTCCTCAGTGAAAGTCACGCCGCGAGTTTTCTCGTCGATCTCGTAATGATCTTCCGCCAGCAGCGGGATTACTTTGTCGATGGTGGAATAGAGTTCGGAGCGGTCTTCCGCCGGACCAGAGATGATCAGCGGGGTACGGGCCTCATCGATCAGGATTGAGTCGACTTCGTCAACGATGGCAAAGTTGTGCTGCTTCTGGAACACCTGATTCAGCGAAGGCTTCATGTTGTCGCGCAGGTAATCAAAGCCCAGTTCGTTGTTCGTGGCATAGGTCACGTCGCTTTGGTAGGCAGCCATCTTCTCTGCATCTGGCTGGCCCGACCAGATAACGCCGGTGGTCATGCCGAGCTGCGCAAATACCTTGCCCATCCATTCACTGTCGCGCTTGGCCAGGTATTCATTCACCGTGACCACATGCACGCCCTTGCCGGTGAGTGCATTCAGGTAGGCTGGAAAGGTGGCCACCAGCGTCTTGCCCTCACCGGTCTTCATCTCGGAGATGTTACCCTGGTGCAGGAAAACACCACCCATCAGCTGGGTATCAAATGCACGCAGGCCCAAGGCACGCTTGGCCGCCTCCCGCACATTGGCAAAGGCTTCGGGCAGCAGCGCATCCAGTTTTTCGCCATCCAGCGCCCGCTTGCGAAGTTCTTCGGTCTTGGCGATCAGCCCGTCATCGCTGAGCTTTGCGAAGTCATCTTCCAGCCCGTTGATCTGAGCAATCAGCGGCCGTGTCGCCTTGACTTTACGGTCGTTAGGTGTACCGAAAACCTTTTTGGCGATTGTTCCGAAACCCAGCATATCTTCTCCAGCGATCCTATATCCGGCCTATGCATCGGGCAGGCTTGCCCGCCGTGACCGCAACCCATAAACAATGGTGGAAAGACGGTCCTGCCAATGGCCTCAAGGCGATGTAAGCGGCAGGGTATAGAGTGTCAACGGCACGGCCCTTAACGGCCAAGGAATAGGAAGGTTTCAATGCGTAAAGGTCTCACATTTCTGCGCGGATTGGCGGTTGCCGCCTGTGCTGCGCTGCCGCTGGCCGCAGCTGCATCTCCGCATGCAAACACGGTGGTTGCCTCGGTCAACGGCGAGGAGATCACCATTGGCCATATGGTCATGGCACGCGAAAACTTGCCGGCGCAGTACAAGCAGCTGCCCGATGACGTCCTCTACAACGCAATCCTGGATCAGCTGATCCAGCAAACAGCATTGAAACAGCAGCTTCGGGGCCAAGTGCCCCACTACGTCGAGCTTTCGGTCGATAACGAAAAACGCGCCTTGCTGGCCGCAGAAGTAATCGAAACGGTCATGGACAAGGCCAGCGGAGAGGAGAAACTGCGCGCGGCATATGATGAGAAGTATTCCACCGGTGAAGGCGGTGATGAATTTCACGCAGCTCATATCCTGGTCGAAAGCGAAGAGGACGCGCTGGACGTCAAGGCCGAGCTGGATGCAGGCGCTGACTTTGCTACGCTGGCAAAAGAACGCTCTACCGGTCCCTCAGGCCCGAACGGCGGCGACCTCGGCTGGTTTACCACAGGCCGCATGGTGCCAGAGTTTGAACAGGCTGTCCTTAAACTGGGCTCCGGGGAAGTTTCGGGTCCGGTCCAAACGCAGTTTGGCTGGCACATCATCCTCCTGAACGAACGCCGCAAGACAGAAGCGCCCGAATTCGAGGAAGTCCGCGCCGTGCTGGCTGATGAGCTGCGCCAGAAAGCGGTTGAAGAACGGGTGAACGAGCTAACTGCAGCTGCGGAAATCGAACGGCCTGAGATTGAGGACCTTGATCCGGCCATACTCAAAGATCTCAGCCTGGTAAGGAACTGATCATGGCCAAATCCATGCCTGTTTCTCCACTGGCGCCTGCCAGCTTTCCTGATCTCCCAGTAATAAAGGGCGTACGTTTTGCATCCGCCGCCGCTGGGGTCAAATATCAGGGCCGAACTGATGTGATGCTGGCGGTCATGGACCCGGGCACAGCGGTAGCCGGCGTCTTCACTCGGTCCAAAACCCGCTCAGCCCCGGTGCTGGACTGCCAGGCCAAACTGGGCGGAGCCGCAGACGCCGGTGCGGCAATCCTGGTAAACTCGGGCAACTCAAACGCCTTTACCGGCCATTTTGGCCAAAAATCGGTTGCGGAGATCACTACCGCAGTGGCCGACCTGACCGGCGTGCCCATTGAACGGGTCTTTACCGCCTCGACCGGCGTAATTGGCGAACCGCTGCCCCATGACAAGATTGTTGCAAAAATCAGCGAGCTGAACGGCGCACTGGATGACAGTGCTCTGGAAGGAGCTGCCAAGGCCATCATGACCACAGACACCTTTGCCAAAGGGTCCTGCGCCACCGTTGGCATAGATGGTAAAACGGTCAAGATCGCCGGCATCGCCAAAGGCTCTGGCATGATCGCACCGGATATGGCGACAATGCTGGTCTACATCTTCACCGATGCAAAGGTGGAGCAGGGCGCACTGCAGGCGCAGCTGGCTGAGATCTGCAACCGAAGCTTCAATTGCATCACCGTAGACAGTGACACCTCCACCTCAGACAGTTTGATGTTGTTTGCCACGGGCGCCTCTGGAGTGGATGCCACTGGCAACGCAGAGTTTGCTGCGGGACTGGAGCGAGTCATGCTGGACCTGTCGCACCAAGTCGTGCGTGACGGTGAAGGCGCGACAAAATTTGTTGAAATCCAGGTGACTGGTGCGGCGTCGGACGCAGATGCTAAAACCCATGGTATGGCAGTTGCCAATTCCCCCCTGGTAAAAACCGCAATTGCAGGCGAGGACCCGAACTGGGGCCGCGTCGTCATGGCAATCGGCAAGTCCGGCGCGGCGGCCGACCGTGATCTTCTGTCGATCTCATTTGGCGATGTTCTGGTCGCAGAGAACGGCTGGGTCTCGCCTGACTACAAGGAAGAACTGGGTGCCGCAGTAATGAAGAAACAGGAAATCAGCATCAAGGTCGATCTGGGCCTTGGCAGTGGATCAGCGACAGTGTGGACTTGCGACCTCACACATCAATACATCTCGATCAACGCGGATTACCGATCATGAAAACGGTTTTGGTTTCTGCTGTTGCCCTCATCGATGCCGACGGCAGAGTTTTGCTGGCGCAGCGGCCTGAAGGCAAATCCATGGCAGGCTTATGGGAGTTCCCCGGCGGCAAGATCGAGCCGGGCGAAACGCCTGAGGCCGCGTTGATCCGGGAATTGAACGAGGAGCTTGGAATTGGCACTTGGGCTTCGTGTCTTGCTCCTTTGACTTTTGCCAGTCACACCTACGAAGACTTTCATCTTCTGATGCCGCTGTTTGCCTGCCGCAAGTGGGAGGGAATTCCGCAGGCCAAGGAAGGACAAACGCTTAAATGGGTACGGCCGCAGGATCTGCGCGACTACCCGATGCCGCCGGCAGACATCCCGCTGATCCCCATCCTGCGTGACTGGCTGTAACACACTTTAGGCGCGCGCCCTTCCGGGCCGTGCCAAGTTCTTCAGACCAGTTAGGTTTTCCGGGCAATTGCCCGCCCCAAACTGAAGTCGTGAACCTTTTGTTAACCATTATGTTCAAATCTTAACTCACGATCCAACTCGCTGCACTGCACATCAGCGGTTCAGGAGACGGCCATGATAAAAAAAGACAAAACTGGACGCTTTTGCTAGTTCAAGGCAGCTTCATACGGGCATTCCAAGACGGGAAAATTACGGTGCGGTTTGGCTGGAAGACACATACTTGCTACCTTCATAAACTCGCCGCCTGAGCGCCACTCACACATGTCAGGCAACTAAAGGGCAGCTGCACAGGCTGCCCTTTTCCATTCAGTAAAGCGGTAACCATACATTCCAAAATGAAGAAGCCCCGGTGTGTAAACCGGGGCTTCTTATATCTCAGCTCTAGACGATTATCAGTCGAGCGTGCGTGTAACTTCTTCACGCTCGAAGATCTCGATCACGTCATTCGGGCGGATGTCGTCGTAGTTCTCGAACGCCATACCGCATTCCTGACCGGACTGAACCTCGGATACTTCGTCCTTGAAGCGCTTCAGAGTCTTCAGCGTGCCTTCGTGGATCACCACGTTGTCACGCAGCAGGCGCACGCCGGCCGAGCGGCGGGCAACGCCTTCGGTGACCAGACAGCCGGCAACCTTGCCGACGCCGGTGACCTTGAAGACTTCCTTGATCTGCGCGTAGCCGATAAAGTTCTCGCGGATTTCTGCCGACAGCAGGCCGGAGGCCGCAGCTTTCACGTCATCCACCAGATCATAGATCACCGAGTAATAGCGGATCTCCACACCCTTCTGGTTGGCAGTGTTCCGGGCCGAGGCATTGGCACGGACGTTGAAACCCATGATCGGCGCGCCGGAGGCTTCCGCCAACCCCACATCGGTTTCGGTGATAGCACCGACGCCCGAATGCAGCACGCGCACGCGTACTTCCTCGTTGCCAATCTTTTCCATCGCCTGAACGATGGCTTCAGCGGAACCTTGCACGTCGGCCTTGACCAGGATCGGCAGCTCGGAGACGTTTTCGTCCTCCTTGGCCTTAGCCATCAGCTGTTCCAGCGTGGTTGCGGCACCGGCTGCAGCACGCTTGTCCTTGGCGGCCTGCTCGCGGTAGGCGGCGATCTCACGCGCTTGCGCTTCGGTCTCCGTCACGTTCAGAACGTCGCCCGCTTCCGGGGTGCCGTTGAGGCCAAGGACCTCGACCGGGACCGAAGGACCGGCTTCCTGAACGCGCTCTCCCTTGTCGTTGATCAGCGCCCGGACCTTGCCGTACTGCTCACCCACAACGAAGATGTCGCCCTGGCGCAGGGTGCCGTTCTGAACCAGAACGGTGGCAACCGGGCCGCGGCCTACATCCAGCTGCGCCTCGATCACAGCGCCTTGGGCAGCGCGGTCGGGGTTGGCCTTCAGTTCCAGGATTTCCGCTTGCAGCGCAATGGCTTCCAGAAGCTCATCCAGACCCTGACCAGTGACAGCGGAGACTTCCACATCCTGCACTTCGCCGGACATTTGCTCCACGATAACCTCGTGCTGCAGAAGGTCGGTGCGGACCTTCGTCGGGTCAGCGGCCGGTTTGTCGATCTTGTTGATCGCCACAATCATCGGTACCTTTGCAGCCTTGGCATGGTTGATGGCTTCGATGGTCTGCGGCATCACCGCGTCATCCGCAGCCACAACCAGAACCACGATATCCGTCACCTGCGCACCACGAGAGCGCATCGAGGTGAAAGCCGCGTGGCCCGGAGTGTCCAAGAAGCTGAGCACGGTGCCGCTTTCGGTGGTGACCTGATAGGCACCGATGTGCTGGGTAATGCCGCCAGCTTCGCCTGCCACGACACGCGCATCGCGGATGGCGTCCAGCAGCGAGGTCTTGCCGTGGTCAACGTGGCCCATAATGGTGATGACCGGCGGACGCGGCTTCAGATCCTCGTCCTTGTCCTCGACCTCTTTGATCACATCCTCGACGTCGGCATCGGAAACGCGGGTCACTTTGTGGCCGAATTCCTCGATGATCAATTCGGCGGTATCGGCATCGATCGACTGGTTCTGGGTGACCATCATGCCCATTTGCATGAGCGACTTCACCACATCGGCAACACGTTCAGCCATGCGGTTGGCCAGCTCGGACACCACAATGGTTTCCGGCAGTTGCACGTCGCGCACAACCTTTTCGCGCTCAACGGAGCCGCCCATCGCCTTCTGACGCGCACGCTCCTGCTTGCGCTTCATCGCCGCCATAGAGCGCTGGCGGTTGCCTTCACCGCCGGTTGCCTGGCCAAGCGTCAGCTTGCCGGAACGACGGTTGTCATCACGGCCCTTACCGCGAGACGGGCGCTGTTCACGCTCGCGCTCAGCCTTGCGTGGTGCAGCAGCAGGGGCAGGCTTGCTGGGCGCAGAACGTTCTGCTTTCGCGGCGTCCGGTGCCGGAGCGGCTGCAGCACGCTTCGCCGCTTCTTCGGCTGCAATACGCTGACGCTCTTCTTCTTCAGCTTTCGCACGTGCGCGCTCTTCCGCCTCGCGCTGCTCGCGCTCTTTGGCTTCCTGCTCCGCCCGGCGGCGCTCACGCTCTTCGGCGCGAGCCTTTTCCTCAGCTTCACGCTGCGCGGCTTCCTCTGCCTCACGGGCCTTGGCGGCCTGCAGGGCCTTCAGGCGGCGCTCCATTTCCGCGTCGCTGATGCCGGCAGGCCGGCGCGATCCGGATGTGGAAGGCGCAGCACCGCTGCCCCCCTTGGCCGCACCCGGCTTGGGAACCACAACGCGTTTGCGCTTGGTTTCCACCACGACATTCTTGGTCCGTCCATGGCTGAAACTCTGTTTCACGTTCCCCGGACGGGAACCCCCACGCAGACCCAGTGTCTTTTTGCCGTCACTATCGCTCATAAAGCTACTTATCCTTCCGTGCGGCCGTTGCCGCCCACCATTTCGCGCAAACCTTGCAGTCGTTGCGCCTCATCTACAACACGTTTGCTGAGTCCGCCAGAGGCGAGGGCGGCATGGATCGCAGTTTGGCGCCCAAATGCCATTCCCAGCTCGTCCGCCGTGAGGCAGCCGATGAATTTGCCCTTGTAAGGCGTGCTCAGCTTCGACTTCCCGCGTCCCGACCCGTCAGAGGCCTGGATCAGCACCTGCGCCTCTTCCTTAGCAAGCCAATCCTTGACCCGCTCAAACCCAGACACCGCATCGCCCGACTTGCGCGCCAGACTGATTAGTTCGATCAGGCGGCGGACAACCTGGCGCTCGACTTCCTGCACCAGCTCTTCCGACACCTGGACCTGTGCCTTGAAACCGCGGGCGAACAGCTTCTTCTTGACTGCCGTGGCCAAAGCTTCGCGGCTTGAGGCCACATAAACACCGCGGCCAGGCAGTTTACCCATCACATCGGGCACAACCTGCCCATCAGGGCCCATCACAAAACGGATGAGGCCCTGTTTGGGCTGGGACTCGCCGGTCGCGAGGCATTTGCGCTCGCTTTCGCCGGTCCGGTCTTTTGTTGCGCCACCGCGTGTCATGCAGTTCTCCCGTGCAAAGCCTGAAGTCAGGCCTCGCCTTCCTCTTCACCAGCTTCTTCGCCTTCAGCGGCTTCCGCTTCCAGCTCTTCCGGATCAACCCAGCCCAGCATGATGCGGGCGGTCATCACCAGATCCTGCGCTTCTTCCAGCGACACGCCGAAGGGCTCAAGGATACCGTCATCCTTGACCCGCTCGCCGCCATCCGTCGTCCAGCCGCCGGCCAGCTCCCAGTCCGCGCAGGTTGCGAAGTCTTCCAGCGACTTCACGTCATCCTTCGCCAGTGCTTCGACCATCTGCGGCGTCAGGCCCTCGAATTGGATCAGGCTGTCTTCGGCACCCAGAGCACGGGCTGCGTCCAGCGCTGCCTTTGCCTGCGCCTCGAGGAAGTCGCGGGCGCGGGCCTGCAGTTCCTCGGCGGTGCCTTCGTCTACACCATCAATTACCAGCAGTTCGTCAAGTTCAACATAGGCAACTTCTTCGAGGTTAGTGAAGCCTTCGGACACCAGAAGCTGGGCAAAGAACTCGTCCAGGTCCAGGGTTTCCATGAACAGCTTGGTGCGCGCTTCGAATTCCTTCTGGCGGCGGGCCGATTCCTCTTCCTCGGTCATGATGTCGATGTCGAGGTTGGTCAGTTGAGACGCCAGGCGCACGTTCTGGCCGCGGCGGCCGATGGCCAGGCTCAGCTGTTCTTCCGGAACCACAACTTCGATCTTGCCAGCTTCTTCATCCAGAACAACCTTGGAAACCTCGGCGGGCTGCAGCGCGTTTACCAGGAAAGTCGGCTGATCCTCGTTCCACGGAATGATGTCAATCTTCTCACCCTGAAGCTCGTTCACAACGGCCTGCACGCGGGAGCCGCGCATACCCACACAGGCACCAACCGGGTCAATCGAACCGTCATAGGAGATAACAGCGATTTTAGCGCGAGATCCCGGGTCACGGGCGACAGCCTTGATCTCGATGATGCCGTCGTAAATTTCCGGCACTTCCATTTTGAACAGCTCAGCCATGAACTCCGGCGCAGTGCGCGACAGGAAGATCTGCGGCCCGCGCGGCTCGCGGCGCACGTCCTTGATATAGCAGCGCACGCGGTCGTTCGGGCGGTAGCTTTCGCGGCCGATCTTCTCGTTGCGGCGCAGGATCGCTTCACCGGCACCCACATCAACGATGACGTTGCCGTATTCCTCGCGTTTAACCAAGCCGTTGATGATGGTACCGGCACGGTCCTTGAACTCTTCATACTGGCGGTCACGTTCCGCTTCGCGAACTTTCTGCAGAATCACCTGCTTGGCCGACTGGGCGGCGATCCGGCCCATCTCAACCGGCGGCACTTCCTCAACATAGGTCTGGCCCACTTCGGGGTCCGCCATGTACTGGCGCGCCTGCTCGACGGTCATCTCGGCCTGGTAGTTTTCCAGCTCGTCATCGGCGACCACGGTACGTACCCGGGTAAAGGTGGCGCGGCCGGTCTTGCGGTCGATTGACACGCGGATGTCCATTTCGGCGCCATAGCGGCTCTTGGCAGCGCGTGCGAGGCTCTCTTCCATCGCCTCGATCACCAGACCGGGGTCGATCATTTTTTCGCGCGCCACGGCCTCGGCGGTTTGCAACAGCTCCAGCTGGTTTGCAGAGGTGATAGCCATTACTTGTTCTCCTCGTCAGACTCTTCGGTCTCGATTTCGTCGAATGCGTCTTCGTTCAGCGTGCCGGCCTCTTTGCGCTGGCGCAGCATTTCCTTGATCAGATCATCGGTCAGGACCAGCTTGGCATCGCTGAGCCAATCAAATTTCAAACCGATGGTCACAGTCTCGCCCTGATCGTCGATATTAATCAGAACTTCATCTTCTTCAGTGCCTGCCAGCTCTCCCTTGAAGCGGCGACGGCCGCCGACCAGCTCTTCGGTTTCCAGCTTGGCCTCGTAGCCTTCAAACATGTCAAAGTCCTTCAGCCGCGTCAGCGGCCGGTCGATGCCCGGGCTCGACACTTCCAGCGCGTAAGCGTCCAGAATCGGATCCTCTACATCCAAAGTCGCGCTGACTGCGTTCGAAATCGCAGCACAATCGTCCACTTCGATGCCGCCATCAGGCTTGTCAGCCATGATCTGCAGCGTGGTCGCCTTACCAGACATCAGCCGGATTCGCACCAGCTCATATCCCAGATCTTCGATCACCGGGGTGACGATCTCGGCCAGGCGCCGGTCAATGGCAGCTTTGGCAATCAGGTCGTTGGTCATCAGACCTCCACTTGGGGCGCGCAGACGGGGGGTCTGCAAACACAAAAAAACGGGCGCGCGGCCCGTCGAAATTCCCGGTGGAGCCTTGAGCCAGAGGTTCAACGCGCCGCTGTTGTCAAAGGCATATAGGGGGGATTAGGGAAAACTGCAAGGCTTGTGTTTTTCACGAAGCCTAAGCGGACTTCAAACCCGCCACCACCGTTCCGCGATGCGGCCATCGTCAAGCGGTGCGCGCTGGCTCACCTTGCGCGGGATGCCGACATCGTGGCGGGCGGCAAGTGCAATATCTTTCGAGGACGGGTGATAAAGGAATTCACCGCGCTTGAGCAGGCCGCGCGGTTCCGGCAGCGCGGCAACATCGACATAGCCGTCGCGCAGTGCTTCGGCCCGGACTGAGGCATCCGGGATCACGATAATTTCCACGGTGTCTGCCCAGCCCGCTGCACCGGCCTTGTAATGCCCAGCTACTTTAGAAGCGCGGAAATGTCGGTTCTCCTGAGCACGCTCCACACGATAGCATCCGGTTCCAACCGCCCCTTCCAGAGCGACCGGCAGCTCGCCGCGAGGGGCAATCAGATGATCTGCCCCAGCCAAGAGATAAGGCAGATGCGGGTTAGGATTCACCAGTTCCAGCAGCACCTGATGGCTATCCAACGCGGTAACCGCCTGCACATCTGACCCCGTGACGCCCAGCGCGTCCAAGGATGCCGCGGCATCCTCCGCCGTCAACGGTGTGCCATCGTGAAAAGTGGCGCCTTCGCGCAGATTAAATGTCCAGGTTCGCGCATCCGGTGCGGACTGCCAACTGGTAGCAAGTTCACCACGAAGCAATCCATCTGGTGCGACTTCGGTTAGGGTGTCATAGATTGCACCACGGGCAGCCTGCTCCAGCATTTTTCCCTCACGCGGCACCGCGAGGCGTAAAACGCCACCAAGCTTCGGCGATGCATTGACCGACCCGCCAGCCGCCGCCAGCAAGGCAGCAGCTGCACCTGAGGTGAACAGCGCGCGGCGGTCGATGCGCGTCATGGCACAAGCTCTCCTGCAATCCGGTCCATTACCCGAACCAGCTCAGCACTGATTCCCGGTTCCGACAAAGCATGGCCGGCATTGCGAACCATCTTCAACTCCGCATTTGGCCACAACTCTTTCAGACGCCATGCCGACGACGGCGGGCAGATCATGTCATAGCGGCCCTGTACGATAACACCGGGCACATGGGAAATCCGGCCCATATTGGCAAGGATCTGACCATCGTAGTCAAGAAACCCGCCATTGCTGAAATAATGGTTCTCCAGTCGCGCAAAGGCGCGTGCATAATCCCCTGGGCTTTCACCGCTTTGACCGTTGGAATGAACAGAAGCCAGTGCGTTTTCCCAAGCTGACCAAGCCCGGCCGTATCGCACCTCTTCCTCCAAGATTCCTGAAAACAGACGCTTTTTATACGCGGCAATCATATCGCTCCGCTCTGCATCTGGAATCAAGGAGACGAATTTTGCCCAAGTCTCCGGCCAGAACTTCCCTGCACCGCCGCCATAGAACCAGTCCAGCTCCGCTTTGGTCATCAGGAAGACACCGCGCAAGATGATCTGCTGTACACGTTCCGGGTGAGCCTGCGCATAGATCAGTGCAAGGGTCGCGCCCCAGCTGCCGCCGAACAAAATCCAAGACTCGATGCCGAGCTGCGTTCGTATCAACTCCATATCTGCCACTAGATGCCAGGTGGTGTTATTCTCGCAGGAGGCATACGGCCGCGAGCGGCCGCATCCGCGCTGGTCGAACAGGATGATTCGAAAGACATGCGGATCGAAGTACCGCCGCATCGCCGGGCTGCTGCCGCCCCCGGGGCCGCCATGGCAAACGATGACCGGAATTCCATTCGGATTGCCGCTTTGCTCCGAATAAATGCGGTGGCCCTGGCCTGCGTCGATCATACGCTGGTCAAAAGGCTCAACCGGCGGGTAAAGATAATGCACAGCGCGCTTTTGGTCCGGGTATCTATCCATTACTGACCTTAGTGAGACGTCAGACTACAAAAGAGCACACGGAGACAGGAATGCAAGCGCCTCAATCCACGGTCGACCCTGCGGAAATCGCCAAATTCGAAGCGATGGCTGCGGAATGGTGGGACCCGCACGGGAAATTCAAGCCCCTGCATATGCTGAACCCGTGCCGGCTGGATTATATCTCAAGCCAGATTGCAGGTGAGTTCGGGCGCGACCTGACGTCACAGCGACCGCTCGAAGGGCTGCGGCTGCTGGACATCGGTTGTGGCGGCGGATTGCTGAGCGAACCTATGGCACGGCTTGGAGCGACTGTGGTTGGCGCCGATGCTGCGGCAGGCAATCTTCCGGTTGCGCGCATTCACGCCGAACAATCCGGGCTGGAAATCGATTACCGCCACACCACTGCGGAAGCGCTGGCCGATGCTGGCGAGCAGTTCGACGTCGTGCTTAATATGGAAGTTGTGGAACATGTCGCCGACCCGCTCAGCTACCTGACGGCAACCCAACAGCTACTGAAGCCCGGGGGGCTGGAAATCTGCTCTACAATCAACCGCAACCCCAAGAGCTTTGCCATGGCAATTGTCGGGGCAGAAGTGATAATGCGCTGGCTGCCAAGAGGCACCCATGAATGGTCAAAGTTCATCACACCAGACGAACTTTTCGAATTGCTGCGGCAAGCCGGACTGAAACCTGTGGACCGAAAAGGTTTCGTATTCAATCCGATTACCTGGAACTGGTCAGTTTCGGAACGGGACCTTTCAGTCAACTATGTAACCGCCAGCGTGAAGCCGGGCTGACAGCCCTCCTCGCAGTTCAATTCCAGCTTCCTTCATCCTAAAGGATAGGTGGTAATCCTTATGAACACTTTAGCCGCTGACTGCCGCTTGCTATCGTCAAATAGCGGAAATGGAATATTTTCGCCTCGTTGCTGGGGCGCGAGCTCCTGAACCGAGTGATTGCTTGCCGCTTTAACGTTGGTGGGTCCACCCAAAGGTAACCGGAACCGCCACTCACGGACTGATGGGGACTGATGGGGAAAAAGGCGCCTGCTAGCAGGCGTCTTTTTTATAATCAACAACTTATGTAGTGTCGAATTTTCAACCGCTCTCTTCAAGCTTGCCGCGCAGCTCTCTAAGAATTGGCAATGTTGCCCGGACCCGGTCACTGCCCAGCTCCCCCACGACTTCAGAAATCACGGGAATAATTCCTGCCAGTGCAGCGTCACGGGCTTGCTTTCCTGCAGGGCTGATGGCCACCATCTTGCGCCGGGCGTCATCCCAGTCGGGGCGGACATGGATGTAGCCTGCCACCTCCAGCTTGTTCAGCGTGTTGGTCATCGCACCGCGCGTGACATGGAATGCTTTGGCAAGCTGAGCTGGCGATCGCTCGAGCCCTGCACGCGCGAGATGATTCAGAACTGAAAAATGCGACAGCTCCATTCCCTTGGGCAGCACTTTGCTGAGGCGTGACCGAGCAAGCTGGTCAGCCATCAGAATTTCGCTGAACAGCGATACTGCCAGAGAATGGGTCTCGTCCATCAGGGTCCGTCAAACTCCCGGTCGTGGGTCAGGGAAGGCACGCGCTTGCGTGCTTCTGCCACTTTTTCCATGTCGAGATCAACGTAAGTCACGCCAAGTTCCTGCCCTGCATCCGCCAGCACCTCGCCCCAAGGAGCAACAGCCAAGGAATGGCCATATGTCTGACGGCTGGGACCGCGGGTTGCCGGATGTTTGCCGGTTTGCGCAGGCGCCAAAACGAAACAGCCGGTTTCAATGGCACGGGCGCGCAGCAAGGAATGCCAGTGTGCGGCCCCTGTGACATAGGAGAAAGCCGCCGGAACAGTGATGATCTGCGCGCCGCTCTTGGCAAGCGTCCGGTGCAAACGCGGAAAGCGAACATCGTAACAGATGGTCATCCCGATTTTCGCAAACGGTGTTTCGGCCATCACGGCCTTTGTACCGGGGCGGTAGCCATCAGATTCCCGGTATGTCTCTTCCGGCGTAACCTCCACATCGAACATGTGGATTTTGTCATAACGCGCCTTGATTTCACCGTCTGGCGAGATCAGGAACTGGCGGTTGGCAAAACGGCCGTCGTCGTCATGGGTCTTGACCCCCAATGATCCAAGCAGAAGCCAGACGCCGTGCCTGGCAGCCTCTTCCTGCAGGGCCGCCAGAGTCGGGTCGCCTTCCTCGTGACACAGCACACTGTTCTGATGTGTCCGGCTGCCTGACAGGCAATTGGTGACTTCCGGCGTCAGAACAAAACCTGCTCCACCGCGCACAGCCTCAGCCATCATCGTCTTCACCGTCTCCAGATTTTCAGACGGAACATCGGTGGACGTCAATTGAAGCAGAGCTGCGCGCATGTCCTGTCTCCGGGTCTTAGGCCGCCAGCAGCGGGTCGAGCTTGCCCGCTTGCTCAAGAGCATAGAGGTCGTCGCAACCGCCGACATGGGTATCGCCGATAAAGATCTGCGGGACGGTGCGCCCGCCATTGGCGCGCTGGATCATTTCTGCCTTGCGGTTCGGCTGTGCCAGCACATTGATTTCCGAAAAGCTGACACCTTTCTGGTTTAGCAGCCGTTTGGCTGCGTGACAGAAACCGCACAGCGGAGAGGTGTAGATTTCAACCGGTTTCATTTATGGCCCCATGTTCAAGTTTCGAAGGTTGTGGATGAATTGGGCATTCATTGCAACAATTGCCAGTGGCACCCGGTCAACCTCACGCTTGCGTGACCCGGGCCAAAACGGCCACACGCACCTCCACCGCGCCTGCTTGCAAGCAGGCATCGGTGCAGGCACTGAGAGTGGCGCCTGAAGTCATTACATCGTCCACTATCACCACAACCCGTCCCTTAACCCTGCTTCTTCGGCTTCTCGGAACACCAATGGCTGCCCCCAGCAGCCGGTACCGTTGTTCCCGGGTTTTCCCCTCCAGCGAGGCTGTCCGCTGCTCACGTTTTAGCAGATCCGGACAATGCTCCCATCTACCACGTTTGGCCAAGGCTGCAGCCAGCAATGCGGATTGATTGTACTTTCGCTTCAGCAGCCTGGTCCAATGCAGCGGCACCGGGCAAATCAGCGGATCGTCTTCCAGCATAGGCGCTGCCGCACGGTGCAGCCAGTTCGCTGCTGGACCGGCAATTTCCGTGCGGTCGCCGTGTTTCAGGGCTAAGACCAATTTACGCCCCTGCCCCTCATATAAAAGTGCAGACCGGCCCTGACTCCAAGGTCTCGGGTGGCGCAGGCAACTGTCGCACTCCAAACGGAATCCGTCCGCTTCACCTGGCAGCGGAGCACCGCAGCCTTCGCAGACTGTTCCACTGATGAAATGCATGTCTGCCCAGCAAACCGCACATAGTCCGAAGTCACTGCCAACCATCTCGCCGCAGCCCAGGCACTGGGATGGATAAATGAGTGAAACAGCGGTTTGAATCCGGGCGGTCAGCATCTAAATAGCCCCTATGACACAAGCACCCACGCAGCTTTTCGACCGCCGCGCCCTTGAAGCCCATCGCTCACGCAGGCGACAGGATGCACTTTTCCTGCACCGCGTGGCACGGGACGAAGCTGAGGATCGCCTGAGCTTGGTTAACAGAAGCTTTACGGCACCTGCGGTGGTTTGTCCTTTTCCTGAAGTCTGGGAGGGGTTTCGGCCTGAGGCGAAAATTGTTGCAGATATGGATGTGCTGGATTTGGAACCAAGTGCGCACGACGTGGTGATCCACGCCATGTGCTTGCATTGGGCCAATGATCCGATCGGGCAGCTGATTCAATGCCACCGCGCCTTGAAGGAGGACGGTCTTCTTCTGGTGATCCTGCTAGGCGGCCAAACCTTGCACGAGTTGCGCTCGGCCATGGCTGAAGCCGAGACAACAATACTAGGTGGCCTTTCACCGCGGATTGCTCCGATGGGAGAGATCCGCGATCTCGGCGGCCTGCTGCAACGCACGGGCTTCGCTCTGCCGGTTGCTGACCTGGTGCCGCTGACGGCCGAATACCGCGACATTCCTCACCTGATCCACGACCTGCGTGGCATGGGTGAGACCAACGCCCTTGCCCAGCGCCTGAAACGCCCGGCACCACGCGGCCTCTTCCAGCTGGCCGATCGCATCTACCAGGAGCATTTCGCCAACGCCGAAGGCCGGCTGCCCGCGACGTTCGAACTTGTCTGCCTGACTGGCTGGTCGCCATCGGACAACCAGCAAAAACCGCTGCGCCCCGGTTCAGCCCAGATACGTCTGGCCGACGCGCTCAAGGTGCCCGAAACGAAACTGGAGCCTTGATTAGTTTAAGCTATTGCTGCGCCAATGTGATCCAATTGGCCTTCCACGCGTAAACACAGTAATTACCTGCCAACAATAACCTCAGCCGCACAGGACCTTCCCATGCTGGACGCCGCCCGGACCGCCAAATGCCCTGCCCACGCCCCGGCTGATCACCCAAAGATCCCGGCAGAAAAGGTTGGCATCCTGCTGGCCAACCTCGGCACTCCTGATGATTACTCCTACTGGCCGATGCGCCGGTATCTGAGCGAATTCCTGTCCGACAAGCGCGTAATTGACTACCCGTCCTGGAAATGGCAGCCGCTGTTGCAGCTGATCATCCTGACCAAACGTCCGTTCTCCTCGGGAGCGGCCTACAAATCGATCTGGAATCACGACAAGGGCGAAAGCCCCTTAATGACCATCACCAAGGACCAGACCAGTAAGTTGGCGGAGGTTATGAAAGCGCGCTATGGAGATCAGGTCATAGTCGATTTCTGCATGCGCTACGGCAATCCATCCACCAAAACCAAGGTGCGGCAAATGGTTAAGGCAGGCTGTCAGAAGATCCTGTTTGCCCCTCTCTATCCTCAGTATGCAGGCGCAACATCGGGCACCGCCAACGACCAGTTCTTCCGGGCGCTGATGGAAGAGCCTTGGCAACCCGCTGCCCGCACAATCGCACCTTATTTTGATCAGCCCGCCTATATCGACGCCTTGGCAGGCTCTGTGGAAGAAGCCTACTCCAAAGCAGAGAAACACCCGGATATTCTGGTGGTTTCCTATCACGGGATGCCAAAACGCTATCTGATGCAGGGGGATCCATATCACTGCCAGTGCCAAAAGACGACTCGTCTGCTGAAGGAGCGGCTGGGGTGGGACGACACCCGGATCACTACTACTTTCCAGTCGGTTTTCGGCCCTGAAGAGTGGCTGAAACCCTATACGGTTGACCATGTTGCCACTCTGGCCAAGGAGGGCAAGAAGAACATCGCGGTGATTGCGCCGGCTTTCTCAGCCGATTGCATCGAGACACTCGAAGAGATCAACGAAGAGATCCGCGAGAGCTTTGAGCACGCCGGCGGGGAAGACTTCCTCTATATTCCCTGCCTCAATGACGACGACGATCACGTTGCGGCTCTGGCCGGTGTTATTGAGGAAAACCTGAAAGGCTGGCTGGACTAACCGGCCGCCTCAGTCCAGAAAGTATCCAATATTCAATTTCCGGACCGGCCGGAAAACGGGGAGATATTGGATGACGCTTGCGCATTGGGCCAAAGCCCTCCGGGAGCATTGGGGTGTTGAGGCAGAGCTGATCCGCCTGGACGGGGAATATGACCTGAATTTCCTGGCCAAGAGGCAAGACGGCCAAGGTTATATCCTGAAAGCCATGCGCCCCGGTTGCGACGAATGGCTGGTCGATATGCAAGTGAAAGCGTTCGAACATATTGCGAAACGCCAGCCTGACCTGCCCTGCCCGCGGGTCATTGCATCATGTTCCGGGCAGTCACTTCTATCCCTGCCGGATGAAGACGGCCAGCTCCGGCTGGTTTGGTTGCTGAACCAATTGCCGGGCCGTTGTTATGCCAGGGCAGAGCCGAAAAGCGATGCGCTGATCCAAGATGTCGGCAGAGTTTTGGGTGGCTCGGCCAAGGCGCTGGCAGACTTCCGTCACGAAGGTCTTGAACGCGATTTCAAATGGAACCTTATGCGGGCGGGATGGATCACTGAAGAGCTTTCATGCATCACACCCCCAGAGCGCCTCGCCATCCTGGACGACATTTCCACGGAGTTTGCAAAGTTAGAGCCTGCATTGGCGAAGCTCCCCAAACAAGCCATCCACAACGATGCGAATGATTACAACATCATGGTGGCTGGTGAATTGAACGCACCTCGGCATGTATCTGGGCTGATCGACCTGGGCGACATGTGCGCGGCACCTCGCGTTTGCGATCTGGCAATTGCCGCAGCCTACATCGTTCTGGATCACCCGGCACCGGAAGCAGCCCTTGTATCGCTGGTTGCAGGGTATCATGAGGCCTGCCCGCTGACCGCCGTCGAATTGGACATGGTCTGGCCGCTTCTGCGGATGCGGCTTGCAGTGAGTGTGGTGAACTCCACACTCATGGCCGAGGAAAATCCGGACGATCCCTATGTAACAGTCTCACAAGCGCCAGCCTGGCGGTTCCTTGAGAGCAACGCGCTGCATGGCGGGTTACTGAATGCCCGGCTGCGCGCGGCCTGCGACCTGCCCGTGGCCGATGGCGCAGACCGCATCATGGCATGGCTTGAACAGGAACGCGGAAATTTTGCTCCCCTCATGGGGGAAACCCTGGCAGATGCACCGATGGGATCGCTGTCGGTGGAGCGATCAACCTGGCCGCTGAACCCCTTCCACATGCCCTTAGAGGAAGCTGCCAAGGTCGGTGAAGAGTTCGAAGACTGCGGCCGGATCTGGCTGGGCTACTACCATGAACCCCGGCTGATTTACACAGATGCAGCCTTCCGCAAGGGGCCGTGGAAGGCCAGCAATCGCCGCACGGTTCATCTGGCCGTAGACGCGTTCGCCCCGGCTGGAACTGCGATTTTTGCACCACTGCGCGGAGAAGTGTTTGCTGCCGAGTACCGCGAGGGCCACCTAGACTACGGCGGTGTGATCATCCTGCGCCACGAAACTCCCGAAGGCGATTCATTTTACACTCTTTATGGCCATTTGGATCCTGAGTTCCTGGACCGTTTGAAGCCCGGTGATACGGTCGAAAAGGGTGACGAGTTCTGCCGCCTTGGCGATCCCGGACAAAACGGCGGATGGGCGCCGCATGTTCATTTCCAGGTGGCGCTGACCACCGAGGGGTTGGAGGCCGACTGGCCCGGCGTCGGCGATCCGGACGAGATGTTTCTATGGCGCGCACTCTGCCCCAACCCGGCGGCGTTGCTCAATCTGCCGGATGAGAAGGTCCTTTATAGGCCGGTCAGCAAGGACAGCGTTCTGGCAGGGCGCCACGCGCATTTTGGAGGCAACCTGAGCCTTACTTATACCGACCCCGTGATGCTGGTGCGCGGCTGGAAACACCACCTTTTTGACGAGTGGGGCCGACCATATCTGGATGCCTACAACAACGTGCCGCATGTGGGACACGCCCACCCGCGCATCCAGGCCGCTGCTGCCGACCAATTGAAGCGTATAAACTCCAACACCCGGTACCTGCACCCGGCTCAAACCGCCTTTGCCCACAAAGTACTGTCCAAGCTGCCCGATCACTTTGAAGTCTGTTTCTTTGTCAACTCGGGGACTGAAGCAAACGAACTGGCCTTGCGCCTCGCGCGGGGGCACACCGGAGCCAAAGGCATGGTGACGCCTGATCATGGGTATCACGGCAACACCACCGGTGCGATCAGCATCTCCGCCTACAAGTTCAACAAACCCGGCGGGATCGGGCAGGCTGACTGGGTAGAGCTAATTGAAGTTGCCGATGACTATAGTGGCTCTTTCCGGAGGGATGACCCGGACCGGGCACAAAAATACGCCGGTCTAGTAGATGCAGCGATCGACCGCCTTCAGGAAAAGGGCCACGGCTTGGCCGGTTTCATCGCGGAAACCTTCCCTTCCGTTGGAGGCCAAATCATACCTCCCACGGGATATCTTCCTGCGGTTTATGAAAAAATCCGTAATGCAGGCGGTATCTGCATCGCAGATGAAGTGCAAACTGGCCTCGGACGGCTTGGCGACTATTATTTCGGATTCGAACACCAGGGAGCTCTGCCCGACATTGTAGTGCTGGGCAAACCAATCGGTAACGGCCATCCATTAGGTGTGCTTGTAACGACCAGGGCTATTGCCGAAAGCTTCGACAACGGGATTGAGTTCTTTTCCACGTTCGGTGGCTCGACACTCTCTTGCCGGATTGGAAAAGAGGTTCTGGATATCGTTGATGACGAGGGCCTGCAGGAAAACGCCCGCATTCAGGGAGAGCAACTGATTGAAGGCCTGAAAACTCTAGAGCAAAAATATGCCTGCGTCGGCGACGTCCGCGGCATGGGACTGTTCCTTGGGCTGGAGTTGATCAACCCGGACGGCACCGAAGCTACAGATATCTGTTCCTATGTCAAAAACCGGATGCGGGATCATCGTATTCTTATTGGCAGCGAAGGTCCCAAGGACAATATCCTGAAAATCCGGCCGCCGCTGACCATAGCGTCCGATGACACTGACATGATCATCAAAACCCTGGATAGTATTCTGCAGGAGGTGGAGGCGGCCTGACGGCCCTTCCCGCAATGCCTTTACGCAACAAAAAAGGCGGTGGGAAACCACCGCCTTCTCTGTAACTGTGTATCGAAATTAGTTCGATGCAACAGCTGCGCCAACCAGAACCAGCAGCAGCAGCGGCAGCAGGATGCCGCTGGAAGAACCCTGAGCTTCTTCCACGATGACCGGCGGTTCAACAACCGGCTCAGACAGGTTGCCAGCGGTGGCGGTGGAAGCAGCAGCGGTCAGCGCAGCAGCGATAACGAGTTTTTTCATGTTAACCTCCAGAATTTGCGCGGATCAAACATCTGAACCGCGCACCCAAGACTTACCTCGTATTTTTTTCTAACCAGCAAAAACGCGGGATTGCAATTGCTTGTTATAGTTAACAGCTTAGCGCCCCGCCGCGTGTCGTCAAATTAGCAACACCTGAGTGCCGACTTTTGCCAGGCTGAACAACTCGGCGATATGCTCATTGTAAAGCCCGATGCAACCGTTCGACGACTTGCGCCCTATCTTGCGCGTATCGTGGGTTCCATGGATCCGGTAATACTTCCACCCTAGGTAAAGCGCATGGGTACCCAGCGGGTTATCCGGGCCCGGTGGAATGTAGGCAGGCCACTCCGGGTTTCGCTTGCGCATATTGGGTGTTGGCGCCCAGCTTGGTCCCTCGACCTTGCGCACAACCTGGGTGCGGCCGCGGCGTGTCAGATCGTCTGAAAGCGGAACCGATGACGGGAACAGCTTGTAAGTGTTTTCGTCCGCGGACCAGTAGTGCAGCGCCCGGCTGTCGATATCGACCAGAATCGCTCCGTTGCGCAAATTGTCGAAATACGGCCGCCAGGATTTTGCGCGGAAGGCGGAAATATTGCGCTGGACAGGCGGTTCCGGCTCTGGCGGCGGGCGCAAAGGGTCATAGGCCGGCTCAACGTTATCAGGATCCTCCTGCGCCAGCGCCGAAGAGGACATCAAGGCAGCACTTCCGGCAAGGAACTGCCTCCGGCTGAAGATTTCAAATGGTTTTCGGGACATCACATCTTCCAACTTGCGCTTTCAGTATCATAGATTGCAGTATTTTATGGCCGGAAAGCCGCAGTCGCAAATCAATCCGGCGTCCAAGTCCGCATAATTCTGCCGGTCCGTTTGCACAGCTGCCACAGGAAGGATAAACGCATCAGCGACTGATAGAGCGAGAGAGCATTATGAATCGCGTTTTTCTGCTGATGGCTGCTGCAATCCTAACGCTGGCGGCAGCCTGTACACCGTCATCAGAATCCGGCGGGTCCTACCGCATCAGGAATGCAGACAAGGTGCAGCTGCGAATGCTCGACTCGGTCAATGCGCTGCGCCAGGCCGCTGGTGCTCAGGCGGTTCAGCTGAACGCGGAGCTGACCGCTGCTGCTGCGACTCATTCCCGCGATATGTCCGTGCAAAACCGGCCTTGGCACTTCGGGTCTGACGGATCGTCGCCACTGGACCGGGTCGCCCGCGCGGGCTACGCAGGCACCTTGCTGGGTGAAAACATCTCTGAAA